>DASTRO010000065.1:0-3770 GCA_035761165.1 Gemmatimonadaceae bacterium | reverse complement strand
CGGGCACGCTCGTGACCGTGGACGCGACGGCCGGCCTCGTTCGCGAGGGCACGATCCCGGTGCCGGCCGCGACGCCGAGCGCTGCGCCCACCGCGCCCACCGCGCCCACCGCGACCACCCCGGCTGCCGGCCTGCCGGCGACGACGACGGCTGCGTCGCCCCCGACCGCCACGCGCATCTACGTCAACCTCGGCCAGCCGGAGCTGGCGGAGGCGGTGGCCCAGCGGGACGTGGACGGCGTGGGGCTGCTGCGCGCCGAGTTCATGCTGCTCACCGCGCTGGAGAAGACGCATCCGCGCGTGCTGCTCCGCGAGGGGCGGGGCAGCGAGCTGGTGGAGCGCATGGCCGGCGCGCTGCGCACCTTCGCCGCGGCCTTCCACCCTCGGCCCGTGATCTACCGGGCGACCGACTTCCGCTCCAACGAGTTCCGGGGGCTGACCGGGGGCGAGGCCTTCGAGCCGCACGAGGAGAACCCGATGATCGGCTATCGCGGCTGCTTCCGCTACACGCGCGAGCCCGATCTCTTCGCCCTGGAGCTGGAGGCGCTGCAGCAGGTGCGGGCGCAGTACCCGGGGCTGCACCTGATGATTCCCTTCGTGCGGACCGGGCGCGAGTTCCGCGAGTGCAAGCGGCTCATCGACGCGAGCGGGCTCACGCAGGATCCCCGGCTGCAGCTGTGGGTGATGGCCGAGGTGCCGTCGGTGGTGACCTGGCTGGACGAGTACGCCCGGCTGGGCGCGACCGGCGTCTCCATCGGCTCCAACGATCTCACGCAGCTGGTCCTGGGGATCGACCGCGACAGCGACGTGCTGGCGCCGCTCTACGACGAGCGCGACCCCGCGGTGCTGGAGACGATCCACGCGATCATCCGCGCCTGCCAGCGGCTCGGCCTCACCTGCTCGATCTGCGGCCAGGCGCCGTCGGTCCATCCGGAGTACGCCGAGGAGCTCGTGCGCTGGGGGATCGACTCGATCTCGGTGAACCCGGACGCCATCGAGCGCACCCGACGGAACGTCGCGGCGGCGGAGCAGCGGGTCATGCTCGAGGCCGCGCGCCGACGCGGGTGACGGGGGCGCCGCGAGAGAACGGCGGTGAGGGTGCCGGCGTCGACCTCAACGGGCTCACGTCGCCGGATCGGTGATCACGAGGCGGTACTCGCGCGATCCGCCCCCGGTGCCGATCTCCGCACCCGATGGGGCGGCGGGCCGGATGCGGAGGCACACCTCGCGGACACCGGGCGCGAACGGGCCGAGCAGGCGCTGGTACTGCGCGACGCCGGCGTCGGCCCGTCGCACGGGCACCAGCGCGGCGCTCAGCGCGGCGCCGCCGTCCACCGTGTACACGACGCGGCCGGGGCACTCGGCGCGCACGAGCAGCTGTCCACCCGGCGGCAACGTCGTGGGTGGCGCGGTCGCCGTCCAGATCACCAGCGGCGGGCCGGCCCGCGTGGACAGCGCGGCGGGCGGCTCGTCGCCGAGCGCGCGATACACCTGCGCCAGATGGGCGCGAAAGAGGGCGTCGAGGCGACGGTCGCGGCCGGACTCCTGGTCGGTGCCCAGCCACCAGAACCAGTCGCTGCCCTCGGCGGCGTAGATCGCGCGGTACGCCTCCGGCGCCGACTCGGGCGTCGCGCCGGAGCTGGCGAGACGATCGCGCGCCTGCCCCAGCAGCGCCCATGCCTCGTTCTCCTCCGGCTCGCCGATCCAGGTGCCGAGGTCCACGCCCGGCGCCGACCCGGGCTCGTCCACCCACGATCCGGTGAACAGGGGGTGGACGTCGGGCTGCGTCGATGACGGGTGCGCGGCGAGCCCGCGCTCGCGGATCCCGTCGAGATAGCCGGAGAACGTCACCGTCGCCACCTCGGGGTCCGCCTCCAGCAGGCCGTAGAGCGCATGCAGGAAGGGACGGGCGTCCTCGCGATACGCGCTCCAGGCGTTCTCGCCGTCCAGCGCCACCGTCAGCACGCGGTCGCCCGCGCCGTGGAGCTGGCGGGCGTAGCGCTGCTTGATCTGCGCGAGGAACTCGCGCGCCGCCTCGCCATAGTCGGCGTAGTGCTGGTAGTGGAAGCCGATCGTGTCCGAGAGCCAGGGCTCGCGAAAGAAGACGCTGATCGTGGCGTCGCCCTCCCGGGCCCGATAGGGCCGGCAGAGCACGTCCGGCTCGTCCGCCCGGTAGCCGTACTCCCCCGAGCGGGCGAGCACCCCGCGGTCGGAGGCGATCCAGCGCACGCCGTGGCGGGCCAGGATGGGCACCACGGCGCGGCCGACCGCGCCCTCCGCCGGCCACATGCCGCGCGGCGCCCGCCCGAACCAGCGCACGTAGTCGGCCACGGCGAGCCGCACCTGCGCGTCGGCGTCCTCGGGATGCGCGAAGCGTGGCGGCAGCGTCGCGCCCGGTCGGTCGAGCGTGGCCTGGTCCGTGTCCACCAGCAGCGGCAGGATCGGATGGAAGTACGGGCTCGTCGCCACCTCGATCTGGCCGCGCTCCTGCAGCAGCCGGTGCATGGGGATGACGGCGCGCATGATCTTGTACTGCTCGGCGAGCATCGCGTCCACGTCGGCCGGCGTGAAGTCGCGCCCGCGCGCCACGAGGTGGCGCACCGTGGCCACCTCGCCCGTGGGGAGCGCCACGTCCGCTTCGCGGAACTCCTTGGCGAACCAGGCGAGGTTGGCCCACATCTGCAGGTCGCGCAGCTCGGCCACCCCGAACGCGGCCCCACGCCGGGCGAGCGCCCACAGCTCGGCGTAGCGCGGGTGCGGCGCGATCTCGGTCTCGTACCGCGCGTCGAAGAAGGTGCGCCGCAGCTCGTCGCGCTCGTGCTGGTTCAGCGCCTCGGCCGGCGTGCGCGTGAGCTCCAGCGCGCGATCGGTGGCCCCGCGCTCGACGTAGTCCTCGAGCTGCCAGAGCAGCACCGGCGTGAGATTGATCGTCAGCCGGAGCGTCGGGTGGGCGGCCACGAGCGCGGCCATCGGGTAGTAGTCGCGGATCGCGTGGCGGCGCACCCAGGGCTCGGCGTAGCTCCCGCGAGGCGACGGGAGCGACGGATCGCGGTAGAGCGGCTGGTGCTGATGCCAGAGCAGCGCGAGGTAGAGCGTCGGTCCGACGTGCAGCTCGCCGGTGGGGCCGTCCACGTCGCCGTCGGCATCGTGGCCACGGATCCGGTAGCGGAGCACGTCGCCGGTCGCCAGCGGGGCGATCTCGGCGCGCCAGTAGCTGCTGTCTCCCGCGTTGTGGCGCCAGGATGCCGGCACCCGCCACTGCGCCGACCCGCCGGCCGCGCGCTCCACGCCGACGTCCACCCACACCGTCTGCCCGGGCGCGATGGGCCAGCTGCCGACGTCGAGGGTGATCCAGTCGGAAGCGCTCACGCGCGCCGGCGTGCGCGGCGCGTCCGCGGTGCCGTGCCAGAGGTGCATCATGGCGCCCCCGGCGCCGCGCTCGGGCGGCGGAGGGCGCGTGCGAGCGCCGCATCGTGCCCGTAGAGGTCGGGGTAGAAGTGGACCGTGCCATCCTCGTCCGCCACCACGGTGGCGTAGAGGATGAGCACCGTCACCGGCCGGTCCAGCTCCACGCGCCGGGTGCGCGTGCCGTGCATCGCCGCATCCACGGCGGCCCGGTCCCATCCGGCCTGGCCCCGCAGCACGAGTTCCGCCAGGCTCGCCGGCGCCTCGACGCGGATGCAGCCGTGGCTGAAGTCGCGGCGGTCGCGCTTGAAAAGTTGCGGGGTCGGCGTGTGGTGGAGATAGATGTTGCCCGGGTTGGGAAAGATG
>DASTRO010000064.1:0-16795 GCA_035761165.1 Gemmatimonadaceae bacterium | reverse complement strand
CTAATGTGCTTCGCTGAAGTCAGGTGACACGGAGCCCGGCATGTGCGAAGAAGTTCGCCAGCAGGTCGGGACGGCGGCCGAGCCGCCGGAACTCGCGTCGGGCCTGGGCGAGGAGCTCAGAGACATCGGCGGGCAGCGCGTTGAGGAGCGCGTGCTTCGCGTGCCGATTGCACTGTTCCTCCGGGTTCAAGTCCGGCGCGTAGCCGGGCAGGAACGCGTTCGCGTAGTCAGCCGCACGCGCGGCGAGCCACGCCTGGGTGCGGCCCGCTACGTGCGCATTCAGCCGGTCCCAGACGAGCAGCAGCGGCCGGCCGATGCGGCGCCGGAAGTACGGGAGTGTCGCGAGCAGGCGCTCCGTCGTGATCGTGCCGACGAAGTGCCGGGCGTAGAGCCGCGCCGGCTGGCCATCCAGGGGCGCCGTGACCACGACGATGCTCGAGACCTCGCGGCGCTTGCTCACTCGGCGCAGTACGGGCGGGCGGCCCGCCGGCGCCCACGTGGTGCCTACCTTGGCCCGAAACGCGTGACCCGTCTCGTCCAGGAAGGCCATGACGCGCCCCTCGCGCCGAGCTCTTTGGTCAAAGCGGGCCAGTCCCGCTTCAGCCACGCCCGCACGAGCGCGTCGTCTCGCTCCTTCGCCTGCACCGCCGGCCGTTGCGGCGTCCACCCGTGCGCGCGCAAGATCCGCGCATACGACCGGAAGTGGTGCCGCACCCCCAGCTCCCGCTCGGCGACGGCGGCGACGCGCCGCAGCGTCCACCGCTCGGTGTCGAACCCCGCGGCCATCGCTCCGGCCGAGAGGATCGGCTGGAGGCGCGCCCAGCCCGCCGCGTCGATTGCCGGCGGCCGCCCCGTCTTCTGCCGCGTCTTCAAGCCGGCCCGCCCCTCCGCGGCCCACGACGCGAACCAGCGCGAGGCGCTCTGCCGGCTGACGCCGAGCTGCCGGGCGATCTCCGCCAGGTCTCGCCGCCCACGCGCGAACAGCCGCGCCGCAACCAGCCGGCGCTCCTCGCGCTGCGCCGGCGTCAGCGCGCTCGGCCGCCACGCTGCCGTCCCTGCCATCCTGCACTCCCGCAGATCCTGGCATCATGTCACGCAAGATCCGTGAAGCACATTAGCGGCCGCTCCCCGCGACGACCGGCGCGCCGGCGGGCGCCGGCAGCGGCTGGCCGACGCCGAGCGGGACGTACTCGACACGCGCGTCACCCGCCAGCTTCGTCGCCAGCAGGCGCCAGCAGTCGACGACGATCACGGGGCGCTCGCGGGCGGGGAAGTCCGCCGCCTCGAGCGCGCGGAGCTCCGCGGTCGGCGTGGCCAGCACCACGAGGTCGGCCGCCTGCAGGCACGCCGCGAGCGACGGCTCGTAGCGCACCGCATCGCCGAGCGCGGCGCGGGCGGCGTCGAGGGCGAGCGCGTCGTGGACCGTGACCGCCACGCCGCGCTCGGCCAGCGCGCGGGCCAGCGCGAGCCCCTGCGACTCCTCGACGACGGTGGTGTCGGGCTTGTAGGCGACGCCGAGGACGGCCACCGACATCCCCGGCTGCAGGAGCGCGTGGATGCGCTCGAGCTGGCGCTCGAGGAGGGCGTCGTTCGCCAGGTCGGTGGCGCGCGCCAGCCCGGCCGGCGTGCCCAGCGTCTGAGCGAGCGCGAAGAGCGCCTTGTTGTCGCGCGGGAAGCACGGCCCGCCGTAGCCGAGGCCTCCCGTCAGGTACTTGCGACCGATGCGCGAGTCGCGTCCGATGGCGGCGCTCACCACGTCCACGTCCGCCCCCGGCAGCTCCTCACAGAGCGCGGCGAGCGTGTTGGCGAAGGTGATCTTCATCGTGACGTACGTGTTCACGGCGAGCTTGGTCAGCTCGGCGTTCACGAAGCTCATGCGCTCCACCGGCGGGGCGTTGTCGCAGTAGCCGGCGTACCACGCCTCGAGCAGCGCGCCGGCCCGCTCGTCGGACTGGCCGATGAGCACCACGTCCGGGTTCAGCAGGTCGCGCACGACGCTGCCGAGGGCGATGAACTCGGGGTTGTAGCAGAGGCCGAAGTCGGGCCCGCACGCCTTCCCGGACTCCGCCTCGAGCAGCGGCAGGACGCGGTGGGCGGTGGCGCCGGGGAGCACGGTGCTGGTGAGCACCACCAGGTGGTAGCCGGCCTTGTCGCGCAGGGCGCGCCCGATGTCGCGCGCCACCTGCTCCACGAAGTGCGTGGCGAAGCCGCCGGCGGAGTCCGACGGCGTGGGAACGATGATGAACGAGAGGTCGGAGCCGAGCACCGCCTCGCGCGCATCGGTGGTGGCGCGCAGCCGCTCGCGGTTGGCGGCGACGAGCTCGGCGAGCCCGGGCTCCACCACCGGCGCGTGTCCGGCGTTGAGCGTGGCGACGGTGGTCGGGCTGACGTCCACGCCGATGACGTGGGCGCCCCTGTCCGCCATGGTGGCCGCCATGCAGGCGCCGAGCTTGCCGAGGCCGAATACCGAGATGCGGTCGAATGTCATCTACGCGCGCGTGCTCCGTCGCCGGTGCCGGTCGTCGGCGGGAGGCGCCGACGGCCGGAGGATGTGAGGGTGGAGGAAACGGAATATAAAGCCGCGCAGCGGGGTGACGGGACGCGCGGCGCGGCATTTGCGCGGTCCCGGTCCGGGTGCTACACTCACCTCAGTGACAGGTGGCGCCCGGCCTCGGAGACAGGCCGGGCGCTCCACTTTTTTCCCTTGCCGTCCATGATCGAGGAACTCAAGGCCAAGCTGGGCGAGGAAGTCGAGCGCCTGCAGCACGAGCTCAACGTCGTCCTGCCCAACGAGATCCGCAAAGCGGTCGAGCATGGCGACCTGCGCGAGAACAGCGAATACAAGGCGGCGCTCGAGCGCCAGCAGTTCGTGCAGGCGCGGCTCGGCCAGCTGCGGCAGCGCCTCAGCAAGCTCTCGCAGATCGACGTCTCGCAGATCCCCGCCGACAAGGTGGGGCTGGGCTCGCGCGTCGTCGTGGAGGACGAGCGCAGCGGGCAGCGCGAGACGTACAACCTGGTCTTCGGCGACGCCGAGGAGTTCGAGGAGGGGCAGGTGACGATGTCCTCGCCCATCGGCCGCGCGCTGGTCAACAAGGGCGTCGGGGAGGAGGTCATCCTGAAGCTCCCTGCCCTCACGCGCCGCCTGCGGATCGTCGAGCTGCAGACCATCCACGAGACCGTCGCCGACTGAGTCGCGCCGCCGGCTCGAACGGCCGGAACTGCGTACCACGGATTTCCGCGGATGAACGCGGATCGACCGGTACCGTTCACCCCTCCTATCTCCTGACCCGGGGAGAGGAGGGGTGAACTGCGTTGCACCCACCCTTCCTCTCCGTGTTCTGGAGAGGGGAGCGGTGGATGGCCGAGGAACGATCCGCGTCGTCCGCGCTCATCCGCGGTAAGCAGTTGCCGTCCCGTCACTCCGGCGCGACCGCGAGGATGCGCTCGGCCTCGGCCTCGTAGTCGGCGCGCATGGCGGCGCAGGTGGCGGCGTCCCAGTGGAGGAGTGGCGCCATCAGCTCGAGGACGCGGTCGAGCGCGCCGCGGCCGTGGTCGCGCGTCTCGTAGGCCAGCGGCGTGCGACGGAGGAGGATGTCGGCGGGGGTGCAGGCCAGCTCCTGGCGGACGGCGTAGACCACCTCCACGGCCAGGTACGGGAGGTCCGGCTCGATGCGCTCGCGCAGGCGCCGGTCGTGCTCCGTGAGCGCCCAGACGCGCCGCCAGCGCGCGCCGTGGGCGCGGACCAGGTGCACGGCGGCCTCGGGGTCGCCGCAGGCGGTGGTGGCGGCCGCCTCCTCCGAGGCGAGCGAGAGGAAGTCGCCGCCGGGGAAGGTGCGGCGCTGGGTGAGCGGCTTGCCGGCGCGGCGGTGCAGCTTGGCGATCACCGCGTCCACCGCCTCGGCGGCCATGGAGCGGAAGGTGGTGAGCTTGCCGCCGGTCACCGTGAGCATGCCCGAGCGCGACCAGGTGAGGGCGTGCTCGCGGGAGAGCCGCCCCTCGCTGGCGTCGCTCGCCTGCCCCTCGGCCACCAGCGGGCGCAGCCCGGCCCATGCGCTGACCACGTCGTCGCGCGTGAGCGCGGCCTCGGGGAAGAGCGCGTTCACCGAGGCGAGCAGGTAGCTGACGTCCCCCTCCGTGGCCTGCACGCGGTCGGGCGGCATCGTCGTCCGCGTGTCGGTGGTGCCGACGAGCGTGAACTGGCCGGCGGGGAGGACGAACATCACGCGCCCGTCGAGCGGGGAGAGCAGGGTCACGGCGCCGACGTTGCGCACGCGCTCGCGCGGGACGAGCAGGTGCGCGCCCTTGGTGCCGCGCACGTGCGCGTGCGCGGCGCCGTCGTCCAGCGCCAGCAGCTCGTCGGCCCACGGGCCGGTGGCGTTGACGACGACGTCGGCGCGCACGGTGCGCTCCGGGGCGCCGAACCGGTCGGCGACGACCGCGCCGGTGACGCGCCCGCCGCCGTGCGTGAGCGCGCGCACGGTGCAGTAGTTGGCGACGGTCGCGTCGGCGTCGGCCGCGGCGAGGACGGTGGCCAGCGTGAGGCGCGCGTCGTCGGTGGCGGCGTCCCAGTAGCGCGCGCCGCCGAGCAGCCCGTCGCGCGCCAGTGCGGGCTCGGCCTGCAGCACCTCGGTCGCGCTGAGCCGCCGGTGGCGGCCGACATTGCCGAAGCGGGCGAGCGCGTCGTACAGCGTGAGGCCGGCGAGGAGCTTCCAGCGCGGGATGCGTCCGCCGCGGTAGACGGGCCAGGTGAAGGCGAGCGGCCGGACGAGATGCGGCGCGACGCGGAGCAGGAGGCTGCGTTCGCGGCTGGCCTCGAAGACGAGGCGCAGGTGCCCGTGCTCCAGGTAGCGCACGCCGCCATGCACGAGGCGCGACGAGCGGCTCGACGTCCCGCCCGCGAAGTCGCCGCGGTCCACCAGCGCCACGCGCAGCCCGCGCAGCGCGGCATCGCGCGCGATCCCCGCCCCGGTGATCCCCCCGCCGACGACGAGCACGTCGAAGCGCAGGCGGCCCAGCCGGTCGAGGGCGTGATGGCGGTCGAGCCAGGTCGTGGTGGACATGGTTGGGAGAGCGATCAGCGATCAGCGGTCAGCGATGAGCGGGGCGCGGGGCGCGACGGGACTGGTGGGGTGAGAGGAGGGGGCATCCGCGACGAGAGAGGCGTCGAGCGTCGAGGGGCGTGGCGCGTGACGCGTCGAGGGGATCACGCGGGGGACGGTTTCCGGGGGCCCCCCCCGAACACCATGATACCGCCGAACCCGCGCCCGACCAGCATCGAATCCACGCCCCCGTACGCCGTTCGCTCACCGCCGCTCGACGCTCGACGCCTCCCAGCCCGGCCGAGTGCCCCGCCCCGGCCACCGGGCCCCCGCCCCCGCGGAGGCGCACCCCTCGTCGCTCGTCGCTCGTCGCTCGTCGCTGTACCTTTCCCCCATGCCTCTCGCCTCACCCGGTCGTCGCGTCGCCATCGTCGCCGGCGTGCGGACGCCCTTCACCAGGGCCGGCACGCTCCTGCGCAAACTCTCCGCCATCGAGCTCGGCAAGCTCGCCGTGGCGGAGCTGCTGCAGCGCACCAGCCTCGATGGCAAGGCCGTGCAGGCCCTCGTCTTCGGGACCGTCGTGCCGGACGTGCTGGCGCCCAACATCGCGCGCGAGGTCTCGCTCCTGCCGATGCTGCCCAAGGGGGTGCAGGCCGTCTCCGTCAGCCGCGCCTGCGCCAGCGCCAACCAGGCCATCACCGACGCCGCCGACCAGATCCTCCTCGGGCACGTCGACGTCGCCATCGCCGGCGGGGCCGAGTCGCTCAGCCGCGTGCCCGTGCTGCACTCGCGCGGCTTCAGCGACGCCCTCGTCGGGGCCAGCCGCGCCAAGTCGCTCGGCGGGCGGGTGAGGTCGCTGGCCACCATCCGGCCGCGCGATCTGCGCCCCATCACCCCCGCCATCGCCGAGCCGAGCACGGGGGAGACGATGGGCGAGTCGGCGGAGAAGATGGCGAAGCTCAACCGGATCTCGCGAGAGGAGCAGGACCAGCTGGCGCTGCGCTCGCACCGGCTGGCCGCCGCCGGCACCGCCGACGGCCGGCTCACCGAGGAGATCGCCCCCGTCTGGATCCCGCCCGACTACACGCAGGTGGCGCGGAGCGACAACGGCATCCGCGACAACACGAGCCTCGAGCAGCTGGCCGCGCTGAAGCCCGTCTTCGACCGGCGCTACGGCAGCGTGACGGCGGGCAACAGCTCGCCGCTCACCGACGGCGGCGCGGCCGTGCTGCTCATGGCCGAGGACGCGGCGCGGGCGCTGGGCTACGAGCCGCTCGCCTACATCCGCTCCTACGCCTATGCGGCACTCGACCCCGGGGAGCAGCTGCTGCAGGCCCCCGTGCTGGCGGCGCCGGTGGCGCTGCAGCGCGCCGGCCTCACCCTGGCCGACATCGATCTGGTCGAGATGCACGAGGCGTTCGCCGCGCAGGTGCTGTCCAACCTGCAGGGGTTCGAGAGCCGCGCGTGGGCCGAGCGGGCGGGGTTCAGCCAGCCGGTGGGGGAGGTGGACCGGGCGCGGCTGAACGTGATGGGCGGGTCCATCGCCATCGGGCACCCCTTCGGGGCGACGGGCGCGCGGATCACCACCACCCTCTGCCACGAGCTGCGGCGGCGCGACGGGCAGTTCGGGCTGATGACCGTCTGCGCCGCGGGCGGCATGGGCTTCGCCATGGTCGTGGAGCGCGCATGACGACGACGCGAACGCCACCGGAGACGGAGACCGTCGGCACGCTGGCCACCGAGCGGCTCGACGGCGGCATCGTCGTCGTCACGCTCGACGTGCCCGGCGCGCCGGTGAACGTGCTGGGCCCCCGCGTGCGGCAGGACGTGAGCGCGCTCCTCGACCGGCTGGAGAGCGATCCGTCGATCCGCGCGGCCGTGCTGACGAGCGGCAAGCCGGACGTCTTCATCGCCGGCGCCGACGTGGAGGAGCTCCTCGGCCTGGAGACGGCGGCCGACGCGGAGCGGCTGAGCCGCGAGGGGCAGAAGCTGCTGCAGCGGCTGGAGGACCTGCGCGTGCCGGTGGTCGCCGCCATCCACGGCAGCTGCCTGGGCGGCGGGCTGGAGACGGCGCTGGCCTGCGCCTACCGCATCGCCACCGACGACCCGAAGACGGGGCTCGGCTTCCCCGAGGTGCAGCTGGGGCTCATTCCCGGTGCCGGCGGCACGCAGCGGCTGCCGCAGACGGTGGGGCTGCGCGCCGCGCTCGACCTGATCCTCACCGGGCGCACGGTGCGGGGCCGGCAGGCGCTGCGCCTGGGGCTCGTGGACGAGCTGGTGCACCCGGCCATCCTGCGCGACGTCGCGCTCGACCGCGCGCGCGCCCTGGCCGACGGCAGGCTGTCCCCCTCGCAGGGGCGCCGCCGGCGCGGCGTCGCCGACTTCCTGCTCGACGAGAACCCCGCCGGGCGGGCGATCGTCCTCCGCCGGGCGCGCGAGCAGACGCTCGCGCGCACGAAGGGGCACTATCCCGCGCCCCTGACCGCGCTCGACGTCGTGGCCACCGGCTATCACGAGGGGGACGAGCGCGGCTACTTCGCCGAGGCGCGGAAGTTCGGCGAGCTGGTGGTGGGCGAGGTGGCGCGCGAGCTCACCTTCCTCTTCTTCGCGACGACGGCGCTGAAGAAGGATCCCGGAGTGGCGGCGCCGGCGCCGGACCCGCTGCCGGTGGAGAAGATCGCCGTGCTGGGCGCCGGCTTCATGGGGGCGGGGATCGCCGCGGTGGCCGCGCTGCAGCAGACGCTCGTGCGCCTCAAGGACACCGACGACGCGCGCGTCGGGCGTGGGCTGCGCGCGGCGCGCGACGTCTTCGAGGAGCGGTTGAAGAAGCGCCGCCTCACGCGCCCGCAGTTCCAGGACCTGCTCGCGCTCGTGGGGGGGACCACGCGCTACAGCGGCTTCGGCAACGTGGACCTGTGCATCGAGGCGGTGTTCGAGGACGTGGCGCTCAAGCAGCAGGTGCTGCGCGAGGCCGAGGCGGTGCTGCCGCCCGACGCCATCTACGCGTCGAACACGAGCACCATCCCGATCGGCGTGCTGGCCGACGCGTCGCGCCGGCCGGAGCACGTGCTGGGGATGCACTTCTTCTCCCCCGTGCCCAAGATGCCGCTGCTCGAGGTGATCGTGACGCCGCGCACCAGCCCGACGGCCACCGTGACCGCGGTGGCCTACGGCAAGCGGCTCGGGAAGACGGTGATCGTCGTCAACGACGGGCCGGGCTTCTACACCACGCGCACGCTGGCCGCTTACATGAACGAGGCCGGCTTCCTGCTCGACGAGGGGGTGTCGATCGAGGCGGTGGACCGCGCGATGGTGGACTTCGGCTTTCCCGTGGGCCCGATCACCCTGCTCGACGAGGTGGGGCTGGACGTGGCCGGCAAGGTGGCGACGGTGCTGAGCGAGGCGTTCGGCGCGCGCATGCCGCGCTCGCGCTCCCTGCAGCGCGTGCTCGAGGCCGGGCGCACGGGGCGCAAGGGGCGCTCCGGCTTCTACCTGTACGACAAGCGCGGGAAGAAGGGGGCGGTGGACGCGTCGGTGTACACGCTCCTCCCCACGGGGCCCACGCGCCTCGACCGCCCGGCGGGCGAGATGCAGCAGCGGCTGGTGCTGGCGATGGTGAACGAGGCCGCGCGCTGCCTGGACGAGGGGGTGCTCCGCTCGCCCCGCGACGGCGACGTGGGGGCGGTCTTCGGCATCGGCTTCCCTCCCTTCCGCGGCGGCCCGTTCCGCTACGTGGACGCGGTAGGCGCCCCCCGGATCGTCAAGCAGCTGGAGGAGTTGGAAGCCCGCTTCCCCGACCGCTTCGCCCCTGCCACACCGCTGCTGCGGATGGCGGCGCGCGGGGAGCGCTTCTATCCTGAGCGCGGGAAGCCAGTGTGAAGGGCAGCGACGAGCGATGAGCGACGAGTGACCCGCACACCCCTGGGGACGCCAGGACTGGCCCGCCCGAGGCCCCGGCTCGTCGCTCGTCGCTCGCCACTCGTCGCTCGTCGCTCGCCGTTCCCAGTGACCCTCACCACCCATCAGGGGTCTGATCACCGTGGAGACCGCCGACGACCTGCTCGTACAGCGCGCCCTCGAGGGGGACACGGCTGCGTTCGGGGTGCTCGTGCGGCGATACCGCGAGCGCTACCAGCGCTTCGCCGTCTACATGCTCGGGAGCGAGGAGGATGCGGAGGAAGCCCTGCAGGACGCCTTCCTGCGCGCCTATCGATCACTGGCGCGGTGCGAGGAGCCGGCGCGCTTCGGGGCCTGGCTGTACCGGATCCTCGTCAACCGCTGCCGGACGCACGGTGGACGGCGGGGGCGGCGGGAGCGCACATTCGTCCGCGATCCGGCGGCCCTCCTCACGGCGCGGGAGGAGCACCCGGCCGAGCAGGCGGCCTGGCGCGAGGAGATCGAGGTGGCGCTCGCGCGTCTCGATCCGCTGCAGCGGGAAGCGTTCCTGCTCAAGCACGTCGAGGAGCTGAGCTACGAGGAGATGGCCGAGCTGACCGGAGCGGGCGTCTCGGCGCTGAAGATGCGGGTGAAGCGGGCTTGTGACCGACTCCGTGAGCTGTTGCGCGAGGTGGAGCGCGTATGACGGACGAGCGTCCGGGCGAGCGTCGCCCTTTCCAGGAGAGGTGGACCGTGTTCGAGGATGATCCGGATTCGCGCGAGGCGGCGCGGATCGGCCAGGGGCAGGCGGAGCCGATGAGCGAGGCACCGGACGCGTTCGTCGCGTCGGTGGCGCGCGCGCTGCGCCGTCCCGTACGGCTCGATCCGACGCTCGACGACCGGATCATGGCGGCGGTGGCCGCCGAGCCCGCGCCGGCGAGCCGGCCCTTCGACGCGCTGCCGGCCGGACCGGCCGACCGGGGCTCCGCGGCGCGTCGCGCCTGGCGCTGGCTGCGCCGGCCGCGCACGGTGCGCATCTCGCCGCTCGGTGGGCTCGTGGGGCTCGCTGCAGCGGCGGCATTGCTGGTGATGGTGAGGGACCAGGGACCAGGGACCGGGGACCAGGGGGGCTCGCGCGAGATCGCGACGGCGGCCCCGGCGCCCGGAACGGCGGGCCTCACGACGGGCAGCGACACCATGCAGGTCGTGACCTTCGTGCTCGTCGCGCCGGAGGCGCAGCGGGTGGCGCTGGTCGGCGACTTCAACGACTGGCAGGTGGGGGCCACGCAGCTGCGGCCGACGCAGAGCGGACGGATGTGGTCGGTGGACGTGCCGCTCACCCCGGGCCGGCATCGCTACGCCTTTGTCGTGGACGGCGAGAAGTGGCTCCCCGACCCGGCCGCACCGCGGGCCCCGGGTCCCGACTTCGGCACGCCCAACTCGGTGGTCACGGTGACCCCGGGGCGCCGCTCATGAGGTCCCGTCGTAGCGGGGCCCGGCTGGCCGCCGCGCTCGCCGCGCTGGCGCTCCTCGCCGCGGCACCGGCCGCGGGGGCGCAGGGTGCGCGCACCCCGGCCGAGCGGCTCGGCACGCGGCTCGACCCGGCGACGCGGACGCAGGTGCTGACCGAGGTGGAGGCGGCCCGGCGCGACGGGCTCCCGGTCGAGGAGCTGGTGGATCGGGCGCTGGAGGGCGCCAGCAAGCACGCGCCCGGCGGGGCGATCGTGAGCAGCGTGCGCGACGTGCGACGCGCCCTCGGCCGGGCCCGCACCGCGCTCGGCCGCGGGGCCAGCGACGTGGAGATCGAGGCCGGCGCGAGCGCGCTCGAGGCGGGCGTCACGCCGTCGGTGCTGGCCAGCCTGCGCCGGGCGCGGCCGCAGGCCTCGCTCACCGTGCCGCTCTCGGTGCTCACCGACCTCGTGGGCTTCGGCGTGCCCACCGACACGGCGGCGCGCACGGTGCTGCGGCTGGCGCGGGCCCAGGACGCGGCGCTGCTCGAGTTCCAGCGCGACGTCGAGCGCGATATCGGCGTCGGCGCGCTGCCGGCCGCGGCTGCCTCCTTGCGCGCGGCGAGCGCGGAGCGCAGCCTCCTGTCCACGGGCGCGAATTCCCCGAATCTGTATTCCGGCGATCCCGGGAACGCGTCCGCACCCACCAATCACCGCCCGCCCGCCAAGCGCAAGCCCTGACGTTCTGAGCCGGCGGTCCTGGGCGAGGAGGACAGGATCGAGAGGAGAGGCCGGCTGAACGTCGCGGCCCGTCGAGGACGGTCCGCCGCGGGGACGGTGCTGCTCGTCGGCGCCGCCCCCGCTTTGGCGTCCGCGCAACCGGCGGCGCGGGCCCCGCTGGACTCCACGCCGCTGCGCGCCAGCGCCGCCGTCGACGTCGGTGCGGCGTACACGCACTACGACCAGTTCCTCCCGTCGTCGCTGGTCAGTGCGAGCGGGCTCGTGCGGCTGGAGACGCGGAACGCCACCCTCGGCGCGCGCGGCGCGGTGGCCCGCTACGAGAGCGGGCACCTGAACGTGCAGGGCGCGGTGGCGGCGTCCACCTTCTCCCCGCCGCTGCGCGGCATGCGCGCCGAGCTCGCCGGCTCGATCTCGGCGGGCTACCACGAGACGATCGGCAGCTCGAGCGCGGTGCAGGGGATCGTGCGTCTCCACGTGGGTGGCCTCGAGCACGGGGCGTGGATCGGCGGCGGCCTGGCCTGGAGCGCGCTCGACGAGGGGTTGGGCGCCGGCGTGCGGCAGGCCGAGGCGGGCGCGTGGATGCGGCTGGACGGCGTGCGCGCCGGCCTCATCGTCCAGCCCACGCTGGCCGAGGAGCATCCGCTGGTGGACGTGACCGCGCTGGCACGCTGGACGTTCGCGCGCGCGGAGCTGGGGACGGAGCTCGGCGTGCGCGCCGGCAGCCTGGCGGCGGGGACATCGGACGCACGCGTCTGGGGGACGGTGGACGCGATCGTCCCCGTGCGCGACCGGCTGTCGGTCGTCGCCTCGGTGGGACGCACGCTCGCCGACCCGATCACGCACGCGGTGGGCGGCTCCTACGCCACGCTCGGCCTGCGCATCGAGACGCGGGGGACGCGCGCCGAGCCGCCACGCGTCCTGCTGCCGCGCGTCACGCGCCCGCCACGCGCACCGCTCGGCACGGACACGCCACCGGGCCGCGACAGCGCCGCCGCGTCGCGCGCCGAGGTGCTGACGGTGGAGGAGCTGGACGACGGGCGCGTGCGGCTGCGCCTCGACCTGCCGGGCGCGCGGAGTGCGGAGCTGATGGGCGACTTCACGGACTGGCAGCCGGTGCGGCTGCAGCGCGGGTCCGAGGGCTGGTGGGTGCTGGAGGTGAAGCTCTCCGCGGGAGTGCACCGCGTGAACCTGCGTACCAATGGCGGCGCCTGGCGCGCGCCACCGATGCTGACGGCGGTGCCGGACGGGTTCGGCGGGGAGGTGGGGCTGCTGGTGGTGCGGAAGTAGGAGATGAGCGACGAGCGACGAGCGACGAGCGGGGGCCTCGGGCTGGCCAGTCCTGGCGTCCCCAGGGGTGTGCGGGTCACTCGTCGCTCATCGCTCATCGCTCGTCGCTCATCGCTCATCGCTCATCGCTCATCGCTCGTCGCTCGTCGCTCCCCTCGCCCCGCGTCTCGTGTAGAATTCGCTGACCCGCGCCCATCACTGCCATGCGACTCCTCAGCCGTCCCGCCGCCACCCTCGTCGGCACGATCGCCCTCGTGCCCGCGCTGCTCGTCGCGCAGCAGACGCCCGCCAGCCGCATCACCGTCGAGCGCCTCTTCAAGACGTCCGACTTCGCCAGCGCGCCGATGCCGAGCGTCGTCTGGATGAACGACGGGCGCTCCTACCTCGACCTGCGCCCCGACTCGGCCGGCGGCACCGACATCGTGCGGGTGGACCTCGTTACCGGCGCCGTGACCGAGCTGGCCGACGCGGCGCAGCTCGTCGACGGCAGCGGACGACGGATCGAGGTCGAGAGCATCGAGCTCTCGCCGGACGAGACGAAGGCGCTCCTCTTCTCCAACTCGGTGCGCGTCTGGCGCAGCAACACGCGTGGCGTCTACCACGTGCACGACTTCCGGACGCACCGCACCACACCCATCGTCTCCGGCCCGCCACCGCTGCGTCCGCCGGCGGACACCGCCGAGGTGCCGTCGCTGGCCGAGCCGCTCGACCGGCCGGAGGGGGTGCCGGGCTACGTCGTCGACCGCGTGAAGGACCCCGAGCTGCAGATGTTCGCCAAGTTCTCGCCGGACAGCCGGCAGGTGGCGTTCGTGCGCGGCAACAACCTGTGGGTCACCGATCTGGCCACCGGGCACAGCACGCAGCTCACCACCGACGGCAGCCCGAACATCATCAACGGCACCACCGACTGGGTCTACGAGGAGGAGCTCGGGCTGCGCGACGCCTTCCGCTGGAGCCCCGACTCGCGTCGCATCGCCTACTGGCGCTTCGACCAGTCGGCCGTCCCCGCGTACCCGATGGAGGACATGCTGCCGACCTACCCCACCGTCGAGACGCTGCGCTATCCGAAGGCGGGGTACCCGAACTCGCGTGTGCGCATCGGCGTGATCCCCGCCAGCGGCGGCGCGACACGCTGGCTGGAGGTGGGGGGCGACACCGGGCAGTACCTGGCGCGCATGGACTGGCTGGGGGACGACAGCGTCTACGTGCAGCGGCTGCCGCGCAAGCAGGACCGCATGGACCTGCTCGTGGTGAGCGCGACGAGCGGGCGCGGACGCGTCGTCACCACCGACCGCGACTCGGCCTACGTCGACGTCGAGGACCCGGTGTGGATCGAGGACGGTCAACGCTTCCTGCTGCTCAGCGACCGGAGCGGCTGGCGCCAGGTCTATCTCTTCGACCGCAGCGGGAAGCTGCTGCGGCAGGTGACGCGCGACGGCATGGACGTCCTCGCCATCGAGGGCGTGGACGAGAGGCGCGGCGAGCTCTACGTGCAGGCGGCCGCGCCCGATCCCACGCAGCGCCAGATCTACCGTGCGTCGCTGGACGGCACGGGCTGGGAACGCGTCACCACCGAGCCCGGCACGCACAACGTGACCATCGGCCCCGGCGCACGCTGGCTGGTGGACAGCTACAGCACCGCGAGCACGCCGACCACCGCCATCCTCTACGAGCTGCCGGCCATGCGGCGCGCCCGCGTGCTGGAGGACAACGCGAAGCTGATGGCGAGCCTCGCCGCGCTTGCCGTGCGCCCGCCCCAGTTCTTCGAGGTACCGATGCCCGACGGCACGCTGCTCGACGCCTACCGCATCGTGCCGGCCGACTTCGACAGCACG
This sequence comes from Gemmatimonadaceae bacterium, assembly GCA_035761165.1. Taxonomy (GTDB): domain Bacteria; phylum Gemmatimonadota; class Gemmatimonadetes; order Gemmatimonadales; family Gemmatimonadaceae; genus CALCHX01. Next base: position 2,569 of record DASTRO010000064.1, on the reverse strand, counting down.
CGGCACTATCCCGTGCTGATGTACGTCTACGGTGGGCCGGCGTCGCCGCAGGTGAGCGACGCCTGGGGCGGCACGCGCTACCTCTGGCACCAGTCGCTGGCGCAGCAGGGCTACGTCGTGGTCTGCGTGGACAACCGCGGCGCCGCCTGGCGTGGCCGCGACTTCCGCAAGATCACGCAGTACCAGCTGGGGATCCGGGAATCGCAGGACCAGATCGACGCCGCGAGGTGGCTGGGCGCGCGCCCGTGGGTGGACGCGTCGCGCATCGGCATCTGGGGGTGGAGCTACGGCGGCTACATGACGCTGATGACCACCGGTCGTGGCGGCGACGTCTTCAAGGCCGGGCTCTCGGTCGCCCCGGTGACCGACTTCCGGCTCTACGACACGATCTACACCGAGCGCTTCATGTGGCTGCCGAGCGAGAACGCGGCGGGCTACGAGCGCTCGGCGCCGCAGAACAACATGGAGGGGCTCACGGCGCGGCTGCTCATCGTGCACGGCACCGGCGACGACAACGTGCATCCGCAGAACACCATCCAGATGAGCCAGCGGCTCATCGAGCTGGGCAAGCCGTTCTACGAGCTGTTCTACCCGAACCGCACGCATTCCATCTCGGGCGGGAACACGTCGTATCACCTGTACACGATGTTCACCAAGTTCATCACGGAGAACCTGTGAAAGTGCGAGCGTCGAGCGTCGAGCGTCGAGCGTCGAGGAAGTGCGTCGCGGGGGCGGGCCTCATCCTGGCCTGCCTCGCGCTGGGGGCCTGCACCACCTCCGCGCGGATGGAGGCCGGGGCGGCCGGGGAGGCGGCCTATGCGGACGGGCCGCTCGGGGCGCCGACGGTGCGTGGGCTCGCGCCGGACGCCCCGGCGGGCACGCACGTGCGCGTGCCGCCGCCGGGCGGCGCGGACCGGCTGCCGATCCCGAGCGGCGTGCCGCTCACCCGCCCCGAGCGCACGGACTACAGCGAGACCTCCACGTACGAGGACGTCGTTGCCTTCCTCGACTCGCTCGAGGGGCGCGGGCTGCGCGTGGCGCGCGGCGTCATCGGACGGACGACGCAGGGGCGCGAGCTGCCGTACGTCGTGGCCTCGCGGCCGATGGTGAGCACCCCGGCCGAGGCGCGCGCGCTGGACCGGCCCATCGTCTACGTGCAGGGGAACATCCACGGCGGCGAGGTGGAGGGGAAGGAAGCGCTGCAGATGCTGCTGCGCGACCTCCTCATGGACTCCGAGCCCAACGTGCTCGACTCCATCGTCCTCGTCGCCGTGCCGATCTACAACGCGGACGGCAACGAGGCCTGGGGGCCGCAGGACCGGCAGCGCGGCGCGCAGAACGGGCCGGAGCGGATCGGCCAGCGGCCCAACGGGCAGGGCTTCGACCTGAATCGCGACTACGTGAAGGCGGAGGCGCCGGAGACGCGCGCCTCGCTCGCCATGTTCAACGCGTGGGATCCGCACGTCTTCGTCGACCTGCACACGACCGACGGCAGCTATCACGGCTACGCGCTGACGTACTCGCCGTCGCTCCACCCGGCCGCGCCGCTGGCCGACTACAGCTTCGACACCTTCCTCCCCGAGCTGGAGCGGCGCGTCGCGGCGCGTCACGGCTACCCCACGTACCACTACGGCAACTTCGAGGACGAGTACGGCGGGTCGCCGGCCGACACGAACAAGGCGAGCTGGCGCACCTACGAGCACACGCCGCGCTACGGCACCAACTACTACGGCCTGCGCAATCGGCTCTCGGTGCTGAGCGAGGCGTTCTCGCACGACCCGCTCGACCGCCGCGTGGCGTCCACGTACGCCTTCGTGCGCGAGCTGCTGAGCCTCGTGGCCGAGCAGGGGAACGCGATCCGCGCCGCCGAGCGCGCGGCCGACACCGCCGCGGTGGTGGGCCCGCGGGGCGTCGCCATCCGCTCCGAGCTCCCCGAGACGGCGCCGCTGGAGTGGATCGTGGCCGAGGATCTGGAGGCCACGGGCGACTCGGCGCGGAGCGCACCGGGCGTGCGCCGCGGCTTCCGGCGCACGGGGCAGTACCGGGCGATCCGCATGCCGTCGTTCATCCGCTTCCAGGCCACGCTCGAGCGCGACGCGCCGGCCGGCTGGCTCCTCCCCGCCACGGACACGGCGGCGGTGCGACTGCTCCGCCTGCACGGCATCGCCGTCTCGCGCCTCACGCAGCCATGGACGGGCGACGTCGCGGCCTTCCGCATCGACTCGGTGGCCCTGGCGCGCCGCGCCTTCCAGGGGCACCGCGAGGTGACGCTCCTCGGCGACCGGTGGACGACGCGCCGCGAGACGGTGCCGGCGGGAGCCTTCCTGGTGTCGGCGCGCCAGCCGCTCTCCCGCCTGGCCACGGTGCTCCTGGCCCCGCGCACGGACGATGGGCTGGTGACGTGGAACGTGTTCGACGCCGAGCTGCGGGCTGGGGGCGAGTTCCCGGTGTGGCAGCTGCGCGGCGCGCTGCCGGGCGCGGTGGAGGCGGTGCCGTAGGCGTTCGGCTGGCCCGCCCCCGGCGCGGTCGGGTATATTTGTCTCCGGCGCCGACGTGAGAGACTCACGCC
>DASTRO010000063.1:0-5661 GCA_035761165.1 Gemmatimonadaceae bacterium | reverse complement strand
ACCCGGTGCAGATCCACGGCACGGAGCTCTTGATGGAGCTGATCAGCGTGGATGGTGCTGCCGCGCCGCGGCTCGCGCAGACCCGGCCGTCACCTGATCAACTCGCGAGCTACTTCGACCAGCTGCGCGACGCGATGGCCGCGCTGGCGCCGATCCAGGTCAACGAGCGGCGCGACGGCAGCGTGCAGGTCACGCTGGCCAACGAGAGCGTCGTCGACGGCGATGCCGCCAAGGCGCTCGCCTACGACGGCACGCCGCCCGACGTGCGGCTGGCCTTCGCCGGCTCCACGCAGCCGCTGTCCGTGACCGGCGGCGAGCTGGGCGCCATGGTGCAGCTGCTGAACGAGGACCTCCCGCAGGCGCGCGCGCGGCTCGACGACCTGGCCGCCGGCCTGGTGAGCGCGGTCAACACGGTGCACCGCACCGGCTGGAGCCCGGGCGTCGAGCCCACGGCGGACCCGCCGGTGCCGCCCGCCGGCTGGGCCGGCTCCAACGTCGACTTCTTCGCGCCCACCGGCCCGGATGGCGGGCCGGTGAACGCGGCGAACATCGCCCTCTCGGCCGCGGTGCAGGCCGACCGCGGCGCCATCGTCGCGAGCGGCGTCTACGGCGGCGGCGGCGACAACGCCGTCGCGCGGCAGCTCTCCCGGCTGCGCGACACGCCGGTGAGCATCGGCACGCCCCCCTCCACCCTCACACTCGCCACGCACTATCGCGACACCGTCACCGGGATCGCGAACGCGACCAGCGCGGCGACCGATTCGGCGGCGGTGTACGACACCCTCGCCACGCAGGCGGAGGTGCGCCGGCAGGGCGTGAGCGGCGTCGCCACCGACGAGGAGCTGATCGACCTCATGCGCCACCAGCAGGCCTACGCCGCTGCGACCCGTCTCGTCACCGTGGTGGACGAGATGACGCAGGACCTCCTCAACATGGTCTGAGGCGGGAGCGGAGCGCATGTTGATCCTCGGTCGCCGTCCCGGCGAGTCCATCGTCATCGATGGCGGCATCCGCATCATCGTCATCTCGAGCGACCGACGCGGCGTGCGGCTCGGCATCGAGGCGCCGAGCCACGTCGGCATCGTGCGCGGCGAGATCGTCGCCCAGATCGCCGACGAGAACCGCCGCGCCAACGTGCCGGCCGGCAGCGAGTGGCTGGCCGCGCTGGCCGGCGGCTCGCCGCCGCCCGGCGACGACGCGGCCCCCGGCGACGCGCGGCGGCCCGAGCCCGGCGACCCGGAGAACGAGGCGGCCGACTGAGCGGGGCCGGCGCCGCCGCGCGCCGGCTTGTCGCGGCTCCGGCCCATCGCTAGCCTCCAGCGAGCCCGCACCGCGGGCCCGTGCGAACGACCCCCTTTCCGGAGCAGGGCGTGAACGAGAAGCAACTGGCCAAGCTGGTGAAGAAGACGACGGCGGCCGCGGCCGCCAAGTCGTCGCGCGTGCGGCCGGCGAAGGCCTACGACCCCACGCTGCAGAACCGCTCGGACGACGACGAGGCCGACGTCGAGCGCGCGCAGCTCTTCGACCAGATGAAGAAGCGCGAGTTCTGAGCGCGGCCTCGGGGCGCCGGCGCTATCGCGCCCCGACGTTGTACTTCCGCAGCACCTCGCGCAGCCGGTCCAGCGGGATCGCCTCCACCGTGCGCCCGTTGCCGGTCACCGTGGTCGCCATGAACAGCGAGTCGTAGATCGCCTCCTCGGTCGCCTCGACGACGGCCTGGAAGAGGGGCGACATGTCGTCGTTGGCCACCTCGCGCCGCGCCGAGTCGGCGCCGGCGGCCGCTGCGGCCGCCACGGCCGGGCCGTCGCCCACGTGCCGCCGCACGCCGGGCGCGGTGGAGAAGGCGAGCACGTAGTCGCCCGAGCCGTTGGAGGCGGACGAGCCGGTCCGCGCCAGCCCCATGATCGCCCGCGCCGCCAGCCGCTCGAGGTTGCGGTCGGAGAGCGGCGCGTCGGTGGCGACGACGATCATCACCGAGCCGTCGCCCCGCTCGCGCGCCCCGGCGTCGCGCTCCACCGCGTCCTTGAACGCGTACTGCCCCAGCTCCTTCCCCACGGGCGCGCCGAGCACCTGCAGCACGCCGCCGAAGTTGGTCTGCACGAGGACGCCCACCGTCCACCCGCCGAGCGACGTCGGCAGCACGCGCGACGAGCTGCCGATCCCGCCCTTCCAGCCGAAGGCGATGGTCCCCGCGCCCGCGCCGACGCTCCCCTCGGCCACGGGCCCGTCGCTCGCCGTCTCCAGCGCGCGGCGCACGTGCGCCGCGGTGATGGGGCGGTCGCGGATGTCGTTCAACGTGCCGTCGTTGGTCTCGCCGACCACGGGATTGATGGAGCGCACGCGCTCCATCCCCGGCTGCTCCAGCAGCCAGCCCACCATGGCGTCGGCCGCCTTCCAGACGCAGAGCGTGCAGGTGAGCAGGATCGGCGTCTCCAGCTCGCCGAGCTCGCGCAGCTGGGTGACGCCGAGCAGCTTGCCGAAGCCGTTGCCGACGTGGAGCGCGGCCGGCACGCGCTCCTGGAAGACGTTGCCGCCGTGCGGGAGGATGGCGGTGATGCCGGTGCGCACGGAGTCGCCCTCCGTCACCGTCACCTGCCCGACGCGCACGCCGGCGACGTCGGTGATGGCGTTGAGCGCGCCGGGACGGAAGATGCCGGGCGCGACGCCGAGCTCACGGGCGCGGGCGCGTGGGGCGGTCACGACGCGGTCGGGCGTGGTGGGCTGCGCCGGGGCGAGCGCGGGGAAGAGGACGAGGACGGCGAGGGCGCACGGGACGCCGAGGGGACGGCGGAGGGGCATGGGGACACGACGGGGCGAGAGAGGGGACGATGCCGGAGACATGCGGCGGGAGGATGCGGTGCGCAAGGCATCGATGGGGCGCTCGCGGCGGGACGGGTGAGCGTTGTCGTTCGGGGGGGGCCCCCGCTCGACGCGCACCCCTCAGCCGATGCGCTCCCGCTCCGCCCGCCGCAGCGCCACCAGCGTCGGCAGCCGCAGCTCCACTCCCTCACCATCCGCCGACCGCGCCACCTCGCCCCCGTCCGCCGCGACCAGCGCCCGCGCCTCGGCGACCGCGTCCGCCCAGTCAGCCTCGTCAGGCGGCACGCCCTCCCCCGCCACCCGCAGCACCAGCCACGCGTCGTCGGACGTCGCGCAGACGCCCACCGGTCCGCCACCGTCTGCCACCGCCGCCAGCAACACGAGCAGCGCGCGCGTCAGCGCCGGCACACGTGCCCGCACCGGCGGCGCCTCGTCCAGCGCGCCCGCGAGCTGGGCCGACGCGGCGCGTCCGCCCGGATGCAGCGCGAACAGCGCCAGCGCGTCGTCCAGCACGTCGGCGGGGCGCACCGGCTCGGCCGGGCGCGTCGCGTCGGTCGAGAGGAGCCGCAGCAGCCGGAGCAGCTCCTGCAGCCGCTCGGCCTCCGAGGAGAGCGCGGTCGCGAGGCGGCTGTCCGGCCGTTCCGCCGCCAGTGCCTCGGCCACGGCGGCGATCGTCCCTGTCCGGTTGCTCAGCTCGTGCGCCAGGCCGCGCAGCACGCCGTCCGCGGCAGCCGGCCACGCCGCACCGTCGGGCATCACCGGCCAGCCGGGGGACGGCCGCCCGACGGGACGGATCGCCCCACCGGGCGCGGCACCCGGTCCAGTTTTCCGGACGCGCGGCCGATACTCTGACGCAGGGCGGGAGTCCGCCCACGAACCCCAACGTCTCCCCGCGTGTTCCTGATCATCGGCCTCGTCATCGTCCTCGGCTCCATCCTGCTCGGGTACGTGGCCCATCACGGCCAGGTGCTCGTGCTCTGGCAGTGGACCGAGTTCGTGATCATCGGCGGAGCGGGACTCGGCTCGCTCCTCGTGGCGAACCCGATGCCGGTCGTGAAGGGGGTCTTCGCCGGCACGCTCGGCCTGCTCAAGCCCAACCCGTTCTCCGAGAAGGCCTACGCCGAGCTGCTGCAGGTACTCTACGACATCTTTCAGAAGGCTCGCAAGGACGGGCTCGTCGGCCTCGAGTCGCACATCGAGGAGCCGGAGAAGAGCGACGTCTTCACGAAGTATCCCGATTTCGCCGCCAAGCACCACGCCGTCGCCTTCCTCTGCGACACGCTGAAGGTGCTGCTCTCCGGCGCGGTGGAGGACCATCACCTGTCCGAGATCCTGGAGATGGATCTCGAGCAGCAGCACCACGAGCAGATGGCCGTGCCGCACGCCCTCGCCCGCGTCAGCGACGCGATGCCCGGCTTCGGCATCGTGGCCGCGGTGCTCGGCGTCATCATCACGATGGGCAAGATCAACGGCGCGGCCGCGGAGATCGGCATGAGCGTCGCCGCCGCGCTCGTCGGCACCTTCCTCGGCATCCTGCTCTCGTACGGCGTCATCGGCCCCATCGCCACCGCCCTCGAGGCCCGCGTGCGCGCCGAGCACGCCTACATGCTCTGCATCCGCACCGCCCTGCTCTGCTTCGCGCGCGGCGACGCGCCGATGACCGCAGTGGAGTTCGCGCGCCGCAACATCGAGCCGCACGAGCGCCCCTCGTTCAGCGAGCTGGAGCAGCTCACGCGCCGCAAGGCAGCCTGACGTGGCGGCTGGCAAGGAGAAGCGGCCGCTCGTCATCGTCCGCAAGAAGAAGATCGTCGGCGGCGGCCATCACGGCGGCTCGTGGAAGGTGGCCTACGCCGACTTCGTCACGGCGATGATGGCGTTCTTCCTGGTCATGTGGATCGTCGGCATGGACGACCAGACCAAGCAGGCCATCGAGGGCTACTTCTCCAACCCGGTCGGCTACAAGCACGGCTACTCGGCCGGCGCCAATCCGCTCTCCTCAGGCAACTCGCCCGCCGCGGTGAAGCGCCCCTCGGTGCGGCTCGTCATCCGCGCCTACGAGCAGCAGCGCTTCGAGGAGGTGTCGAAGCGGCTGGAGAAGAAGCTGCGCGAGGCGCAGGCCGCCATCGGCCTCAACGCGACGGTCGAGGTGCTGGTCACCGAGCAGGGGCTGCGCATCGAGCTGATCGAGGGCAGCTCGGGCGACAGCTTCTTCCCGTTAGGCTCGGCGCAGATGAAGGCGAGCGGGCGGGCAGCGCTGCGCGTCATCGCCAGCGAGCTGCGCGGGCTGGCCAACCCGCTCATCCTCGAGGGGCACACCGACGCCGCGCAGTACTCGACGCGCGTCGGCTACACGAACTGGGAGCTCTCGGCGGACCGCGCCAACGCCGCCCGCCGCGTCCTCGAGGCCGACGGCATCGACCCGGCGCGCATCTCCGCGGTCCGCGGCCTGGCCGACCGCCACCTGCGCGATCCCGACCACCCGCGCGCCCCGAACAACCGCCGCATCTCGATCCTGCTCCCGTACAGCGAGCCGGCGCCCGCTCAACCACCGCCGCTGCCGCCCGCGGACGGCACGGCACCGATCCGCGGTTAGGCCGCCGCGCCCCCGGCGACGTATACGGATCGCTCGTGGCGCGGGGCCGGGCTCCGGCGCGCCGGGGCTCGAACGGCGGGGGGAAGCGGATGCTGCGGAGGAGCACGGATCCTTCGGATCGTTCCTCGCGGCGTCCACCGCTCCGTGCGCCGGGGCTGAGACTGACTGGGGGTGGGCTCCGGATCGGCTCACCCCTCCTCGCACCCGGGTCAACGACTAGGACCGAGCCTCACGCGGAGGCGCGGAGG
>DASTRO010000062.1:0-4291 GCA_035761165.1 Gemmatimonadaceae bacterium | reverse complement strand
CCGCCCCCACGGCGGCCCGGCCCACCGGGGGCGGTGACGGTCCCGCGGCCGTCGCCGCCCCCTGCCCGCGTCTTGCGCAATTTATCCACGACGGATATATGTGGGCCGCCATGCCCCAGCCATCGCTCACGCCCGCGGCCTTCCACATCCTCCTCGCCCTCGGCGACCGCGACCTGCACGGCCTCGGGATCGCCGACCGGGTCGAGGAGACGACGCGCGGCGCGGTGGACCTCGGGCCCGGCACGCTCTACCGATCGCTGAAGGAGATGGTCCAGCGGGGCCTGATCCGCGAGACACAGCCGCCGGAGCCGGACGCCGATCCCCGGCGCCGGTACTACGCCATCACCCCGCTCGGCCGCCGGTCGGTGGCGGCCGAGGCGGCGCGGCTGGAGCGGCTGGTCCAGGTGGCGCGCGAGCGGAAGCTGCTGCCGGAACGGGCGTGATGCGACCCGACGCCCGCCTCTTCCGCCTGCTCCTCCGGCTCTACCCGGCGCACTTCCGCGACGAGTACGGCGCGGAGATGACCGAGTTCTTCCTCCACCGCCTCGATCGGGCGCGCGCGCGTCGCGCCCGGCCGGCCCTCGCGGTGGCCCACCTCTGGGCCCGCACCGTCGTCGACGTCGTGCGGACCGCCGCCGCGGAGCACGGCAGCGCGCTCCGGCAGGACCGGCCCACGACCGAGGACACCCCCATGTCGTCCTTCCTCCAGGACCTCCGCTACGCGGCCCGGCGGCTCGAGCTCCCCTTCGCCTTCGTGAGCCGGGGCTACTTCGAGGCGATGGGGATCGACCGGCTCGCGGGGCGCACCTTCGAAGCGTACGACCGTCCGGACTCACCGCCCGTGATCGTGGTGAACGAGACGGCGGCCAGGATGTTCTTCGGGGGCGATGCGCTGGGCGGGCGCATCCGCTCGCAGGGCGCAGAGGGCGCCTGGCGCGAGGTCGTGGGCGTCGTGAGCGACGTCACGGTGAACGGCCTCCAGGAAGCGCCCACGCCGATGATCTACTACTCGGCGGAGCAGGCCGGGATCGGCACGTTCACGCTGGTCGCGCGCACGGCCGGCGATCCGGCGACGATCCTCGGGGCGCTGCGGAGCGCGTTCCGCGAGGTTCGCCCGTCGCTCCCCGTGACCCGGCTGCTCACGCTCGACGCGCACCTGGGCCAGTCGCTGGCCGGGCTTCGCGCGGCCGTGGCGTTCATGGGCGCGTTCTCGCTGCTGGCACTCATGCTGGCGAGCCTGGGCGTGTACGCGGTGGTCTCGTTCACCGTGGGACGGCGGACGCAGGAGCTCGGGATCCGCGTGGCGCTCGGCGCGCCACGCGCGCGCATCGTCGGGATGATCGTCGGCGAGTCGCTCATCGTGGTCGTGCTCGGATTCGCCGTGGGGTTCGGGCTCTCGGTGCTGGCGACGCGGGGGCTGGCCGCGATGCTGTTCGGCGTGGGCGCGCTGGACGAGGTGACGTTCGCCGGCGCGGCAGCGCTGCTGCTGCTCGCGGCGGGGACGGCGGCGTTCCTGCCGGCGCGGCGGGCGGCCGGGGCGAACCCGGTGGAGGTGCTGCGGAGCCAGTAGGTCGTCCGGTGGCGAGCGGTCTCCGGTTCGCTCAACGGAGCCACGAGCCGCCCGCGGTGGCCGCGGGAGGGGCGGCCATGGTGCCCACGTCGTCGGCCCGACCGGTCACGGCGGCGTTCCGTCGGCCGTGCCGTCCGGATGTGATCGTCGCTCCATCCGGAGCAGCGACTGCTGCATCTCGCGCATGATCACCAGTTGCTCGTCGAGATGCCGCCGCAGCTCCACGGTCTCCCGCCGGGCGGCCTCCGCCTCCCGCCGCGCCCTCTCGGCGGTCAGGCGCGCTGCCTCGGCGGTGAGGCGCGCCTCCTCGGCCATCTGCCGCGCCGCTTCATCCCGCACGCGGTCTCGCTCCGCCTCGGCGCGCCCCCACTCCGCATCACGGCGGCGGTGCTCGGCGGCGACACGCTCGGCTTCCGCGCCCACGCGGGCCTGCTCGGCGGAATCCCGTACTTCCTCCGCCACGAGTCGCTGCTCCTCGACATCGCGCTGCCACTCGGCGTCCGGCGCCCGCTCGTGCGGGGCGAGCGCACGCCCGCGGTCGGTGGCCACGGGCCGGCGTTCGTCCTCGTCTCGAGCGGCTTCGGGGTGCCGAGGCGCCGAGGATGCGCCGGGCCCAGCGTCGGCGCCGGAGGCGGGACGCGGCTCGTCAGCACCGTGCATGGCTCCTCCGGGCTGATTGGTGTCGGCTCGGGCCAGCCGCAGTCGCCGCGGCTCCGTGTGCTGGTCGAGCGTGTGTCGGTCGAGCGTGTGTCGGTCGAGCGCGAGGCGGCGGCTTGCCCTCACCCGGCCGGGCCGTCGCAGCATCGGAGGCAGGCAGCAGCCGTCGGCAGCCTCGGCCAGCGCGCTCCGCAGCCAGGGCCAAGTTGGTGGGCCTCCGCGGCGCTGTCCAGCGAGGCTGCGGCACCGACCAGGCTCGGAGAGGACGAGGCCTGGTCCACGGCTCGGACGCCCACCGGCGGCCTCGCCACGAGGCGCGAGTCGCACGCCAGGCGGCGATGCGCATGCGCGAGGCCCCCGGCGAGCGCGCCTCACACCACTGCGGGCACACTCCTCTCCAGCTCCGCCACCACCTGCTCCGTCACCTGGTCCGTCGTCGCGGCGGGCACGCCGTCCCCCGCCGCGTCGCGCGTCAGGACGCCGGCGGCGATCGTCGCCTGCACGGCGCGCTCGATCGTCCGCGCCGCATCCTCGTGGCCCAACGAGTGCCGCAGCAGCAGCGCCGTGCTGAGGATCGTGCCGATCGGGTTGGCCACGCCCCGCCCCGCCAGGTCCGGCGCCGAGCCGTGGATCGGCTCGTACAGCCCGCGCGTCCGCCCGTTGTCCCCTACCGCGCCGAGCGACGCCGAGGGCAGCACGCCGATCGAGCCGGCCAGCACCGCCGCCTCGTCGGTGAGGATGTCGCCGAACATGTTCTCCGTCACGATCACGTCGAAGTCGGCCGGCCGCTGCACCAGCGCCATCGCCGCCGCGTCCACCAGCAGGTGGTCCAGCCGCACGTCGGGGAACTCCTCGGCCACGACGCGCGCCGTCACGCGGCGCCAGAGGCGCGACGTCTCCAGCACGTTGGCCTTGTCCACCGACGTCAGCCGGCCGCGCCGCGCGCGCGCCATCGCCGCCGCCGCGCGCACGATGCGCTCGATCTCGCCCGTGGTGTACGCGCACTCGTCGGTCGCGCGCTCGCCGGTCGCGTCGTCCGTGCGCGTCTTGGCGCCGAAGTAGATCCCGCCCGTCAGCTCGCGCACGACCACGAAGTCCACGCCGGCCAGCCGCTCCGCCCTGAGCGGCGACGCCGCGGCCAGCGCCGGATGCGCCACGATCGGGCGCACGTTGGCGAAGAGGCCGAGTGCGCGGCGGATGCCGAGCAGCCCCTGCTCCGGGCGCACCGCGGCCGACGGATCGTCCCACTTCGGGCCGCCCACCGCGCCGAGCAGCACGGCGTCGGCGCGCCGGCAGGCCTCCACCGTCGCATCCGGCAGGGGCGAGCCCGTGGCGTCGATCGCCGCGCCGCCGATGAGCGCTTCCTCGAACGTGAGCGTCAGCTCGAAGCGCGGGGCCACGCGCTCCAGCACCCGCCGCGCGGCGGCCACAACCTCCGGGCCGATGCCGTCGCCGGGGAGGAGGACGATCGTCGCGCGACGGACGTCGTCGGCCGTGCTCATGCGACCTCCGCGACGGCCGCGGTATGCACGCGCGCCGGATGCTGCGCCTCGTGCGCCGTGATCCCGGCGTCGTGACCGAGCAGGAATTCGAGCTCGTCCACGCCGTGCAGCAGGCAGTGGCGGGCGAAGGGGGGCACCGGGAAGTGCACCGCGGTGCCGTCCGGCAGGCCGAGCGTCTGCGCGGCCAGGTCCACGCGCAGCTCGCCGCGCGGCGCGTCGGGGTCGAGCAGCGCGGCGAGGACGTCGGCGGGCACCTGCACCGGGAGCAGGCCGTTGCCGAGCGCATTGCCGCGGAAGATGTCGGCGAACTCGGAGCTCACCACGGCGCGGAAGCCGGCGCCCATCAGCGCCCATACCGCGTGCTCGCGCGACGAGCCGCAGCCGAAGTTGTGGCCGGCCACGAGCACGTGCGCCCCGGCGGCCTCGGGGCGGTTGAGGACGAAGTCGGGGTCGGGGGTGCCGTCGGGGCGATGGCGCCAATCGTTGAACGCGTGACGGCCAAGGCCGTCACGCTCCGTGGTCGTGAGGAAGCGGGCGGGGATGATCTGGTCGGTGTCCACGT
>DASTRO010000061.1:0-2785 GCA_035761165.1 Gemmatimonadaceae bacterium | reverse complement strand
GCGCTGCGCAGCGGGCTCGGCTGGGTGGCGAGCGTCCAGAACACCGCTGTGCTGATCACGCTGGTTCCGCAGGGGCTGCTGGCGATCATCACGATCACATATGCGGTGGGCGCCATCGAGGTGGCGCGACGGGGCGCGCTGGTGCAGCGCGTCGGGGCGCTCGAGTCGATGAGCCACGTCGACCTGCTCTGCGCCGACAAGACCGGGACGCTCACGTCCGGGCGGCTGCGGCTGGCGAACGTGGAGCCCGTCGGTCGCGCAGTTGATGCGGAGCCGGGCGAGGGAGCGCGCATCCGCGGGCTGCTGGCGCGCTTCACCGCCTCGCAGTCCTCCCCCACCGCCACGAGCAGCGCGGTCGCGGCGAGCCTCACGGCGGAGCCGGCCGCGCTCGCCTGGGAGATCTCGTTCAGCTCGGCGAGACGCTGGTCGGCGCTCGCGTTCGCAGACGGCGCCGAGGATGCCTTCCTGCTCGGCGCCGCGGAGCCGATCCTGCCCGCCATCCGCGATCGCGTCCTTCGCACCGCCGTGGCGGAGCAGGTCGAGGCCCTCGCCAGCTCGGGGCGCCGCGTCCTGGTCTTCGCCACGAGCGGCGTCTCACCGGCGTGGGCGGCGCTGCGCCGTCACGACGCCGCGGGGCGTCTCCCCGATCTGCAGCCGCTCGCGGTGGTGAGCCTGGAGGAGGAGCTGCGCCCCGACGCGCGCGAGGTGCTGGAGGAGCTGTGCGCGACCGGGGTGACGCTCAAGGTGCTCTCCGGCGACGACCCGCGGACGGTGGCATCGGTCGCCGCTGCCGCCCGCATCCCGATCGCGGGGACGCCGCTTTCCGGGGAGCTGGTCGAGCGCCTCGACGATGTTCCCGCACTCGACCTCGTGGCGGGGGCCAGCCTCCTCGGACGCGTGGGGCCGCACCTCAAGGCGCGGATCGTGGCACTCCTGCGCGGCGCGGGGCACGCGGTGGCGATGCTCGGCGACGGCGTGAACGACCTCCTCCCCATCAAGCGCGCCAACCTGGGGATCGCCATGGAGAGCGGCAGCCCCGCTACGCGCAGCGCCGCCGACCTGGTGCTGCTGGACGACGACTTCGGGGCGCTCCCGGCGGTGCTGCAGGCGGGACAGCGGATCGTGGCGGCGATGCGCGTCACGCTGGAGCTGCTGCTGTCGCGAACCTTCGCAATGCTCGCCGTGGTGGCGGTGATCGCCCTCCTCGGGCTCGATTTCCCGCTGACGCCCCGCAGCAACTCGATCCTCGCCCTGGTGACGGTCGGCATCCCCATCCTGGTGCTGGCGCTCATCGTCCCGCCCAGCCGCCCGCCGCGTCGCATCCTCCGCTCGGCGCTGCGCTTCGCGATCCCCGCGGGGCTCGGCATCGCCGCGCTCGCCATCCCCGTCTACGCAGTGGCGCTGCGCGCGACCGGCGACCTGCCGCTGGCGCGCACCCTCCTCATCCACGTCGCCGTGCTGTGCGGCCTGGGACTGATCACGCTGCTCGCCGACTTTCGCCCCGGCCGCCACGTGACCGCGCGCGGCGAGGAGTGGCGCCTCTGGCTGCTGGCGGCGCTCATGGCGCTCCTCTACCTGCTGGTCGTGGCCGTCCCGGTGACGCGCAGCTTCTTCGACCTGAGTCCGGCGCCGCTCCCCCTGGCAATGCTGGCCGCAGGCCTCGCCACGGCCTGGACGCTCGCGGCGCACCTCCTTGCCCGGCGGGTGACGCCGGCGCTGTTGCGACTCGTGGAGCGCGGGATCGACCACGACGAGCGCAGACCGCACGACCCTGCTCGACGCGGCCGCGATCGCGCCTTCGGCGAGCTGCTGCCGCGGAAGCGGCGCGGCTGACGAGCGGCGGCACCGCCCGTCCGCAGCAGACAACGAGAAACCGGCGGCGCCCCTCGAGGGGCGCCGCCGGTGCCGGTCGCCAGGGGGGAGGGCGACCGGGAGGGGGTTGGCTCAGCTGCCTGGCGTCACCTCGAAGGCGTAGTGGAAGGCGGGCACCCGCTCCCCGGGATGGTCCTCCGCGTAGGTCAGCTGCGGGAGTCGGTAGTTGTAGACCCCGGGCAGATCGTCGCCCTTGTAGATCCCCGGGTAGAGGTCGATGTAGTGCCATCCCGGCTCGCCGGCGGCGGGCAGGAAGATCGTGATCTTCCCCTGGCTGGTCACCGAGCAGGAGTAGCCGACCAGGGCGTTGTCGTAGACCAGCATCAGGATCTTCCCGGTGTCGGTGTCGATCATGCCGTTGATGTCGAGCGTGATCGTGGTGCCGACCGGGCCGCGCTGCGGCGTGATCGGCTGGGCGGTCGGATGGACCACGAAGCTCGTGGCGCCAACCGTGGTGGTGCCGTCGCGCAGGACGACCTGGTGCGCCCCACCCTTGTCGGCGGGCACCTTCACCGTCCACGCCAGCGTTCCGTCCGCCGCGACGTGCGCGGTGCCGAGCTTCCACTCCGCGTCGGGCCGAGCCTCACCGCTGCCGCCGATCATCTGCGTGTCGATGCCGACCTGCGTCAGCCAGGTGGCGGCAAGCTCGGCGCCGGCCGGGAGACCGGAGCCGTGGACCACCACGGAGGTCCCCACCGGTCCTTCGGCGGGATCGGTCCAGAGCCGCACCCCGCTGCCGCTGGTCGGCGTGCCCGCGACCGACGGGAGCGCCTGCTGATCGATCGGCTTCGGCAGCACCGGCGCGCCAGGAGTGATCTGGAAGAGCTGGGTGAAGGTCGGCCGCGTCGGATCCGGCGATTGCTGCATGTTCATGTACGGGAAGGTGAACGACCCGTGCAGGATCTTCAGCACG
>DASTRO010000060.1:0-12063 GCA_035761165.1 Gemmatimonadaceae bacterium | reverse complement strand
GGGCGGGGTTCCCCCTTTCTCATTCCTGCTCCGTCTTTCATCCTGTTCCTCCTGTACATCCGGTCGCCGTGCCGTTCAGCGCACCGCCGCTCGCTGCGCTCGCGCAGACAGGATGACCAGGATGAACAGGATGGACGCGAGACGCGATGAGGGGTGTGGGGGGGGAGCGCGGGGCCGGTCGTATCTCGCCGAGACGGGTCCTGGCCTGCCGCGAGGCGGCGTGGGCTGGGTAGCACCCCACCCCCAGCTTCTCCGGTCCTGGCGCGAGGGGGCGTGGGGAGGAGCGGAGCGATCCGACGCCTCCGGACCCTCCGTCGCATCCGCGTCCCTCATGAGCGTTGATGCCCGCCCACGGCCCACGGAGCCCCGGCGTACCCAGGAGCCGAGCCGCGGCCGTCGCGGCGTGATCCGCGGCCGCCGGTCAGGCCAGGCCCGCTCGCTTCACAGCCCCAGCTCGCTCACGCGCGGCGGCTCGACGGTGTAGTCGTAGAAGCCCTTCCCCGACTTGCGACCGAAGAGCCCCGCCTGGACCATGCGCTTGAGCAGCGGCGGCGGGGCGAAGCGGCGGTCGCCGAGCTCCTCGTACATCACCTGTGCGATCGTGCAGGCGGTGTCGAGGCCGAGGAAGTCGAGCAGCGTGAACGGGCCCATCGGGTGCCCGGCGCCGAGGTGCATGCCGCGGTCGATATCCGCCACCGAGGCGACACCCGACTCGAGCGCGTGGATGGCGTCCAGCAGGTAGGGGATCAGCAGCCGGTTGACGACGAAGCCGGGGCGGTCCTTGGCGACGATCGGCTCCTTGCCCAGCCGGCGTGCGAACTCCAGCGCGGTGCGGAAGGTCGTCTCGCTCGTCGTCACCGTGCGCACGACCTCGACCAGCGGCATCACCGGCACCGGCTGGAAGAAGTGCAGTCCCACCATCCGGTCCGGGCGTGCCGTGGCGGCGGCCATGACGGCGATCGCGAGGCTCGACGTGGTCGACGCGAACACCGTGTGCGGCGCGCAGAAGGCGTCCAGCTCCGTCCACAGCGTGCGCTTGGTGGCCAGGTCCTCGCTCACCGCCTCGATGACCAGGTCGCACTCCACCAGGTCGGTGATCTGCGCCGTGTAGTCCAGCCGCGCGAGCGCGGCGTCGCGCTCGGCCGCCGTCGCGCGCCCGCGCTCCACCGCCCGGGCGAGGGAGCGCTCGACGGCGCGCTTCGCGTTCGCGGCGAGCGACTCGGTGAGCTCGCGCACGACCGTCGCGAAGCCGGCGCGCGCCACCACCTCCGCGACCCCGGTGCCGATCGAGCCGCCGCCGACGATCCCCACCGTGGTGATGGGCGGTGCCCCGGCGTCCTGCCGCTCGTGCGGCGTGCCCACGACGACCGTCACCAGAACCGTCCGAGTGCGGGGAAGGGGGCGGGCGTGCCCCAGGCATGCTCCAGCCGGTCGAGCAGCTGCTCGAGCGCCACCTGGGTGCGGGCCACGAGCGCGCCGTGGCCGCGTGCCACCGCGTAGCCACCGCCCACGCCGGCCAGCGTCGGCACGGCGGCCAGCGCGATCACCACCGGCAGGGCCGCCGGCACCACGAACATCGACGCGAGCGCGGCCATCGTCGCGGTGGAGGCCAGTCCCACCGCGGCCGCGGCGCCACCGGCCCGGAGTCGCCCCGTCCGCGCCGACGAGAGGTCGGCGGCCAGGTGCACGAGCCCCAGTTCGTCGTCCACCGGCACCACCGGCGCGCCCACCTCCCGCGCCCGCGCCAGCGCGTACTCGCGCCCACCCAGGTTGAAGCTGCGGCGCAGGCTCCCCCAGATGTCGCGCCGCGCTTCCCAGGTGATGCGGTCCGGGAAGCGGCGCTTCGGCTGCAGGCACTCGTCGCGCAGCATCCACTGGTCCAGCTGCCGGAGCGTCTGCTCCGGCGTGCCGCGCACCGTGCGCGTGGCGCTCGCGTGCGCGGGGCCGAAGAGGCGCGCCGCCAGCCCGGCCTCCACCGGTGCCGCGGTGCGCGTGCGCTCCTCGGCCAGGGCCTGTCGCAGCGCCTCGGGCGCCAGCCCCACCTCCTGGCCCAGCTCCAGGATCTGCGCCTCGCTGAGCAGTCCGGTGCGGTCGGGCGTGGAGGCCTGCAGCTCCACGGCGCGGGCCAGCACGCGCTCCACCGCCGCGCGGTCCAGCCCCGCCGTCGACACCGACGGCGGGGTCGCGGGCACGGGCGGCCGCGGCTCGTCGCGATCGGGCGGCGTCGGGCTGCTCATGCGGGGGACGGGTGGAGGCGGGAGCGCGTCAGATGCCGCCCAGCACGTTCGTGATCTGCTGCGCGAGCCCGTCGCGGACCGCGTCCGGGAGCGGGAAGGTCGTGGCCAGCGCGGCCACCGGATCGGCCCCCGGCGCGGCGCCGGCCGAGTGCAGGTAGTAGGTCGCGTATCCTTCGGCCAGCTCGGGGGCCACGCGCTGCAGCAGCATCAGGCCGGCGCGCACCGCCGCCGCGCTCTGCAGCTGCTGATCGAGGCCGGCGCGCTTCTCCGCCGGCGAGGTGTGGTCCGCCAGCACCTGGGCCGCGGTGCCGCCGACGAACTCGTGCACCGCGACGTAGATCGCCTGCGCCGCCGAGTCGCGCGACGCGGGATAGGTGACGGTGACGACGCTCTCCGTCGCGCCGCCCGACACCGTGCGTCCCTCGCCGTCCAGCGGCAGGGCGAGCATCAGGTCCCCGTTGGACTGCCGCGAGTTGTTGAGGAAGCCCTGCAGCTTCGGTCGGTAGACGCGCTGCCAGAGGGAGTCCACGGTGGCGAAGATCGGGAGTCGCTCCTGCTGCTCCGCCTTCCAATAGCCGTCGTAGAAGCGCGCCCGTTCGTCCTCCAGGGAGAGCGAGAAGAGGCGGAGCCAGTCGCGGTCCTCCGGCGTCGCGAACGACTGCGCCAGGAAGGCCACCTGCTGCGCGAGCAGCGGCGTGCCGGCGCGGCGCGGGTTGCCCTCCGCCTCCAGGAACGCGCGGATGGCCGTCTGCAGCGCGTCCCAGTCGGCGAAGTAGAGGGGGACGAACTGCCCGCCGATGAGCGCCGGCCGCGCCGCCAGCTGCGCGCGCAGCGTGTCCACGTTCGCGTCGAGCATCGTCGTGACCCGGGCCTCCGAGCGCCGGCGCAGCATCGCCTCACGGTAGCCGCGGCGGAAGAACGGCACCTGCGTGGTGTCGTTCTGCAGCAGCGCGTAGCCGTGCAGCCAGAGGTCCACGTGCTCGCGCGTCTTCAGCGGCCAGCGGATGTCCGGCGGCGTGTTCGCGGGGAGCGGCGTGGCCGGCACCGGCTCGCTCGAGGCCGGCGTGGCGCGGCCGCTGCTCGGCGGCGGCGTCTGCGTGACCGGCGGGCTGGTGGCACACCCGGCCAGCGCGGCGGCGAGCAGCGCGAGGCCCACCGGCGCGCGGCGGGCGCGCCGCGCGCCGGCCACGGGGCGAGCGGTGGGGACGAGTCGAGCGAACGGCGACGAACGGACGTGCGGCATCGGCGACGGCTCCGGCGTGGGACGCGAGGTCGGTGCGTGCGCTCAAATTGTCGACGGCACGCAGCCAGTGGAAGCGACGCCCGGATCGGCGCCCTCCCGCCTCGCCTGCAGCCGCCGTACCGCGCCCCCGGCCGAATGCCCGGGGCGAATTCACCGCGCCCCACCGATCAACGGGACCGGTGGGGCGCGTGGGGCGCGTGGGGCGCGTGGGGCGCGTGGGGCGCGTGGGCCGCGTCAGCCGTTCATGCCGCGGCCGCAGCAGACGCAGAAGCGCCACCCCACGTCCGCCTCGGCGCTGCACGCCGGGCAGCGCCGCACCGTGACGTTCTGGCCACAGTACGGGCAGAAGGTGACGGTGCGGCGGTGCGGCAGCACGTGGCCGCAGTAGTGGCAGTCCGCGCCCGTCGCCGGCGTGCTCCGGCTGCCGGTCGCGGGCGTCGCCGGGCGCGTCCCGGCCGCGGTCACCGCGTCACCCTGGCCGCGGCGCCCTGGTCGCTCCCCACCGTGGCCTCGCTGTTCGCGTAGTCGCGCACTGGCCCGCCGATGCGGTCGAGCACGCGGGACGTCACCGGCTTGGAATGCTGCCGCGCATCGCGGTAGCCGTACGTGTAGCCGATGGCGATGCCGACGACGAGAATGAAGATCAGGCGGAACATGCGGGCCTCCGGACGGCTGGGGGAGCGTCTGTCCGAGGACGCCCCGACCGGCCCCGGCGTAACGACCGCGCGGCCGGTGCGTGCCGGTGGGGCGCCTCAGGCCGGCACGCGGGGCAGCGCCGCCGCGGCGCGGAACTCCGCGGGCTCGGGGAAGGGGGAGGCCGCGCCGCGCACCTGCCCCTTGGCCCGCTGTGCGGCGAGCCACGGCTCGAAGGCGGACTCCACCAGCCCGCCGCTCTCCGTCTGGTCGGCGGCGGCGCGCGTGGCCAGATGGTTGGCGTACTCGTTCTGCGGATGGCCGGCGTGGCCGCGCACCCAGCGCCACTCCACCAGATGCGGCGCCGCGGCACGGATCGCCTCCTGCCAGAGCTCCAGGTTCTCCACCGCGCCGCCGCTCCGCCGCCAGCCGCGGCGCGCCCAGCCGTGCACCCAGGAGGTCATGCCGTCCACCAGGTAGCGCGAGTCGCTGGTGAACACCACGCGGTGGCGCACCCGCTTGGCCGACAGGGCGCGGAACGCCTCGATGGCCGAGCGCAGCGCCATGCGATTGTTCGTCGTCGCGCGCTCCGACACCCAGAGGTCGCGCCGCACCAGCATGCCGCCCGGCGTACGGTACTCCACCAGCACCCCGGCGCCCCCCGGATTGTCCCCCTGCTTTCCGTTCCCCAGGCACGACTCGTCGGCGTAGACTGCCACCAGCGGCCACCGCTCGGTGCCGTTCCCGGCTCCCTGCTCCCTGCTTCCTGCTCCCTGACTCATCGCACCGGCTCGATGCTATCGACCTCGTCGATGTACAGCGTGATCGACTCGCCGGTGGTGGGGTGGACGGCCTCCACCGCCTCGCGCCCGTCCAGCATGCGGAGGCGATGCGGGACCACGACGTACTCCGTGCCGCGCCGGTAGACGGCGATCCGCGTCCCCTCGCGCACCGCACGCTCGAGGTCGTCGTACTGCTGGTGCGTCAACTGCGCCATGTCGCTCACTGGTCACTGGTCCACGTCGCGAGCAGGCGCGTCAGCACCCGCGTCGCGCGCTCGATCTCGTCGATCGGCACCCACTCCTCGTCGGCGTGGGCGAGGGCGATGTCGCCGGGGCCGAAGCAGACGGCCGGGATGCCGCCGGCGTTGAGCAGCGCGGCGTCGGTCCAGCAGCTGAGCCCCTCCACTCGCGGCGCCTCCCCCTCGGCCGCCAGCGCCGCGCCGAGCGCGCGCACCAGCGGCGCGTCCACCGGCACGTCGCTCGGCGCCTGCGCGGTGAGCGCGACGACGTCGGCCCGGAACTCGGGGCGCCGCGCGCGCACGCGCTCGCACGCCTCGCGCACCTCGCGGAGCGCATCCTCGCCCCGCTCGCCGGGCAGCGTGCGGCGCTCCACGGTGAGCGTGCATCGCTCGGGGTAGGTGGAGAGCCCCGTGCCGCCGGCGATGGTGGAGGCGTGCAGCGAGGCGCGCCCGAGGAGGGGGTGCGTGCGGCGGGTCAGCTCCTCGCGCTCGTACCGCTCCAGCTCGGCCAGGAGCTGCGCGGCCAGCATGATGGCGTCCACCCCCTCATCGTAGCGGCTGCCGTGGGCGGCGCGGCCGTGTACCGTCACCTCCACCCAGGCGAAGCCGCGGTGCGCCGGCGCGACGGTGAGACGCGTGGGCTCGGTGACGACGGCCGCGTCGGCGCGCACGCCGTGCGCCAGCAGGGCGCGGGTGCCGAGGCTCTCCCACTCCTCGTCCACCACGGCGGCGACGATCACCTCGCCGCGCAGCAGCCCGGCCTGGTGCGCGCGCCAGGCCGCCGCGCACATCGCGGCGACGCCGGCTTTCATGTCGCACGCGCCGCGGCCGTAGAGGCGGCCGTCGCGCACCGTGGCCTCGAAGGGCGGGTGGGTCATGCCGTCGGTGCCCACCACGTCCAGGTGGCCGTTGAGCATCAGCGTGGGGCCGCGCCCGTCGCCGATGCGCGCGATCACGTTGGGTCGGCCCGGCGCCGCCTCCAGCATCGTCGTACGGAACCCCCACGCGTCGAGCACGGCGCGGAGCAGCCGTGCGGCGCCCTCCTCGCCGGGGCCTCCGGGGGCGAGCGACGGGTTGCGCGAGTCCACGCGGACGAGGTCGCGCGCCAGCGCCACCGCGTCGCCGGGCGGACAGGGGAGCGGGGTGCTCACGCCGTGTCCTCGCTCACCGACACCCGCACGCCGTCGCGGTCCACCGTGAAGGGCAGCAGCTCCGCCTCCGCGCCGAGCGCCGCGCGCACCGCGTCCACCCGGTCGTCGGGGGCGATGGCCATGATGCAGCCGCCGCCGGAGGCGCCGAGCGCCTTGCCGCCCAGGGCCCCGGCGCGTGCCGCCCGGTCGAGCAGGCGGTCGATGGCCGGGGTCGGGATCGCCGGGTGCAGCGAGCGCTGCCATCGCCAGTGCTCCCCCACCAGCCGGCCCAGCTCGTCGAGCCGACCGGCGCCGAGCGCGGCCGCCATGGCGGTGGCCAGCTCGGCCATGCGCGCCAGTGCGTCGCAGACGCGCGGCTCGCGCGCTCGATAGGCGTCGAGCACGGCGGTGATCGTGCGGCCGGAGACGCGCGCCTCGCCGGTGTAGGCCACGATGCACCGCCGCTCGATGGCGGCGGCCGTGGCGGCGTCGAGCGGCAGGCGCGTCACGCGCGTCCCCTCCCCCGGCCCGAAGCGCAGCTCGAGTGCGCCGCCGAACGCGGCCGCGTAGTGGTCCTGCCGCCCACCCGGCACTCCGAGCTCGCCGACTTCCACGGCTCGGCTGCGCTCGGCCAGCTCGGCGCGGTCCACCCGCTCGTCCGTGAGCTCGGCCAGCGCGGCGGCCAGCGCCACGCCGACGGCGGAGGAGCCGCCGAGCCCGGCGCCCACCGGGAAGTCGCTGTCGAGCGCGACCGTCAGCCCCTCGCGCCCCGCCCGCCGCAGCGCGGCCCGGGCGATCGGCGGCGCCTCGTCCGCCGCGGGCGAGCCGCTCTGGCGCTCGCCCAGGCGCACGGTCGCGCAACGCCCGATGGCCACGCAGCACACCGTGCCGCCGACCTCCGTGCTGTAGGGCGGGACATCGGTCCAGCCGCCGCCGAAGTCGAGCCGGGTGGGGGCGCGGGCGACCACCCGGCGCCGGCGGCCGATCGGATCCCCATGCCGACGCGTGGCCTCGGCGGACCCGTCGGTCGTCCGCTCCCGCGCGTGGCCGGGCGGTGTCACCGGACCTCGCGAGACGTGCGTGCGCATCTGGCCCGTGCCGTGCTGTAGGATGGCAGGGTGCGTCGCGATCGCTCCACCCGCGTACCGGCAACCTTCACGATCACGACCATGGTGCGAGACGGGTGGGACGACGAGGTGTCGCGGCGGGGGTGCGGTGCCGATGGAGGCACCGGGCCGGGGCGGTCCACCTCCGGCCGCCGGCAGGGCTCTCACAACGTAGCGTGGCGAACGACGTTTTCCAGGCCGGACGACGTCGTGCCACGCCGCGCGCGACTTGCCCGGGGTATGGGCGTTGCGGCATATACGAATGTATGGCTTCCATCGACCGATACCTTCGCGACCGCACGCTGATCCTCCTCTCCAACCGCGAGCCGTACGAGCACAGCTACCGCGGCCAGGAGATCGCGATCAGGCAGCCGCCGGGCGGCCTCGTCTCCGCGCTCGACCCCACCATGCAGCAGACGCATGGGACGTGGGTGGCCTGGGGCTCCGGTTCGGCCGATGCGGAGGTGGCGGACGAGGAGGGGCGGCTGCAGGTTCCCCCGGACAACCCCAGCTACACACTGCGCCGCGTCTGGTTGGACGAGGAGGACATCGAGGGCTACTACCTCGGCTTCGCCAACAGCGTGCTCTGGCCGGCGTGCCACATGCTCATCCAGCACCTGGAGTTCCGGGTGGAGCCGTGGGAGCGCTACCAGCAGGTGAACCAGCGCTTCGCCGACGCGGTGGCCGACGAGGTGCGGCGCGCCGACGGCGAGCCGATGGTCTGGATCCAGGACTACCACTTCGCGCTCGTCGCCGCCCAGCTGCGTGAGGAGCTGCCGGACGTCTTCATCCACCAGTTCTGGCACATCCCCTTCCCCCCGCTCGACATCCTCGGCCTGCTGCCCACCGGGGTCGTGGAGACGCTGCTGCGCGGGATGCTCGGCAACGATCTGCTCGAGTTCCACACGCGACGCTACGCGATGAACTTCCTCAGCTGCGTCGAGTACTTCCTGCCCGAGGCGCAGGTGCGCCGCTCGTCGCTCAGCGTGGAAGTGGGGGAGCGCACGGTGTCGCTCGGCGTCTTCCCGATCAGCATCGACGTGGAGCTCTACGAGACGCTGGCCTCCACCCCGGCGGCCGACGAGCGGGTGCGCGAGCTGCGCGACCGCTACGCGCGCGGCGGCAAGCAGCTCGGCGTGAGCGTGGACCGCATCGACTACACGAAGGGGATCCCCGAGCGGTTGAAGGCGCTCGACCTGCTCTGGGAGCGCTACCCCGAGCTGCGGCAGCGCTTCACCGTCATCCTCGTGGCCACGCCGTCGCGCACCGACCTCGACGCCTACCGCCACCTGGAGGCCGACGTCATCGGCACCGTGGCGGAGATCAACATGCGCTACGGCGTGGGCGACTGGACGCCGATCGTCCTCATCCACGAGAACGTGAACGCCGAGCTGCTGGCGAGCATCTACCGCGCCGGCGACCTCTGCATGGTGTCGTCGCTGCAGGACGGGATGAACCTGGTGGCCAAGGAGTTCATCGCTTCGCAGACCGACGAGCGCGGCGTGCTGGTGCTGAGCCGCTTCACCGGGGCGGCCGAGGCGATCGACGGGGCGCTGCTCATCAACCCGTTCAACGTGGACGGCTTCGTGGCCGGCATCCGCGCCGCGCTCGAGATGCCGCGCGAGGAGCGGCGCCGGCGGATGCAGCGCATGCGAGTGCAGCTGCACGACAACACCATCTTCGACTGGCTGTCGGCCATCCTCTCGCGGGCGAGCGACCTGATGGGGGGCCTCCCGCCATCGCGCGGCGAGCGCGGGGCGGGCACCGGCGACGACGACGACACTGCGGCCGCGATCACCGGCGCCGGTCGCTCCGGCTCGGCGCCGCCCTCGACGAAGCGCCCGCTCGGGGCGCAGATCCGCGACTTCGAGCGGCGGCCGCGGCCATGAAGGGGCCCGAGCCGCTCCTCCCGCTCGCGCCCACCGTGCGCGCGCGGCTCTCCGGCACACCCCTGGTGGTGATGCTCGATGTCGATGGCACGCTCGCGCCGATCGCCGCCCGTCCCGAGGAGGCGGAGGTCCCGCCGGAGACGCGCCGCGCCGTGGCCGCGCTGGCCGCCCGCGACGGCGTGCACGTCGCGCTCGTCTCCGGCCGCGCGGCCGGAGACGCCCGGCGCATGGTGGCCGTGAGCAACGTCTGGGTGATCGGCAACCACGGCGCCGAGATGGTGTCTCCCTCCGGCGAGGAGATCGTGGACGCGCAGGTGGCGCCCTTCGAGTGTGCGATGGCGCAGGCGCGCACCACGCTGGCCCAGCTTCTGGAGCCGGTGAAGGGGGCGATCGTCGAGGACAAGCGGTGGACGCTGAGCGTCCACTACCGACAGGTCGACCCCAGGATCATCCCGCGGGTGCAGGGGTGCGTGGATCGCGTGGCCACCGGCCTCGGCCTGCGCGTGCACGAGGGGAAGATGGTGTGCGAGGTGCGCCCGCCGGTGCGGGTGGACAAGGGGACGGCCGTCTTCACGCTCGCACAGCGACTCGGCGGGCTGGCCGAGGGGGCCGGTCTCCTCTTCATCGGCGACGATCGCACCGACGAGGACGCCTTCCGGGTCCTCCGTTATCGCGCGCCCCTGGCAGTCACCGTCCGCGTAGCCGAGGACCCACGGGCCGAGACCGTGGCCGAGTTCACGGTCCCCGACCCACCGGCCGTCCGGGCGCTGCTCGTGGAGCTCTCGAAGGGGGAGCTGGCGCGCGCCTGAGCGTGCGCCGGGAACGACCACCCATCTCCGGCGGCCGGGGCCGTGGTGGGCGCCGACCGATCGCGCTCAGCGCTTCTTGCCGGAGCCGCCCCTGGCGCCGCCGGACTTCGTGCCGGAGGACCGGGAGGGCTTCGTGGCCCCCTTCGCGGGCTTGGCGGGCCGGGCGGCGGAGGCCTTGGCCGTCTTGGCCACGGCCTTGCCGGCCGCCCTGGTGCTGCTGCTCCTGGCAGGGCTCTTTGCGGGAGACGTCGCCTTCGTCTTGGCGGGCCCCTTGGCAGCGCTCTTGGCGGGGCTCTTGGCGCCGCTCTTCGTGGCGCTCCTGGCGGTGCCCCTCGCGGTGGACGCGGAGCCTCTGGTCGTCGCCTTCGCCGGGGCGGTGGCGGCGGTCCTGGCCGGGCCCTGCGCCGCCTTGCCAGTCGCCGCGCTCGCACGGGCGGCGGCCTTCGTCCCGCTGCGCGTGCTCCCCTTCGCGTTCTCCGGCGCCGGCTCCGCCGCTCCGCCGCCCGCCGCGCCGCTCTTCGCGGGGCGCGCCGCCCTGCGCCCGCCAGATTCGGCAGACGGAGGCGCGGCGGTGGGCTCCGCGGGGGAGGTCGACCGAGCCGCGCCGCCCTCGGCGCGCTTCGGGGCGCGCTGCGCTACCGCGGCCTCCGCGTCATGGATGAGGCGGTCGGCCTCGGTTTGCGTCATCTGGCCGCGGCGAACCATGAATTGCACGAGGTCGCGCGCGCTCTCCACGGCGAAGCTGGCGAAGCCGGCGGCGGCGCCGATCACGTCGCGCATGGCGGCGGCCATCTTGTTGTTCGCGTCGGCGCTGATCTCGTGCGCCCGGCGGGTGAGCTCGGCCACCGTCTCGTGGACGTCCATCGCGCGGTGGCCGGGGCTGCGTCGGGCCGTGGGCGTCGTGGTCTCGTCGCCCGCGTCCATCGCGGCCACGCCGGTCTCGGCGTCGGTGGCGTCTACAGCGGCCTGAGGTGTATCCGGCATACGTGTCGATCCCGCGAGATGCTCGGGACGGCTCTCCTCAACGGTGAGTTGAAGGCGCTCCCGGCCGTAGCTAGCTTGGGAGCGGGGGCGGAAGGTCGACCTGTGCGGCGCGGGTAAGTATATGATTTCTGGACATCTACGCAAGATCCACACCCGCTGGGGCCGGCCTCTCGGTAGCGCTCGCCGCACGCGCACGCCCGGCAGCGACCGCTGACGGACGCGACCGTGCTGCAAGGCGTTCGAGTGCTCGATCTTACGCGGGTGCTGGCGGGACCGTTGTGCACCATGACGCTGGGCGACCTCGGGGCCGACGTGCTCAAGGTCGAGCGCCCGGGCGCCGGCGACGACACCCGCGGCTGGGGCCCGCCCTTCGACGCCCGCGGTGAGAGCGCCTACTTCCTGTGCGCCAACCGCAACAAGCTGAGCCTGGCCGCCGATCTCACTGATCCCGCCGATCGGGCGCTGGTGATGCGCCTGGCCGCCGAGGCGGACGTGGTGGTGGACAACTTCAGGCCCGGCTCGCTGGAGCGGCTCGGCGTCGACCTCGGCGCGCTACTCGAGCGCGCGCCACGGCTCATCTGGTGCACGGTGACCGGCTTCGGCCTGGAGAGCGACCGGCTCGGCTACGACTTCGTGGCCCAGGCGGAGTGCGGCTGGATGGCCATCACCGGCGAGGCCGAGGGCGAGCCGATGAAGGTCGGCGTCGCCCTGGCGGACGTCGTGGCCGGGAAGGACGCGACCATCGGCATCCTGGCCGCGCTGGCCGCGCGAGGGCTGCGGCCGGCGCCGCTGCCGGCGCCGCGGCGCCGGCTCGTCGTCTCGCTGGCGGCCAGCGCCGCCGCGGCGCTGGTGAACGTCGCGCAGAACGTGCTGGTCTCCGGCCGCGACGCGCGCCGCTGGGGCAACGCACATCCCAACCTCGTGCCCTACCAGCTCTTCCGGGCCGCCGACCGGCCGCTGGTGGTGGCCGTCGGCAACGACGCCCAGTGGGCGGCCTGCGCCCGCGCGCTC
>DASTRO010000059.1:0-12759 GCA_035761165.1 Gemmatimonadaceae bacterium | reverse complement strand
AGGCAGGGAAGAGGGAAGAGGGAAGAGGGAAGAGGGAAGAGGGACCAGGAGGCGCTCGGGACGCGCCAGGGTGCGTTCCGCGCAACGTTGTCATCCCGCAGGAGCGCCGCGACAGCGGGGCGAGTGTCGGGATCTACTCTCACGTGCTGGTGGCCAGCCATGCGGTCCGGACGGCAGATCCCGACACTCGCTCGCTCACGCTCGCTCCTGCGGGATGACAAGAATGGGCGGTACGCGCCGCTCGCTCCGACGGGCGCCCCTCCTCGCCCCTCCTCGCCCCGCTCGCGCCGCTCGCGTCTGGTCCCTGGTCCCTTCTCCTACACTCCCGCCTCCCCCTCCAGCGCCTCCAGCACGCGCCGCAGCCGCGCCTCGCGCTCGTGCAGCCGCTCGCGGAAGTCGTACGTGTCGGTGCGGCCGATCTCCACGCGGAGATCGGAGAGCACGCTGGCCAGGATGTCGCGCAGCTCGCGCGCCTCGTCGGCCGTGAGATCCAGTTGCATGTCCCCTCCCGTGTA
Organism: Gemmatimonadaceae bacterium; assembly: GCA_035761165.1. GTDB lineage: Bacteria > Gemmatimonadota > Gemmatimonadetes > Gemmatimonadales > Gemmatimonadaceae > CALCHX01. The sequence goes on along the minus strand of DASTRO010000059.1, from coordinate 12,244 downwards.
TCGTGCAGGGCCGGCCCGCCGGCCGGTCACGGTGCGCCGCCGCCTGCCGCGCCCTCCGCGTACGTGCTGATCCGCCACTGGCCGTCGTCCCCCCGGCTCACCTCGAGGCGTACCGGCGCGGTCGCGGCGCTCGCCCCCTCCCCCTCCCCCTCCCCCTCCCCCTGCGCGCGCTCGGCGCTGGTGACGTAGAGCACCGCGCCCGTCACCGCCACGCGGCCGGCGCCCAGCGTGCGCAGCGAGTCGATGCGGATGCGCTCGGGCCAGGGGCTGGAGACGCGCCGGCCCGGCGCCGAGTCGGGGCGCGCGGTCCAGGCGGCGAGCAGCTCCGGCGTCACGAAGGGGGCGTACGCCTCGCGCAGCGACGCCGTGAGGATGCTGTCCGGCGCGAGCAGCGAGACGTTGCGCAGCTGCTCGCCGAAGCGCGTGACGACGTCGCGCACGGCCTGCTGGCCGGCCGAGTCCACCACCACGGCGGCCGGGCTGGTGGTGTCGGGGGGCGCGTCCGCGGCGGGGCGGCCGGCGTCGGGCCTGGCGTCGCAGCCCGCGAGCAGGAGCGCGACGGCGGCGAGGACGGTCAGGCTGGCGTGACGGTGGGTCTCGGTCATGGCAGTCGCGAGCGTGATGCAGGACGCTGGCCAGCGGGGCAGCGCCGCGTCAGCCCTCGCCGCGCGCCCGCCACCACCCCAGCGCGAGCGCGAGCAGCAGCGCCAGCTCGAGCGCCGCATCCAGGAGGTAGACGGCCGAGATCCGCCCACCCAGGGCATACACGAGGTCCACCGCGGCGAAGCTGGCGGCCGTCGCCGCCCCGAGGAAGACGAGCGGCCCCGCCGGGTGCGCGGGGTGCGGCGGCCGCGGCGCCCACGCGGCGGCCCAGAGCGTCGCGCCGATCGCCGCCGTCAGCAGCCCCACCGTCTTCACCAGCCAGTCGTCCGTCTTGGGGCCGGTCACCAGCTCGAAGCTGGGCAGGTGGACGAGTGGCCAGAGGCCGGTGAGCAGGTAGAGCGCGCCCTGCACGCGGAGGATGAGGCGGAGCATCGCTGCACCTCGATGTGGCCGTGGCGGTCAGGCGCGGATGCGGGCCGTCAGCCGCCGGTGCCAGGCGACGTCGTCCCAGATGCCGCGGAACTGCGGGTGCGTGAAGTTGGAGGTGCAGAGGTAGCGGTACTCGGGGTGCCGCTTCGCGAGATCCACCGCGATGTCGCCCGCCTCCTTCACCCAGTCCCAGCTCAGGTCGGGGTGATCCATCCACCCCACCGGCCCCCACCCTTCCGTGTTGCCGCACGGGATGCCGCGCGCCCGCGCCGCCGCGGCCACGCGGGCGATGGCGTCCGCCATCCACCGCGTCATCGCCGGCTTGTGCGCCTCCCAGAACGTCAGCAGCTCGCGGAAGGCCGGCCGGTTGTCCTGCGACTGGTCGAGCGAGGCCAGCGTGCGCCAGTGCGGGATGTCCGCCGCCGCGGTGAACCAGAGGTGGTAGTCCAGCGTGCCGTAGCGCGCGAGGTCCACGCTCGCCAGCGGCGTGGTGTAGGTGACGCTCATGTGGTACGGCAGCCCCGGGAAGCGCGCGGCGATCTGCCGCAGCAGGTCGTCGGCGAAGTCGCGGGCGAAGCGCTGCTGCAGCGCGTTCAGCCCGCCCCCGGCCGTCATGTCCAGCCCCTCGGGGATGAACGCCTCGGGGTTGTTCAGGCGGAACTGCCGCACGTCGCCGCGCGCGTCCAGCTCGCGCTTGAACCAGTCGTAGCCGTGGTAGCGCGGGAACTCGTTCAGCAGGTCCACGTAGACGACGTTGTCGTCGAGCAGGCCGTGCCGCTGCAGGAACTCGAGCGTCTCCGTCCAGGCGCGCAGGGCGCCTCCCGGCTCGGTGAAGATGCCGCGCGGCCCGGTGTGATGGTTGGTGAACCAGCTGGAGAGCGCGACGCGCATGCCGTACCGGCGGCAGAGCGGCAGGAACTCGAGCAGCGCCTCGCGCGGCCGGAAGCTCATCGTGTAGTAGTTGCCCCACTTCACCGGCGCCCACCCGTCGCGCACGCTGCGGTACTCCTCGGTCACCGTGCCGTCGCTGTCGGCGGCGACGTACTGCGGCATGACGTCCAGCCGGATGGCGTCGTAGCCGCGCTCGGCCAGCTCGTCGAGCACGCGCGCCCAGTCGGCGAACTCGCCGTAGCGGTGGTGGCGCAGGATCCAGCTGAAGTCCCACATGGCGATGGCCAGGGGCTTTGTCAGCCGGGCGAGCGGAGGGAGCGGGTCGGGCCCCGGCGCGTCCCGTCGCCCGGCCGCCGGCACGCCGGCGGGGGCCGCGCCGGCGAGCGACGGCGCGAGGAGCCCGACGCCGCCGGCGGCGGTGCGCCGGACGAAGGTGCGCCGGTCCACCTCTCAGGGCACCAGCTCGCCCACGCTCCAGTTGCTCACCGCGGACACCGGACAGCGCCAGAGCACCCCATGCCGGCCCTGCGGGAGCAGGCCGCCCGGGGTGACGTAGCGCGCGTCCAGCAGGTGGACGAACCCCGCCGCGTGCTCGTAGGCCGCCGGGTCCGGGGGGCGCCGCCGGTCGCCCTGGGCGGCGCCGACGGCGTCGTCCACCAGGTCGCGGAAGGAGCTGGCGAACGCCTCGTCCATGTCGGTGCCGCCGGCGGTGGACGCGAACTGGTCGGCGAGCGCCCGGCAGTAGGCCAGTGTCCCGACCAGCGTCCCCGTCACCACCGCCCCGCCCGCGCTGACCGTCAGGCCGACGCGGACGTCGCGCTCGGCGGCCAGGAGCAGCAGGGCGAGCATGCGGTCCGGGGTGCGGCCGCGCCGGCCCCGGGCGCGCCCGTCCGTATCATTGGCGCGGCGACCGAAGGGGGACGGCGCCCCGCCGGCGCCCGACGAGTCGCCGCCGGGCTCCCCGCGGCGGTCGTCGCCGGGGTGATCGGCCGGGTGATCGGCCGGGTGATCGGCCGGCCCCGTGGCGGGCTCGGTGTCGGCGAGACCACTCCCACCGGTGCCGCTCGCGGCCGGGGCGGCCGGCTGGGCGCGGGAGGCGGGATGCGAGGTGGCGTCCGTCGCGTTGTGCGGACGGTCCGGCGTGGGGTTCGGCGTTGGCTCGGGCACGGCACGTAGCATCGGGGTTCGACATCGCGAGCCGGCAGCAGACGGCTGCCGGCCGGCGTCCGGATGACGCACCCCGAAGAATAGCCCCGGGGCACCGGCGCGATGCCACCCCATGCGCTGCAAGGAGAGTGCAGCCGCCGCCCGGAGCGCCGCGTGACAGGGCACGCCGTCAGCGCGACGCCGTCAGCGCGACGCCGTCAGCGCGACGCGCCGTCAGGGCGACGCCGTGCCCGCGCACGCCGGCTGCGCGGTGAGCCAGGCCATGGCCGCGCGGACGACGTCGTCCACCTCGCCGGGCGTCGGCGCCTCCGGGCCGGCCACCGGCTCGTCGGGAAGCAGGGGGCCGCCGTACATTGTCCGCGTGCGGTCCCCCATCACCGCGACGGTCAGGACGAGCGTCGCCCCGTCGGCGAGGTGGAAGACCTGGTTGCCCGTCGAAAGGCCGCGGGTGGGAGCGCCGAAGCTCCGCGCGTTCGGCAGCGTGCGGAAGGAGATGGCCGTGGCTTCCCCCGAGCTGGCCGTGCGCGGGCCGTAGAGCACGGCGACCGGCGGCGACGCGCGGCGGAGCCGGTACGCGCTGGTGACGGTCACCACCGGGTGTCTCGTGGTGCCCTGGATCGTGCCGGCGACGCCGCCCTCGTAGTACCACTCGATGTAGCCGCCGCGCGTGCCCTGCAGCCCTCCGGCCACCCCATCGCCGAGGAGCGGGCCGAGCCCGGCCACCATGGGGTACATGTTGCCGCCGGTGTTCAGCCGCAGGTCCACCACCCACCCGCACGGCGGCACCGCGCCGGCGCCGTCGAGCGCGCGGATGACGGCCTGCGTGGAGTCGGCGCGGCCGCGCGGGTCGGGGCCGCCGAAGCCCGGCACGAAGACGTAGGCGATCCGCTCGTCGAGCATCCGCCCGCTGACGAGCGAGGTCACCGAGGGCGGCTGGTCGTGCGTGCCCGGCGCGTTGCCGGGCAGCAGGAGATGGCTGTGATGATCGCCGAGCGCCTCGATCGCGCCCCGGATCGCCGGATACGTCTCGGCCGGCGTTTGCGCCGCGCCGGCCCGGGCCTCCGCCTCGGCGCGCACGGTGGCCCAGTCGATCTCGTAGCGGTTGATGGAGTACTGCTGCATCAGGTCGAGCGCGGCGTGCAGGTAGGCCACGGCCGCGGGCGAGGGCTCGGTGGGCGGCCCGGCCGGGTCGCCACAGCCGGCCAGCGCGGCGGCGGCGGCCCCCGCGAGGAGCGCGCGCCGGTGCGCGGTCACGAGGCCGCGGGCTGGCATCGCACCGTGAACTCGACGTGCCCGCCGGTCCAGCGGTCGACGACGCGCTTCGAGGACGACTGCGACCCGATCGGCGTCCGCGTCCCGACCCGGTACGCGTGGAAGACCCGCGCCTCCGGCTTCGCGAGCGCCAGCTCGCTGCGCCCCGGCCCGACGCTGCCCAACAGCACCAGCCGCCGGTCGATGCTGGTGTAGACGTCCACGTTCTCCCCGACCTGGTTGTCCACGACGAGGATGCGCTCGCCGACACACACCGGGTCGCCGGTGAGGGCGCTGCCCGACGCACCCGGCTGCGCGGCGTGGTGACAGGCCGCCGCGGGAAGCGCGAGGGCGAGCAGCGCGGCGGCCACGCCCGATCGCACGATGGGGCGGCGAACGAACGACGCGGACGAGCGGGACGGGTGCAGCGCGCGGTGCTCACGCATGAGCGAGCCCTCCGGACGAGATGAGTGGCGCGTGCGGCAGGAGCACGCGGCGCCGCCACGCGGCGGCTGGAGGGGTGGAAGGCAGACGGTAGGCCACCCGGCGCGCTCAGGGAAGCGCGCCCGGCATCGTGCCCGTCGGAGGACGATCCGCCGTCCCCGTCACCGGACACGGTGGCGTGAGGCGTGAGCGCGTCGCTGTGACTTCGTTGACACACTGGCACCGCGCCGGCGCCCGCTCAGCGCCGGCGCGCGTGCTCAGCGCAGGCGCCGCACGATGGCCAGCACGATCGACAGCACGATGGAGAGCAGCAGCATCGAGGTGATCGGCACGTACACGCGGAGCCCGGGCCGCTCGATGCGGATGTCGCCGGGCAGCCGCCCGAACCACGACAGCGCGCCCGACCACACGAGCAGCCCGACGAGGATCAGCACCCCGCCGAGGACGATCAGCGTCAGCCCTGCCGGTGCGCGTGACATGGGACCTGTCGCGCTGTGGGCGGCGCCGCGGTCCGGCTACGGCCGGCGCGCCTCGGCCGCCGCACGACGCGCCACCGCCTGGCGCGCGGCCGCCGCGTAGCGCCGGCACGCCTCGCCATCCACCAGCGTGCCGGCCGCCACGCGCTCCCAGAGCCGCGAGGCGCCGGGGTGCGGCGTCAGCAGCACGTCGCAGCGCATCCCCTCCAGCGCGGCGAGCCCGCGCGCGAAGTCCTGCAGCGCCGACGGGTAGCTGTCGTTCCGCGTGAACTGGAAGTCGTCCGCCGACACGGGCGTCTGGCTGTCGGCGTAGACGAGGTCCAGGCAGCGGTCCCCCTCGCACGACCGCCACGACCAGCTCGTGCCGCCGGGGGTGTGGCCGGCGGTAACGTGCGCGGTGAGCACGATCGGCCCCACGCGCAGCGTGTCGCCGTCGGCTACGACGCGCACGTCGCGCACCGCCGGGTAGGCGAGGGCGATGCTGTACTGCGGGTCGCCCGGCACGGACCGACCCTGCTCGAGCACGCGCGCGCTCCACGCCGTCGCCGCCACCGTGGCGTCCGACGCCCGCTGCAGCTCGGCGATCCCGCCCGCATGGTCCCAGTGCGCGTGCGAGTTGAGGATCAGCCGGATGTCCTCGACGCGGAAGCCGAGCGCGCGGACGCTGGCCGCGATGCGGGGGGCCGACTCGGGCAGCCCGCCGTCGATGAGCACGTGCCCCGCGGGGGAGGTGATGAGGATGGCGCCCAGCCCGTGCGTGCCGACGTAGTAGCTGTTCCCGTGGATGCGGAAGGGGTCGTGCGGCGCGTTCCACTCGGCGCAGCTCGGGCACTCCGCGGCGCGGGGAGCGGCCGAGGCGCTGTCGCGCCCCTGCGCGAGGAGCGGGAGCGGGGCGAGGGCGAGGAGGAGCGGCAGGGATGTGGTAGCGAGTCGTCGCGGCATCGGTGGGCGGTGTGGCGGGAGCGGTGGGACGCGCAATCTACGCCGTCGCGCCCCGGCGGCCCATGCGTCCGGCGCGGCGCGACGCGGGTGCGCGCCCGAGCGCCCGCCCATCGGGCCCGCCGGCGCGACGCCGGCCATCCGTGCCCCGGGCGCGCGGCGGGAATGCCTCGTGCGTCGCGGCGGGGGCGTGGCGCCACACCGGCGCCACACCAGGGGCGGCGAGGCGCCGCCCCGCGGGCACCGCCGACGAGAGGAGGGAGCATGGCCGAGAGTCGCGGACGGGGCGAGGCGCGGGACGCGAGCGGACGGAGCGGGCAGCAGTCCGGCTCCAAGCGGCCGCGGACCACCGGTGGGAGCGCCCGGCCGGCGCCCAAGAAGGGGGACGAGCCGGCGCGCGGCACGCGCCGCGAGGCCGCGCCCAAGCGCGGGCAGCCGGCGAAGGGCGAGGGGATGGAGCGGAAGCGTTAGGCGTCCGGCGCGGGGCCGGGCGACGGAGGCGCGCCGAGCAGCTGCCGGTGGATGGCCGCCGCGATCTTCGCCCCGCCCCGCACCGACGGTTCGATGGGGTTCGCGTAGTCGTCCGGCCCGGTGCAGAGGTCGCGCAGCTCGATGACGCCGACCCCCGCCGCGCGGGCGAGGCGCTGGATCGCGTCGTCGAAGATCGCCACCGCGGCCCGCGCGGGACGGCGCAGCGCGGGCTCCAGGTCGCCGTCGTAGATGGTGCACGCCGTCACCGGCAGGCCGCGCGCCGTCAGCTCGCGCAGCAGCGCACGGTAGGCGGCCGCGAAGGGCGCCACCGCGTTGGCGAGCCAGCCGAGCACCTCGGCGCCATCGCGGGCGCGGCGCGCGAGGAGCTCGACGTGGCGCAGGGCGTCGTTGCCGCCCACGCTCAGCACGAGGTCGGTCGCGTCCGCCGGCAGGCGCGCGAGCTGCGCCACCACGTCGACCGTCGTGCTGCCGTCCACCGCCAGCAGGGTGGCCCGGTCTCCCGCCGGCAGCAGCGCGCGCAGCTGCGTGACGACGTCCGGCCCGCCCCCGACGTACGCCGCGTTGTCGAAGACGGAGTCGCCGAGCAGCACGAGGTGGCGCATGGGCGCAGGCTACCCGCCGGGTCGCCGGGGCGCCAGCGGCGCGCCCGCCCCTACTCCAGGCTGGCGGCCCACAGCAGCGCGCCCGCCGCCAGCCCCACCATGACGAGCGTCAGCACGAGCACGGCGCGCTTCTCCCGCCGGGACAGCTTGCCGCTGCGCCAGTTCGAGACGGTCACCAGGAGGAGTGAGCCGACGGCGATCGCGCGGAGGATGGTGGACATGGGGAGAGGAGCGATGAGCGATGAGCGATGAGCGATGAGCGGCGAGCGGCGAGCGGCGAGCGGCGAGCGGCGAGCGGCGAGCGGCGAGCGATGAGCGATGAGCGACGCGCCTGGCAAGGATCACGGGTGCGGGCGAGGGGCCACGTCAGCCGCCGCCGCCCGTGCCCTCGGCCGCGCCCCCGCCCTCGTCGGGCTCGTAGCCGATGCAGCGGAGCACGGGGAGGCGGGGGTACCTGGGGAAGCGGGGGTCGGTCTCGGCGCGGGCGCAGCGATAGAATACCGAGCCGCGCCGATTGCCGGCGCGGCGCACGTGGCGGCAGGTGGCGCAGAGGCCGACGGCCGGCGGGTCGGGCGGCGGCGTCACGGGACGCCACGTGGCCGGTGGTGGCACGCTCCGCGCATCCGACGGCGCCGCCGCGCCGCACGCTCTCCAGCTCGCATGTCGATGGGCATCGGTCCACAAGGTAGCATCGCGCGCCCGGCCGGCCATGCCGGCGGCTCCCCATCTCCCACCGGTCACGCCGCGGGCGACGATCCCGCCGTGCGCCTGCGCCGATGGGTGCTCGTCACCGTCGGCGTCGGGACCTTCATGTCGGCGCTCGACGGCAGCGTCGTCAACACCATCCTCCCGCTGCTCGCCCGCGAGCTCGGCACCGGCGTGGCCGGCATCGAGTGGGTGACGACGGTCTACCTGCTGGTCGTCAGCGGGCTGCTGCTCGGCGTCGGCCGGCTGGGCGACCTGCGGGGGCACAAGCGCATCTACGTCGCCGGCTTCGTGCTCTTCGTCCTGGGCTCGGCGCTGTGCGGGCTGGCGCCGTCCGCGCCGGCGCTGGTGGGGCTGCGCGTGGTGCAGGCGGTGGGCGCGGCGATGCTCTACGCGACGTCGCCGGCGATCCTCACCGCCGCCTTCCCGCCGGAGCGGCGCGGGCGCGCGCTCGGCGCGCTCGGCACCTTCACCTACCTGGGGCTCACCGCCGGCCCGTCGCTCGGCGGCTGGCTGGCCGACGCCTTCGGCTGGCGCGCCGTGTTCTACATCAACGTCCCGGTGGGCGCCCTCGCCATCGCGCTGGCGGTGCGGGTGATCGCCGACGACCGGCCGGCGCGGCACGAGGAGCGGTTCGACGTCGGCGGCGCGCTGCTCTTCACGGTGGGCCTGGTGGCGCTCCTCGTCGCCCTCAACCAGGGGCACGCCTGGGGGTGGCGCTCGACGCCGACGCTGATCCTGCTGCTGCTCGCGCTGGCGGTGCTGGCGGCCTTCGTCGGCGTCGAGCGACGCCGCCCCTTCCCGATGCTCGACCTGACGCTCTTCCGCAGCCGCACCTTCTCGGCGGCCACGGCGAGCGCGCTGCTCAACTACGTCTGCGTCTACAGCGTGCTCTTCGTGCTGCCCTTCCTCCTCATCCAGGGACGCGGGCTGGACACGCGGCAGGCGGGGCTGGTCCTCACCGCGCAGCCGGTGGTGATGGCCGTCGTGGCGCCGATCAGCGGCACGCTCTCGGACCGCGTGGGCGCGCGGCTGCCGGCGACGCTCGGGATGCTCCTCCTCACCGCCGGCCTGGTGCTGCTGGCCGAGCTGTCGCCGGCGGCCTCGCTCGGCGCGATCGCCGGGGCGATGGCGGTGATCGGGCTCGGCGTGGGGATCTTCGTCTCGCCCAACAACAGCGCGCTGATGGGCGCCGCGCCGCGCCATCGGCAGGGGATCGCCTCCGGCGTGCTGGCCACGGCGCGCAACGTCGGCATGGTGCTGGGCGTCGGCCTGGCCGGCGCGGTCTTCACGACGGTGCTCGCGCACGCCGGTGGCACGGGCGCCGGCGCGCTGGTGCAGGGCGTGCGGGCGAGCCTGCTCGTCGCGGCCGGGGTGGCGGCGGTCGGGGCGGTGACGTCGGTGCTGCGGTAGGGGATTGGAACGGCAAGGGCGGCACTGCTGAACTGCTGAACGGCGGACCGTGGATCTGCGCGGCGCGCTCGGGGCGTGACACCGCTCGGCTCCGTGGTACGCCGGGGCACCGTGTGCCGTGGGCGGGCATCAACGCTCATGAGGAGAGCGGATGCGACGGAGGAGCACGGATCCTCCGGATCGCTCCGCTACTCCCCATGCAGATCCCGACACTCGCGCCTGCGGCGCTCCTGCGGGATGACAAGGAGGTGGCTCCGCCGGTGCCGGCGCTCCTGCGGGAGGACACGCTACGCGTGTATCAGCCGGTGCAGGCTCCGGCGGGAGGACCGCGGCGGGCGGGCGTCTCCGCGCCCGCCGCCTCTCCGCCTCTCCGCCTCTCCGCGCCTTTGCGCCTTTGCGCCTTTGCGCCTTTGCGCCCTCCCCGTGAGCCCCCTCGGCGGGACCGTCACCACCCCGAACGGGTGCCCGCGCGTGCGAGCCTCAGTCCCGCAGGCCGTTCCCCCCTTCAGTTCGGCCGCTGGCGCGAGGAGCTGTAGAACCGCCGGGAGCGATCCGAAGGATCCGTGCTCGTCCGAAGCATCCGCTCCCAACATGAGCGTTGATGCCCGCCCCCGGCACACGGAGCCCCGGCGTACCACGGAGCGATCCGCGTGATCCGCCGCAGTACCGGCGGCGCAGCCGCTCCGCGCAGATCCGCGGCGAGCAGTCGCAGTGCCGCGCGTCCCGCGGCGCGGCTCACGGCGCGACGCCGAGCCGCTGCTCGAGCGCCTCGCGGCGCGAGCGGCTGACGCGGAGGCGGGCGCCGCCGCGCAGCTGGATCTCGTAGTCGCCGCCGGCGCCCTTGTGCAGCGTCTCCACCAGGTCAAGGCGGACGATCGCCGAGCGGTGGACGCGGAAGAAGTGCGCCGGGTCGAGGCGCTCCTCCAGCGTTTGCATGGCCTCGCGGATCACGTACGTGCGCTCGCCCACGTGCAGCTCGGCGTAGGGGCCGCTGGCCGTGATGTAGTCGATCTGCGCCACCGGCACGACGCGCAGCTTGCCGCGCATCTCGACCGCGATCCGTTCCAGGTAGCCGCCGCCGGGCGCGGCGGCGGCGGAGACGGCGGCCGCCGCGTCGCCGGCCGGCAGCGCGGGTGACAGGCCCGCCGCTGCGCCGGGCGCCGGCGCCGAGCCAGCGCCCGGCCCCGGGGTGCCCTGCAGCACCGCCAGCAGCTGCGCCCGCAGGCGATCGATCCCCTCCAGCTCCAGCAGGCGGCGGGCGCGGCGGAAGGCCTGCTCGAAGCGCTCGTCGTCGAACGGCTTCACCAGGTAGTCCACCGCCGCGACGTCGAACGCCTGCAGCGCGTAGTGGTCGAAGGCGGTGACGAAGATCGTCGCCGGCATCGCCTCGGGCCCCACCTCGCGCACCACCTCGAGCCCCGTCTTGCCCGGCATCTGCACGTCGAGGAAGACGAGGTCGGGCTGCAGCGTGCGGATCGCGCTCACCGCGGCCACGCCGTTGTCGGCGGTGCCCACCAGCGCCACGTCCGGCTCCTGCGCCAGCAGGTCCTCCAGCCGCAGCCGCGCCAGCGGCTCGTCGTCCACGACGAGCACGCGCAGCGGGCGGTGGAGCTCAGCTGGCACGGCGCGTCCCGACGGTGGGCGGCAGGACGGGCTCGGGCGTCGACGGCTCCGGCGCCGCCGGCACGGTCGGCAGCTCGCTCGTGCGCAGGTCGGCGCGGGTATGGTACGGCAGGCGCACCTCCGCCACCGCGCCCCCGGCCTCGGCCGGCGTGAGGGTGAAGCGCTGCGCGGTGCCGTAGAGCTGCTCCAGCCGCGCCCGCGTGTTGCGCAGCCCGAGCCCGCCCGCCCGCTCCGCGCTTCCCTCGGCGAGGGCCGCGCCGTCCGGGCCGTTGTCGCGCACGCGCAGCACGAGGGCGTCGCCCTCCACCCGGGCGGCGATCTCGATGCGCCCCGGGACGACGAGCTTCTCGATGCCGTGCCGGATGGCGTTCTCGACGAGCGGCTGGAGGATCATGTTGGGCACCAGCGCGTCGAGCGCCGCGCCGTCGACGTGCGTCTCCACCTCCAGCCGGCCCTGGAAGCGCACCTGCATGATGTCCAGGTAGCGGCGCAGCAGGTCCAGCTCCTGGCGGAGCGGGATCTCCGGCTCGTGCGAGCCCTCCATGTTGTAGCGCAGCAGCTCGCTCAGCCGCGAGATCATGCGCCGCACGCCGCGCGGGTCGCGCTCGACGAGCGACGAGATGGCGTGCAGGGTGTTGAAGAGGAAGTGCGGGTCGAGCTGGCGGCGCAGCGCGTCGAGCCGCGCCTCGGCCAGCTGCGCCTGGAGGCGCGCCGCCTGCGCCTGGCGGGCGCGATAGCGCAGCGAGTAGGCGCGCGCCACGCCGGTGGCGAGCACGCCCATGTAGATGATGAGGTCGTTGAGCAGCCAGTAGCGGCCCAGGTTCCACCACGGCGCGTGCGGGCCGCGCCGCCCCGGCCGGGGGAAGGCCAGCGAGCGGAACGCGTCCATCGCCATGCTGACGAGCAGCGCGGCCACGATGCCGGCGGCCAGGAAGAGCGCGACGTGCGCCAGCCGCCGCCCGCGCTCGAGGCTGAAGCGCGCCGCCAGCCAGAAGATGGCGGGCGTGAGCACGGCCCAGAGGATGGACTCGACGAACGCCGTGGTCACCGGCACCGACCAGAAGGTCAGCTCCGAGCGTCCGCCGCGCGGGTCGAAGACGCGGTTGGCGATGGTGACGAGGGCGAGGAGCAGCCAGAAGGCGACGATGAAGAAACCCTCGCGCCGCGTGAGCGCGAGCCCCTCCGTCGCCACCTCGTGCCGCTCCTCGT
>DASTRO010000058.1:0-5431 GCA_035761165.1 Gemmatimonadaceae bacterium | reverse complement strand
CGGCGCGCGCGAGGGCGACGTGGCGGTGCTGGAGGCCGCGGTGGACACGCTGCGGCGGGCCCTGGACGTGCGCACGCGCGAGCGCGCTCCGCTCGCCTGGGCGCGCACGCAGCACGACCTCGGCCGCGCGCTCGCGCTGCTCGCCGAGCGCGAGGGCGGCACGGCCAGGCTGGACGACGCGGCCGCGGCGTACCGGCAGGCGCTCACGGTGCGCACGCGCGACCGCGTCCCCGCGGCGTGGGCGGCCACGCAGAACGCGCTGGGCGGCGTGCTGACCACGCTCGCCCAGCGGCGCAACGACCTCCAGCTCCTGGCGGCGGCGTACGACACGCTGCGCGTCGCGCTCACCGTCGCGCTCGCGCGCGGCGCCCCGGCCGAGGTCGCGATGACGCGGTCCAACTACGCGAACGTGCTGACCGTCATCAGCGAGCACCAGCCGGGCACGCAGCTGCTGTCCGACGCGGTCGGCATGTACCGCGACGCGCTCGCCGTCCGCACGCGCGAGGGGGCGCCGCTGGAGTGGGCCACCACGCAGAACAACCTCGGCCTCGCGCTCGCGGCCATCGCCGTGCGCGAGGGGGGCACCGCGCGCCTGGTGGAGGCGGTCGACGCGTTCCGGCACGCGCTCGAGGTGCGCACGCCCGCCACCGCGCCCCTCGACTGGGCGGCGACGCAGAGCAACCTGGGGAGCGCGCTCACCGAGCTGGGGCTGCGCCAGGGGAGCACCACGCGCCTGCGGCAGGCGGTCGAGGCGCAGCGGCTGGCGCTCACCGTGCGCACGCGGGAGCGGCTGCCGCTGAGCTGGGCCGCGACGCAGAACAACCTGGGGCTCGCGCTGGCCGCCCTCGGCGCGCGCGAGCACGACCACGCGCGCCTGGCCGAGGCGTTGGCGGCCTACCGGCGGGCGCTGGAGGTGATGCGGGCGGCGGGGGCGCCCGCGTACGTGGCGCGCATCGAGCGCAACATCGAGCACCTGCCGCGGCCGCGCCACGCACCGGGGGGTGCGCGCGCCGGCGGCGAGGCGCCCGCGGGCGTCCCCGGCACTGCACCGCGCGCGGCCGCGTAGGTCGGGCCCACCACATCGGAGCGAACACGCATGCCGACCCGTCGCCGCGCCCCGCTCGCCGGCCTGGCCGCCGCGTGCCTGCTCGCCGCCCGTCTGCTCGCCGCGTGTCTGCTCGCCGCGTGCGCCGGCGAGCGGCGCGACGGGCCCGGCGGGAGCGACGTGCCCGCGTGGACCGTGGACCCGGCACCGCTGCTCACCATCGGCGGCGAGACGGACGATCCTGCCTCGGCGCTGGAGCGCGTGGGTGACGTGCTGCGCCTGCGCGACGGGCGCATCGTCGTCGTGAACGGCAGCGCCGAGCTGCGCTTCCACACCGCCGACGGCCGGCTCGCCGTCACGCAGGGGCGGCAGGGGCGCGGGCCGGGGGAGTACCGCGGCATCTACGGCATCGCGCGCCTCCCGGGCGACTCGGTCGCCGTCTTCGACGGCCTCGCGGGCCGCCTCTCCATCGTCGATCCGCAGGGACGCTTCGCGCGTGCCGTCCGCATTCCCCCGCCCGGGGCTCGCCTCGTCGGCGCGCTCGCCGACGGCTCGGTGGTCGTCGGCCCGCGGGCGCGCCAGTGGGTGCCGGCCGGCGGCGAGACGGAGACGTCGGAGTTCCTGTACTATCGCGTGCCGTCCGGCGGCGACAGCGCGGTGACGCTGGCCGCGGTGCCGGGCTCGCGCCACTTCGTGGTGCGGTTCCCCGACGGCGGCCAGGGCCAGCGCGATCTCCCCTTCGCGGCGGCGCCGAGCGCCGCCGTCGGCGACTCGCTCTTCTTCGTCACCGCCGGTGCCGACTACGTCATCCATGTCCACACACCGGACGGGCGGCGCGTGCGCACGATCACGCTCCCGCGGTCGCCCGTGCCGGTGACCGACGCGGACCTGGCACGCTACCGCGCCGACCGGCTGGCGGAGCTGGCGTCGTCGCCGCGCGAGCAGCGGCTGTTCGAGACCATCTTCGCGCGCATGCCGAAGCCGGAGCACTTCCCGGCCATCGGCGACCTGATCGTGGACGACGACGGCTGGCTGTGGGTGCAGGACTACCCACGCACGTCCGACGGGCCGCAGTCCTGGACGGTCCTCGATGCCACCGGCGCCGTGCTCGCCACCGCGACGACCCCGCCGGGGCTCCACGTCCGCCGCATCGGCCGCGACTACGTGCTCGGCGTCGCCCGCGACACGCTCGACCTCGAGCGGGTGGTGCTGCACGCGCTCCGGCGCTGAGCGCGCCACGCCGCACCGCCGGCACCGCCGGCACCGTCCCGTGATCTGGCTCCGCCTCGCCCTCTTCGCCCTCCTGCTGCCGGGCCTCGCGCTGGGCCTGGGCCCGTGGTGGGTGCTGCGCACGGGCTGGGGCGGCCGCGTGGCGCTCGGCGCGCTGCGGCTCCTGGGGTGGCTTCCGCTGGCGGCCGGCGCGGCGCTGATGCTCTGGTGCTGGGTCGCGTTCGTGCGGCAGGGGCACGGCACGCCGGCGCCGTACGATCCGCCGCGGCGGCTCGTCGTCCAGGGGCCGTACCGCGTCGTGCGGAACCCCATGTACGTCGCCGGCCTCGCCATCCTGCTCGGGCTCGCGATCGTCACCGGCGCGCCGGCGCTGCTCGCCTACGCCGGCGCCTTCTGGCTGGCGGCGGCGCTCTTCGTCCGCGGCTACGAGGAGCCGGCGCTGCGCCGGCGCTTCGGCGCGGCGTACGACGATTACCGCCGTCGCGTGCCAGGGTGGATCCCGCGCCGGCCGCCTCCGCGCCGCGATGAGGGGACGCCGCCCGCCGGTTGACGCCGGCGTCCGGCTCGACGACGATTGGCAGAGGAGCCGCTCGCGACCGTGCGACGGCCACCCCCACCATGGAGCCATGCATGCCCCACGCGAGCCAGCGGCGGCGGGCGGTGGCGGAGGAGCGCTACCGGCGCTCGGCCGCGCTGATGCTCGGCGCCTCCGCGCTCGTTCTCGCGGCCCTCGTGCTCGTCCCGTGGCTGGCGGCGCGCCTGTTCGCGTGGCCGCTGGCGCCGGTGGTGGCGGTCGTGCTCGCGCTGCCGCCGGCGGTCCACTTCTGGTTCCGCCGTGTGCAGCGCACGTCGCGGCGCACGGCGATGCTGGCCGCGGCCGGCTACACCGCGCTGGCCGCCGTGGTGGTCTGGCTCTGGCGCGTGCTCTGACCACCCGTCGCCCGCGCCGTCGCGGCGCCGCCGATGGCCCCATCCTCGACCTCGATCGCCCATGCACTTCCTGCTGCTGTACGACCTGGCCCCCGACTACCTGGAGCGCCGCGGCGCGCACCGCGACGCCCACCTCGCGCTCGCCTGGGAGGCGCAGGCGCGCGGCGAGCTCGTCCTGGCCGGCGCGCTGGCCGAGCCGCCCGACGGCGCGGTCTTCCTCTTCCAGGGGGACACGCCGGCGGCGGCCGAGGCGTTCGCGGCGGCCGATCCGTACGTGCGGCACGGGGTGGTGACGCGCTGGCGCGTGCGGCCGTGGACCACCGTCGTCGGCGACCAGGCCACCACCCCGGTGCGCCCGGCGCCGGGCGGCGGCGCGGCCCCCGCCCGGCCGTCGTGACGCCGCGACCCGGGGAGGGGTGACGATGCCCGCCCGCTCGCACCCGGTGGCCACGGTTGGCTACCAGGGTACCACGGTGCCCCAGCTCCTCGACACGCTGCGCGACGCCCGGGTGGCGCTGCTGGTGGACGTGCGCGCGGTGACCAGCTCCCGCCGCCCGGGCTTCTCCAAGTCGCAGCTGGCGGCGGCGCTCGCCGACGTGGGGATCGACTACCTGCACCTGCGCGCGCTCGGGACGCCGGCCGACGGGCGCGCTGCGGTCCGCGCCGGCCGGCCGCAGGCGATGCACGCCATCTACCGCGAGCACCTGACGACGCGGGCGGCACAGGACGAGCTGGCGACGCTGGCGGAGCTGGTGCGCGGCGGCCGCCGCGTCTGCCTGCTCTGCTACGAGGCGGACCCCACGCACTGCCACCGGACGCTGGTGGCCGAGGCGGTGGGCCGGCGCCTCCCCGTGCGGGTGACGCACCTGCACCCCGGGACGGCGGAGTAGGACCGGCGGCCGCGGCCGGCGCCGGGCGTGTCGGCCGGCCGTCGAGGCGGCCGCCGGGTGGTGGGCCCGACCCCGGCCGGCGCGAGAGCCGCGCACCGGCGCGGCCGCCGGGTGGTGCGCCCCCCCCCGGCCGACGCGTCGTCCGCGCGCCGGGCCGGCCCTCCCGCCCCCCTCGCTTGACACCCGGCCTGCCGGCGGGTACTGTCGCGCGGCAAGTCATCGGATGACCTGCTGACCAGGCCACTTCGCGCGCCCGACCGGCGCGCCCAGCTCCCCATTCCCGCGAGCCGGAGGTCTCCCCAGCCGCCCGCGACGACCGGTCGCGGGACCCGCCCGCCCTTCCCCGGAAGCGGCCGCCGTCACCCCGAACCCTCTGGATCCCGATGCAGACAGCGAACAGGAAGTGGACTCCCCTCGTGCTCGCTCTCGCGGCGGCGTGGGGCTGCGCCGACGCGCCCACCGGCGCCGCCGTCGTCACGCCCACCGCCAGCCAGCGCTCCACCGCGCTGGACGGTGGCGAGGCCCGCGTCGTGGTGGACGCCGCCCGGCCCATCGGGCCCGTCATGCGCCTGGAGCGCGCCTCCACCCACTCCACCTCCAGCCCGCTGCCCGGCGAGGCGACGCGCACCTACCTGCGCGCCCTCGAGCACGACGTCGTGCGCACCTGGATCCAGACGCGCTACGTCTACAACAACGGCGACGTCGACTACAACTACCGCTACTCGGGCAGCGGCGTCGGGGCCGAGGACGCGCTCCGCTTCTACGCGTCCACGGCGAGGGAGGTGCTGATCGCGCTCAGCGCCTACAACCCCACCTCGCGCTGGTCCATGCCCGAGGGCCAGGCGCTGGTCGACTTCCTGACGGAGACGCTCGTCCACTACAAGAGCCGCTACCCCAACATCCGCTACATCCAGGTGGGGAACGAGCCCGACCACGCGCACGAGACGATGGAGACGTACTACCCCATCTATCGCGCCTACTACCGGGCGGTGAACGCGGCCAACGCCAAGCTGCACCTCGGCGAGGACGACCGGCTGCTGCTCAGCAACGGCGCGTTCACCAGCAACGTGCCCAACATGCTGAGGTACGCCGACGGCTTCCTGGCCGCCTACGCCGCCGACCCGGACACGGCCAAGCGGCTGGACTTCTTCAGCTTCCACAGCTACGGCGAGACCAACCGCCCGCGCGAGCTGCTCACCGCGCGCCAGCGCATCGACGCGGCCATGGACGCGCACGGGCTGCCGCACATCCCCGTCTTCGTCACCGAGTACGGGCTCTACGGCGGCTCCACGCTCCCCGTGCGCTTCACGCTCGCCGACATGGTGACGATGCAGCC
>DASTRO010000057.1:0-23834 GCA_035761165.1 Gemmatimonadaceae bacterium | reverse complement strand
GATCTCGATGTGGCTGCGTACGGGGAAGGTAATGTCGCGCATGGGTTGATATTCGTCCGAACTGGGCGCACGACTCGTGAGATCTAGACCCGGGCAAGCACCACGCTCGCGCAGGCCTATCGGCTGCTGCCAATGCTCCTGATAGTACGCCGCCGCGCTGACAGCGGAAGAACTGGCACCCGGAGGTCGTGGGATGCTGGCATTGTTGGGCGCCTACTCAGTGCCGCCTACCCGCTCGCCGGAACGAAAGGGCAGCACCCGCGCCGGTCGCGTGTCGAGCATTGTCGCAATGCGCCGCGAGACCTTCTCGGCGGCCTCGCGCACCTGCACGTCCGGCACGTCGCCGTAGCGCGAAGTCTGCGAGTCGTTGAGGAGGTGGCCGACGATCTTCGCGATGACGTGGTCCCCGTAACCCAGCCAGCGCGCCTCAGTCGTGAAGGCGTGCCGCAGTCCGTGCAGCGTCACGCCGAGATTCGCCGCGTGGCGCACCGCCGCCCAGACGTGGTCTACCTCGGAGATAGGCTTCGTCGGGTCGGCGCCGGGGAAGACCCACTCGCCGTCGACAGGGTAGCCCTCGCTCGCCCTGAGATCCTCCAGCACGGCGAGCGCGACACTGCCCAGCGGACGTGAGCTGCGTCCGGTCTTCGTGTCGGGCAGGAGGGCGTGGCTGCGTCCCAGATCCACGTCTGCCCAGCGCAGCGCCTTCGCCTCGCCCGATCGCCAGCCGGAGAGGGCCAGGAAGCGAAGCAGGGCCAGCGCGATCGGGTTCTGAGGGGTCGGCGTGCGCTCGACGTGCTGCTTGTAGGGACCGCGCCTTCGCCCGGTCACCTTCGCCTTTCGCTTGGCCGACATACCCCGCGAGCGGGTGCGGCGCGCGGGCGCGCTGGGTAGCCCCTCGCGCGCTGCAGTCTCCAGCGCCGCCCCGAGCGCGTGGTATTCCTCCTCGCGCAGCGACTGCCGCCGGGGCTCTACGGCGTACAGCTCGATGCTCTTGCACGGGTTGGTGCCGGGTGCGCGCAACTCCTCGACTTCGGCGAAGCGGAAGACCGCGCCGAGAATGGCGACGTAGCGGTTCGCCATCGCTGGTGTGCTCGCGTTCGCGACGTGAAGGCGCTTCACGTCGCGCCGGACCACGTCGGCAACGCGCTTCGTGCCGAGGGCAGCTCGCAGGGTGCCGTCGCGCTGCTCGCCCTTCTGCTTGCCCTGCTTGATCTCGTTGACGCCGAGCAGGCGCCGATACTCGGCGAGGGTGCTCGACTTCTTGCCGCGCCGCTCGCGGTCGGCCAGGAACAGGTCGAAGAGCTCGGCCATCGTCTGCGCCCGCTTCGCGCTCTCGGCCTGTGTGCGCACCGCAGCACGGGCGCGGGCCGGGTCGAGCACCGTCGGGTCGTTGCGCGCCGCTGCCGCGTCGGCGGCGAGCTGCCGCGCCTGGGCGCGCGCCTGGTCGACTGTCACCGCGCCGAACGCGCCGAGGGTGATGCGCTTCGTCGCGCCGGCCGCATCGTCGTACTGGAAGACGAAGACCTTGCGGCCGGATGGATCGACCTTGCAGCCGAAGCCCTTCACGGCGCCGTCGCCACCCTCCCAGAAGAACGTGCGCGCAGTGGGGCAGGGGAGCGCGTCCACAATGCGCTTGGTCAGAGGGCGGTCGAGTCTTGGCATAGCGGGGGCACTCAGTGGGATTGCTGCGCCTGCCATGATCGGGCTGGTAAGGTGATGGTAAGGCCGCTGGCAAGGTCTGCAGCAATCTCCGACCAGCCTCGCCGAATGTCAACGTGCTCGTATAGCCTGCAGCGACAATAGCTTGCGAATCTCTCCGAATCTCGACGAATCTCGGGCGGTACTCGCAACAACTTCATGGGGTTCAGGGGGTCGCGGGTTCAAATCCCGCCGTCCCGATAGAGTGCGAGTAGCAAGTAGAGGCCTTGCAGCGCGATCCGCTGCAGGGCCTTTCTGCTGCCCCGAACTGGGGGGCCAGCTTTCTCCAAGGTCGGCAGCTACGCGATCCCTGCAGCCGGCGGTCGCGCCGCATCTCGTCGGCCCGGTCGAACGCCCCCGGTCGTGTCATGGCGGTTCCGCGCGCGCGCGGTCCGCTGTCGCACGGCCAGGAGCAGTTCGCGCCCCGCCCGACCGCGCGCCATCTTCCCCGCCATGCCCGACCCTCTCCCCGCCGCACCGCGCTCCGACGCCGCGCTCCTCCGCGCCCTCGGCCCGTGGGCGCTCACCGCCGGCATCGTCAACGTCACCATCGGCGGCGGGATCTTCCGCCTCCCCGGCAGCGCCGCGCAGGTGCTCGGCGCGGCCGCGCCGCTGGCGTGGGTCTGCTGCGCCCTCGTCATGGGTATCGTCGTCGTCTGCTTCGCCGAGGCGGGGAGCCGCGTCGCGCTGACGGGCGGGCCCTACGCGTACGTCGAGGTCGCCTTCGGCCCCCTCGTCGGCTTCCTCGTCGGCGTCCTCCTCTGGGCGGCGATGAGCGCGGCGCTCGCCGCGGTCACCACCTTCTTCGCCGACTCGCTCGGCGCGCTCCTCCCGCCGTTTGCCGGTCCCGTCGCCCGCGTGGTGACCGTGATCGCCGTCCTCGGCGCGCTCGCCCTGCTCAACGTGCGCGGCGTGCGCGGAGCGAGCCGCTTCAACAACGTGATGACGCTGGCGAAGCTGGCCCCGCTCGCACTCTTCGTCCTCGTCGGCGCGTTCGCGGTGCGCGGTGAGAATCTGGCGGTCGCCGCCGTTCCCCCCGGCGCCGAGCTCGCCCACGCCTCGGCGTTGCTCATCTTCGCCTTCCTGGGCATGGAGGCGGCGCTGATGCCGAGCGGTGAGGTGCGCGACCCGGCTCGCACGGTGCCGCGCGCCGTGTTCGTCGCGCTCCTCGCCGTCACCGTGGTCTACCTCGCGGTGCACCTCGTCAGCCAGGGCGTGCTGGGGCCCGCGCTCGCCGGCCGCCCCACGCCGGTTGCCGATGCCGCCGGCGCGGCGCTCGGCGGGTGGGGGCGGACGCTGGTCCTCGTGGGCTCCGTGGTGTCGATGTTCGGCTACGTGAGCGGGATGACGCTCGCCGTGCCGCGGGCGCTGCTCGCCTTCGGCCGCGATGGCTTCCTGCCGGCGCCGCTCGCCGCGGTGCACCCGCGGTTCCGCACCCCGCACGTCGCGATCGTGGTCCAGACGGTCGTCACCGTCGGCCTCGCGCTGAGCGGCGCCTTCGAGACGCTCGCCCTCGCCGCGAACGGCGCGGCCCTCATCGCCTACGCGGCCTGCTGCGCGGCCGCCTGGCAGCTCCGCCGCACCGACGTCCGGCAGGCCGGCGGCGTCCCCTTCCGCTCCCCGCTCGGCGCCGTCGCGCCGTGGCTCGCCCTGGCCGGCATCGCGTGGCTGCTGGTGGGGCTCACGGCGCGCGAGTGGATCGCCATCGCCGCGCTGGTCGGCGTCGGGGCCGTGCTGTACGCGGTCACTCGCGGGCGCCGGGAGGCGATGGCGGCGGTCGCGAGCGCCGAGGCCGGAGGGAGGTGAGGACGCGCTCCGCCCTCGCGTTCCCAGGCGGCCACGCGGCGGCATGCCACGGCGCGGACGCGGGAGCGCTGCCGGGCTGGCGCCGTGGACGGGACGGGCCTCCACGCCGCGTGACGCCGTAGCGGTCGTCAGCGGGCGTGCAGCGCCCGCCACCGGCGCGGCGTGACGCCGTACGCCGCCCGGAAGACGCGCGTGAAGTGGCTCTGGTCCGCGAACCCCGCGTCCAGCGCGACCTGGCCGAGCGGCGCCGACGAGCGGGCGAGCGCGTCGGCGGCGCGCTGCACGCGGATCTCGCGCAGGTAGGCGCCCGCCGTCGTGCCGTAGTGCGCGCGGAATGCCCGCGCCAGGTGCGCCGGGTCCACCCCGGCGAGGGCCGCCAGGTCGGCGATGCGGAGCTCGCGCTCCCCGTAGCGGTCGGTGAGGGCCTCGTGCACGCGCCGCAGCCACGCGGGCGGCGGCCCGGGACGCGGCGACTCGCCCCGGCGCCGCACGAGGGTGGCCAGCAGCTCCAGCGTCAGCCCCTCGAGGGCGAGCGCTGCCGCGTCGTCTGCCACGGCCAGCTCGCGCAGCAGGCCGCGGCCGAGCATCGCGACGCGCGGCGCCCGCCACCAGGATGGGTCCGACAGCACCTCGGCGGCCGCCGCGCCCATCGCCGCGACACGATCCGCCTCGGGCGTCACGAACAGCACCCGCGCGCCGTCGGCCCCCGCCCGTCCGCCATGCGGCGGGCCGGGCGGCAGCACCAGCGCCCCGCCCGCCGCTCCCGCGTCCACCGTGAGGCGCCGGCCGGAGGCGAATCGCACGTCGAGCGCGCCGCGCATGAGCAGCGCGATGGTGGGGGTGGCGTGCACGTGCGACGGGTGCGAGGCGAACGGCGCGTGGCGACTCTCCACGTAGCGGCCGCCGCGTGCGAGCAGCTGTCGCACGATGGTCCACGGCCCGGCCTCGCTCGGCGGCGGACGCCGGGCGCGGAGCCTCTCGTTCGGATCCGATCGACGTCGTGGTGCCAGCGCGCCCTCCGGGCTCGAATGCATGACCGCCCTCCGCAGGCGTGCGTCGCCGCGCGCGACCGCGTGACGAGTGCTCGGGACGAGAAAGATGTCAGCTCCGTTCCAGCGCCATCAAGCTCGTGCAGGAGCGTGGCTCCGCCGGCGCGCAGCTTCCCCGCGTACCCGGCGTCATCCGCCACTGCGGGCCGACGCCACGAGCCACTCCACCCGCCGTGAGCGTCCGCATGCGCATCCTCGTCCTGCTCCACTGGCTCCTGCGTGTCCAGGTGATCCTTGGCCTCGTCCAGTTCGTCGGCCTCTTCGTCGACTTCGCCTGGCCGGCTCCCGTGTGGGCCGGGCATCGGCTGATCGCGCTGGTGGCGCCGGCCGTGGCCCTCGTCGCGTTCCGCCGGGGTGCGTGGGCGCCCGACGGGCGACCGGCGCCGCGCCTCGGGCCTGCGGTGCGCGTGGCGGCGCGCTTCGCCCTCCTGGTCCCCCTGGCGCTCGGCCTCTGCTTCAGCACCGGCCGGCTCGGCGGACGGGGGTGGGTCGCCGTCCACGTCGCCATCGCCGTCGCGGCGATCGCCGTCGTCGCACGGGCCTCCGCCGAGCTCCATCGCGCGCGCGTCGCCGCGCCCGAGCCTTCGGGCGCGGCCGACCGTCCGTCCGGTGTCGGCGCGGCCGGTGTGTGACGGCGTCACGACGCAGCGGATCGGCGCTTCCACGATTCCAACCGAAGGAGCTACAGATGACCCGAGACATCGCCGCGGCGAACAAGGCGCTCGTCCGCCGCTTCTACCAGGAGGTCTACGTCGACTGGAACATGGCGCTGGTCGACGAGGTCGTGTCGCCCCGGTTCACCTCGCACGACTGGCCAGCGGACGGGCCGACCGGTCCGCTGGCATTCCGGGCGTACTATGACGCCATCCGCACCGCGGTGCCGGACGCCCGCTACGAGGTCGACGATCTCGTCGCGGAGGGCGACCGCGTGGTGGTGCGGTGGCGACTGCTCGGCACGCACGAGGGGGATTTCCGTGACATCGCGCCCACCGGCGGTGCCATCACGCTCCGGGGCATCGCCATCTACCGCGTAGACGGCGGCAAGCTGATGGAGCGCTGGGTCGTCGCCGACCTGCACGGCGCGCTCGAGGAAGCCCGGGCATCGTCACCACACTAGAGGTGCGACGGAGCGGTCACGCAGCCACATGCGGGTGGTGCCGGCGAGCGCGCTGCCTGCGGCAGCGGACTTCACCGGCCGTGCAGGGCTCCCGGCGCCACGGCCCCGCGTGACGCGTACAGGGCCGCGAACGCCCTGAGCGCGGCCAGCAGCGCCACGAACACGAGCGCGTGCCGAACGTGGTTCAGGCTCGCCCAGCGGACCGCCGTCTCGGTCGCGTCCGCGGGCGGGCTGGCGCGCGTGAGCCGGATCATCGTCGGGATGAAGTAGCCGAGCGTGAGCGCGCGATCGGCGAGCGCGGCCAGTGAAGCCGCCAGCCACCAGGGCCGCACGTCGCCGGTGGCCCGCCACGCCGCCACCAGGCTGGCGAGCGTCAGGAGCGTCAGCGGCACCGTCGTCACGAACACCCAGAAGCGGCGCCCGGTGTCGTCGTGCCGGGCGGCCGCGGCGTTCCAGTGCGGCGCGGCGCCGCCGACGGTGCCGAGCCAGTCCGGGAGGGCGATGCGCGCCTCGTAGAGGCCCGCCCCCAGCGCGATCCCGAGATCGATGATGAAGAGCCACAGCAGTATCCGCGACGTGGTGCCCATGTGCCGGTCCTCCTCTTTCTCCGCCGCAGGGCGGCGGATATACTTCGACATGGAAAATAATACGGAAGCCGAAATAATACGGAGTGCCGAAGTGATGTCAACGGCCGCGGAGGGCTCGTGATGCCGGACGGCCGAAGCGGCACCCCCGGCCGGAAGCGCGCCGCGCGCCCCGGCGCGCCGCTCCGTGCGGCGCTCAACGACGCGGCCCGCGCGCACAGCACGGCCACCGTGCTCTTTCACGCCGCCATGAACGAGCGGCAGGGGCTGAGCGCGACGGAGGGGAAGGCGCTCGACCTGCTCGCCCGGCACGGGCCGCTCACGGCGGGGCAGCTCGCCCAGCGCACCGGGCTCGCGCCCGCGTCGATCACCGAGCTGGTGGACCGGCTGGAGACGAAGGGCTTCGTGCGCCGTCGCCGCGACGCGCGTGACCGGCGGCGCGTGCTGGTGGAGTTCACGCCGGAGAAGCTCGCCGAGCTCGCCGCGGTGTTCGAGCGGTTCGGGCGGTCGGTGGACGCGTTGTGGAACGAGTTCTCGGCGGAGGAGCTGGAGGTGGTGCGGCGCTTCCTGGAGCGGGCCACCGCGTTCCTGCAGGACGCCGCGGCGCGACTGAGGGAGGAAGATCGGACGGCTCGGTGACGGCTCGGCGAGCCGTCACCGAGCCTGGCCCGCGACCGGCGCGCGGGCGGTCCGGCGACCCTTCGCCAGATCGCCGCCCGCCCGCTCCCTACTGCTCCCGCAGCGCCTGCGTCGGCTCCACGCGGAGCGCCCGCCGCGCCGGCCCGAACGCCGCGGTGAGCCCGACGATCGCCATGACCAGCCCGGCCGCCGGCACCAGCACCAGCCCCTGCCCGCGGAGCAGCGCTCCCCCCGTGAGCCCGACGTCGATCAGGAGCGCGAGGGCGACGCCCACGCCCAGCCCGCCGAGCACCTGCGTCCCGGCCCGCGAGAACACCGTCCAGAGCAGCTGCTTCCGCTGCGCGCCGAGCGCCGTCCGGATGCCGATCTCCCGCCGCTGCCGCGTGACGGTGAACGACATCAGCGCGTAGATCCCCGCGGCGGAGAGCAGCAGCACGCTCAGCGTGAGGAAGCCGATGCCCGAGGAGACGACGCGCCAGACGAGCTGCTCCTGCCGTCGCGCGTCCTCCAGCGTCGTGATGTCACCCAGGCGCAGCGTGGGGTCGACGCCGGCGGCCAGTGCGCGCATCCGTGTCGCCGCGGCCGCCGGCGCCGGGCCGCGCGTGCGGACGACGAGGCTCACCGGGTAGGTCGCCGCCCGATCCAGCGGGAAGTAGACCGCGGCCGGCGGGACGTCGGAGTCGGGATAGCGCAGGTCGTCGACCACGCCGACGATCTCGTACCAGACTTCCGGCGTCGTGTCGCCGGGCACCGCCGCCAGCCGGCGGACGCGGCGCCCGATCGCGCTGCCGCCGCCCAGCACGTCGCGCACGAAGCTCCGGTTCACGATCACCGCGCGCGCCGACGCGGTGAGGTCGTCGTCGCGGAACGCGCGGCCGGCGAGACGGGCCACGCCGAAGGCGTCGAAGAAGTCCGCGCCCACGAGGCTCACGCCGACGACCTCACCGCCCACGTCGGCCGTGTCCGCGCGCCGCGTGCCGCCCAGCGGCCGGTCGCGCTCCACCAGCACGCGTGCCCGCTGCGCGGCGCCGGGCACCGTCCCCGTCACGACCGCCCCCGCCACCCAGCTCTCGTCGCGCAGGCGCTCCAGCAGCGTCCGCTGCAGCGCGGCGTAGCGGCGCGCGTCCGCCGGCCCGAACGCGCCGCGCCGCGTGGCGTCGTCCAGGTAGAGCGCCGTCGCGACGTAGCGATCGGCCGCGAAGCCCGGCTCGGCGAAGGCGTGGCCGCACGCCGCCCGGTAGCTGTACATGGCGATCGGCAGGAGCGTGACGGTGATCGCCAGCTGGGCCACGACGAGCGCCGTCCAGGAGCGGCCGAGCCGCAGGCCGGCCGCGCCGCCGCCGATCGCCCGGATCCGGGACTGCACGTCGCGGCCGGTCACCCTGAGCGCCGGGAGCACGCCGATGACGACGGCGGCGAGCACGGCGAGCCACGTCACGTACACCACCGTGTCGACGGACAGGCCGAAACGCATCCAGAACGGCAGCCCCCCGGTGCCGAGCTCCAGGGCGTTGGCCCGCCGCAGCGCCCCGGCGGCGAGCGCGAGCCCCACCACGCTCGCCGCGCCGGAGAGCACGAGCCCCTCGAAGAGGAGCTGCGCGACGATGCGCCCGCGGCTCGCGCCGAGCGCCGTGCGGACCACGAACTCCGCCTCGCGCGCGGCCGTGCGGGCGTAGACCACGATCGCCACGTTGGCGCACACGTAGACGAGGATCACCATCACGAAGCCCTGGACCACCCGCAGCCACCGGACCATCGCCGGGTCGTTGAGGTCCAGGAACGGGTACGTGTACGGCAGCACCCGGGCGCGCAGCATGGCGTGCGTCTGCGGCTCGGCGCGCGCGAGCGAGGCGCTCAGCGCGTCGAGCTCGGTCTGGGCGCGCTGGAGGGTGGCGCCGTCGGCCAGGCGGCCGAAGACGTGGATCTCCGGCCCGGAGTCGGGCAGCACCGTCCCGATCCGGAGCGGCGTCCAGAGCGCCTGGCGCACCGGGAAGGCGAAGCCCTGCGGCATCACGCCCACCACGGTGTGGAGCTCCCCGCCGATGCGCACGCGGCTGCCGACGACCCGCGAATCGCCGTTGAAGCGCGACTGCCACAGGTCGTAGCCGATGACGGCGACCGGCGAGGCGCCCTCGGCCTCGTCCGCGTCGAGCAGCGAGCGCCCGAGGAGCGGTGGCGTCCGCGTGACCCGGAAGCCGGAGGCGGTCATCTCGGCCAGGGCCACCGGCTCGCTCCGCCCCGCCTCGTCCACGAGGTTCTCGACGAGCATCCGCGCGGCGCCGAGCTCCCGCACGGAGCGCAGCTGGGCGCGCCAGAGGCCGAAGTCGTACAGCGCGCGCCGATTCGCCTGGCTGAGCCGGGAGTCCCAGTTCTGGATGGAGACGACGCGGTCGCCCTGGGGGAAGGGGAGCGTCGGGTCGACGAAGGCCGAGATCACGCCGAAGGCGACCGCGGCGATGGCGATGGCGATGGCCATGCCGAAGCCGCCGACGAGCGCGAGCCCGCGATGCTTGGCGAGCATGCGGAGGCCGAGCCTGACGTCGAGCGTCGCGCCGGCCACCCACTGGACGCCCCGGATGCGCCGACCCAGCTCCTTGTGGCGCTGCACGCCGCCGAAGGCGAGCGCGGCGCGGCGCCGCGCCTCGCGCTCGTCGAGCCCGTGCTCCCGCACGAGCCGCTGCGCCTGCATGTCGATGTGGAAGCGCATCTCGTCTTCCATGTCCGCGCCCAGCTGCTGCGGGCGCACGAGCGCGCGATAGAACGAGCGGGCGCGGGCGAGGAGGGTGTGCATCTCAGCCTTCCTGTGGCGTGGCACGGAGCGCCATGCCGATGGCGTCCACGAGGCGGTACCAGCTCTCCGTCTCCTGCCCGAGCCGGCGGCGTCCGGCGGCCGTGAGCCGGTAGTACTTGGCGCGGCGGTTGTTGCCGGAGACGCCCCACTCGCTGGCGACCAGCCCCTGGTGCTCGAGACGGTACAGCGCGCCGTACAGGGCGCCCTGCTGCACCTGCAGGGCACCGCCCGTGATCTGCTCGATCCGCAGCATGAGCCCGAAGCCGTGCATGCGGCCCAGGTGCACCGCCTGCAGCACGAGCATGTCGAGCGTGCCGGGGAGTAGCTCCGCCGACCCGGTCATCGTCACTCCCCTCAGTAGGTGAAAGGAGTGTACCGCCGGCTCTCCTGAGCTGTCAAGGCGGGCCGAGGGCCGCGTCGGGCGTCGGCACCGGCGGGCCCTCACGGGACGCGCCGCCCACCCGCCGCGGACCGCCACCAGACGACGAGACCCCGCCGTCCGATGCAGGACGGCGGGGTCTCGATGTTCGCGATGCGGCGCGGCCTACCGCCCGGCCGCCGTGACGACCCGCGACAGCAGCGCCCGCAGCTCGGCCGCCTGCGCGCCCGTGAGCCGTCCGGAGCGCTCCATCGCGTCGAGCTCGTGCAGCGCCGCCTCGAGCATGTTCGCCGCCGGCGTCACGTTGCCGGCGTCGAACTGCCGCGCCGCGTTGGTGATCTTGCTGCGCAGCGAGTTCGCCTCGCCGGCGCCGATCTGGCCGGCCGCATGGAGCTGGTCCACCAGCCCCACCGCCACCGGCAGCCGCACGCCGCTCTCCACCAGGAGCTCGATGCCGTCCGGCAGGCGGGCCAGCAGGTCGTAGCCGCTCACCGCCTCCACCGCGTCCACCGTGGTCTGGTACGTGTGCCAGTCCACGTTGCGCACGCCCGGCTCGTTGGGCATCACGACTGCGATCACCTGCACGTCGCCGGCGGACGACACGTCCTGCAGGCCGTGGTCGCGCCGCATCACGACGGCCACCTTCCAGACCTGCGCGGGGATCGTGATGAGCCCCTCGTTCTTCACCGTCCCCTTGGCGCCCGCCACGCCGGCGATGATGTAGACCTCGCGGTCCTCGAAGCGCGCCAGGTCGCCCAGGTCGCCCTCCATGTCGGCCCACGGGCCCTGGTTCAGGTCCGAGGCCTGCGGGATGATGTTGCTGAAGAGGAAGGTGTGCGCGTTGTCCAGGCTGGCCGACGTGCGATCGAAGGAGCGCGCCAGGTGGCCGCGGTCGATGCCGTACCCCGCGACCTCGCCCGCGCCCGTGTAGTCGGCGGTGGTGTAGCGCGGGAAGGACGAGGGGAGCGCCGGGTCGTAGGTGAAGCAGTCGCACCGGTCCTGGCCGCCGAAGTGCGACGCCTCCAGGTCGTAGCTCACCCAGTTGGGCGTGTTGCGCGTGGCGCTGAACGAGGCGGTGTACTCCGGGTGCGTGACGACGTAGTCGTCCGCCGGCGTGCCGTCGGTGGGGATGCCGAACTCGGTGTTCCCCTCGTAGCGCGCCGTGGTGCTGGCGGTGGCGACGGTGGTCGGCAGCGTGTACGTCTCGGTGAGCACCACGCCGCTCGGCAGCGTCGCCGTGGCGCGCACGGTGACGGAGCCGGCGGCGAGCGCCGTGAGCACGCCGTCGGCGTCGATGCTCCCCGTGGCCGGCGTCTCGCTCGTCCAGGTGACGGGTACCTCGACCACCGCGCCGCTGCCGTCGCGCACGGTGGCGAAGAGCTGGTCCTGGAAGCCGACGGGGAGCGCCACGTCTTCCGCGCGGCGGCCGCTGAAGGAGATGGAGCCGTCGCTGGGCGGTGGCGGGCCGCCGCTGCCGTTGCAGGCGCCGACGCTGGCCGCGCCGGACGCCCACGTGTTGGTCGCCGCGTCGCGCTGCAGCGACGTGCCGACGGGGGCGGAGCTCTCGGCCGCGCCGATGTCGGTGGAGAGCATGCCGTCCGCCGGACCGCCGACGGCGGTGAAGGTGCCCTCGTAGGACAGGAACTCGACCACCGTGCCCGCGTCGTCGACCAGCGCCAGGCCGTCGGGGCCGCCGTTCTGGATGCCGTTGCTCGGGTAGGTGAGGGCGACCACGCCATTCGCGCCGCACACCGCCGGGATGGTGCCGCCGAGCGTCCGCGTGCCGTAGGGCGCGCCGTCGTTGCCGTTGTACAGCACCACGCTCCAGCCGGTGAGATCGGTGCCGGCCGGCCCCGCGATCTCCACGGCCTCGTCGGCGTCGGTGCCGACGTTGTCGTAGTGCAGCTCGCTCACGTACACCGTCGGGAGCGTCGACCGCGGCGCCACCGCCACGTGCAGGGTGGCCGTGTCCGCCGCGCCGCTGGCCGCGGTGGCGACGATCCGCGCGTCGCCCGGCGCGACGCCGGTGGCCACCCCGTCATTCCCGATCGTGGCGACGTCGGGCTCGAGGCTGGTCCAGACGACGGCGGCGCCGGGGATGGGGGCGTCGGCCGCGTCGAAGGCGTCGGCGGTGAAGGGCTGCGTCGCGCCGACGGTGATGGTCGTCGTGCTCGGCGAGACGACGACGCTGGCGACGGGGGCCGGGTCGGCCACGCCGTTGCATGCGTCGAACGTCTCGGCCCGCGGCCCCACCCAGCCCGCGCCGCCGTCGGTGCGCTGCAGCGACTGTCCGTCGGGCTCGCCGTTCTCGGCCACCCCGATGTCGGTGGACTGCATGCCGTCGGCGGGGCCGCCCACGGCGGTGAAGGCGCCCTCGTAGGAGAGGAACTCGACGACGCTGCCGCCCGCGTCCACCAGCGCCAGCCCGTCCGGGCTGCCGTTCTGGATCCCGTTGCTCGGGTACGCGAGCACGACGACCCCGCGCGTGCCGCAGCTCGCCGGGACGGTGCCGCTCAGCGTCCGCGTGCCGTACGCGGTACCCCCGTTGCCGTTGTACAGGACGACGCTCCAGCCGGTGAGGTCCATCCCCGCCGGCCCGGAGATCTCGATGCGCTCGCCGGCGTCGGTGCCGTCGTCGTCGTAGTGCAGCTCGTTGATGCGCACCGCCGGCGCGGCGAGCGCCGCGACGCTGGCGTGCGGTGCGACGAGCGGGGTGGTGCCGCCCGGCGTCACCACCCCGGCATCGGTGCAGGAGAGCGAGGTGGCGGCGAGTGCGAGGAAGGCGGAGCGCGCGAGGCGGTGACGCGGTGGATGCATCGGAGTGGCGTGGGTGGGGGCACGGTGGCGGGCGCACCGGATGTGGCCCGCCGACCGGAGGGAGCGTGCCTGCCGACGAGGGTCACCGGCCGGCCGGTCGATCGACCGGCCGGCCGGCCGACGCCGGATTGTGCACGCCGGAGCGCGCCCGCGCTACCCGCGCCGGGAGCTCGCGACCCGCCGCCCCTCCCTGGCCGCGCCATTCACCCCGCCTGCCGCAGCGCCGGCGCCTCCGCCGCCCGGTCGAGGAGCGTCTCCACCGTCGCCGGCTCGGCGGGCACGTCCACCTTGGTGATGTCCGGGCGGGAGAAGAGCGCCGCCGTCCAGTCCAGCACGATGCGGAGCCGCCGGTCCCAGCGCGGCATCTGCAGCAGGTAGTAGGTGCGGCGCAGCCACCAGGCGGGGAATCCGGTGAGCCGCACGCCCATCACCTGCGCCACGGCGCGCGAGTGGCCGAGCGACGCCATGGTGCCGAGCGAGCGGTGGACGAAGGGCGCGGTGGGGCGTCCCTCCAGCGCGGCCGCCACGTTGCGGGCGAGCCGCCGCGCCTCGCGCACCGCGTGCTGCGCCAGCGCCGGATACGGATGGCCGTCCGGGTCGGGAATGGCCGCGCAATCGCCGAGTGCCCAGATCTCCGGGTGGCTCGTGCTGCGCATCGCGGCGTCCACTGCGATGCGCCCGCGCGCGTCGTGCGCGACCGGCATGGCCGCGGCCACCGGGTTGGGCACGATCCCCGCGGCGAGCACGATGGTGCCGGCGTCGATCGTCTCGGTGGCGAGGTGGACTCGGCGCGGCTCGATGGCGCGGACGGGGGTGGCCGTGCGCACGTCGGCCCCGCGCCGCCGCAGCACGCGCAGGGCCACCTCCGCCAGCGCGGGGTCCACCTCGGGCAGGATGCGCGGCCCGGCCTCGAACAGGTGGAAGCGCAGCTCCTCGCGGCGGATGCGCGGGTAGTAGCGCAGCACGTCCTCGGCGAAGGCGGTGAGCTCGCCGAGCAGCTCGACGCCCACCAGCCCGCCGCCGATGACCACGAAGGTGAGGCAGCCGCGACGCTGCGCCATCGCGCCGGTGTCGCCGGCGGCGTCGGCGCGCTCGAACTGCTCGATGATGCGGTTTCGCAGCAGGAGCGCGTCGGTCATCGACTTGAACGTCAGCGCGTGCGGCGAGCCGGGGATCAGCGACTCGTTGGTGGTGGCGCCGAGGGCGACGACGAGCTGGTCGTAGGGGAGCTCGTAGGCCGCGCCCGACGGGGCGACGGCGTGCACCACGCGCCGCTCCACGTCCACCTCGCGCACCGTGGCCTCGATGAAGCGCGCGCGCCGCAGGGCGGGGCGGATGGGCTGTGCGCAGTGCCGCAGCTCCAGCCGTCCGGAGCAGGCCTCGAAGAGGAGCGGCGTGAGGATGAAGAAGTTGTCGCGGCTCACCAGCGTGACCTCCACGCGCGCGTGGCCGGCGCAGAGCCGCTCGAGCTGGCGCGCCGCGGTGACGCCGCCGAAGCCGCCGCCGAGCACGACGATGCGCGTCGGCGCGGGGGACGAGGACGGAGCGACGGGATGGAGAGGCGTGACGGCCCCGGGGGTCGGGGGCGGGGGTGGGGTGTCGGGCAGCGCCGTGGCGCCGGCGGCGTCGCCAGCGCGGAGTGAGAGCTTCATGACTGCTCCTCGCCCGCCGTGCGGCGCGGGCTGGTCGGGGGTCCGGTCGATGGCGATCGGGCCACCGTCGGCGGCGTAGGAATCGCGCGCGGTGGCCATCTACAAAGACGGGAACGAAGACCGGAGTGTGACGGCCCCGAGCGTGCGGGGTTGCGCTGTGGCGGGACCGTGCGAGCCTTCGAGTGGGCCTGCGGAGCTCCTGCCGGCCCGCGCGCGCCCTCGCGCACCGTTTCCCGTCACACCCGCGGGGTTCGCCCGTCTGTCATGGTATGACCGCTCCCGCCCCACTCGAACAGTTCTCGCCCGACGAGGTCCTCGTGCACCGTCCGCGGCTCCTCGGGCTCGCTTACCGCATGCTCGGCGACATGGACGAGGCCGAGGACGTCGTCCAGGAGACGTACCTGCGCTGGTACCGCGCCGCACCCGAGGACGTGCGCTCGCCGGAAGCGTGGCTGGTGACGGCGGCCACGCGCCTGGCCGTGGACCGGCTGCGCCGCCTCAAGGTGGAGCGCGCCACCTATCCGGGGCCGTGGCTGCCGGAGCCGGTGCCGACCGACGCGCCGGCGGCGCCGGCCGGGCCGCCGCCCCCGGATCGGAACGCCGAGCTGGCGTCGGACCTCTCGATCGCGCTGCTCCTGCTGCTGGAGCGCCTGGGGCCGGAGGAGCGCGCGGCGTTCCTGCTGCGCGAGGTGTTCGGCGTGGACTACGCGGAGATCGCGCGCATCCTGGAGCGCCGCCCCGACGCGGTGCGTCAGATGGTGCATCGTGCCCGGCTGCGCGTGCGGGCGGAGCGCCCGCGCGCCACGCCGCCGCCCGAGTCGCACGAGGTGATGCTCGAGCGCTTCGTGGCCGCCATCGCGGCGGACGACGCCCCGGCGCTGCTCTCGCTGCTCGCGCCGGACGTGGTGGTGGCCACCGACGGCGGCGGTGTGGCGCGCGCTGCGCGGAATCTGCTCCACGGCCCGGATCGCGCCGCCCGCTTCCTGCTCGGCGTGGCTCGCAAGCTCGGGCCGAACGTCACGCACCGCCTGGGGCACGTCAACGGCCGGCCGGCGCTGCTGACGCTGGAGGACGGCGCGGTCGTGTCGGTCACGACGTTCGACATCGACGGCGACCGCCTGCG
This sequence comes from Gemmatimonadaceae bacterium, assembly GCA_035761165.1. Taxonomy (GTDB): domain Bacteria; phylum Gemmatimonadota; class Gemmatimonadetes; order Gemmatimonadales; family Gemmatimonadaceae; genus CALCHX01. The sequence goes on along the minus strand of DASTRO010000057.1, from coordinate 8,179 downwards.
CGCGATCTACTCGGTGCGCAACCCGGCGAAGCTGCGCCGCGTGCTGCGGGACGCGCTGCCCATCGTGTGACGGCGGCCCGGCTGGCGCGGTGGGAGAGTCCTCACCGCGCCAGCCGGGCCGTGTCGCGCGCCTCACGAGCCGGAGACGACCCCGCAGGCGATGCGCGAACCGGCGTCGCCCGCCGGGTCGGAGCGGTAGTCGTCCTCCCCCGCGTGCACCATCACCGCCGCCCCGTCGGCGTCGAGCAGGCCGTTGTCGCCGCGCAGCGTGCCACCGGGCGTGGTGACCTGCACGTTCACCGAGCTGTCCGCGCCCACGGTGATGTTGGGCATGTCGCCGAAGTGCGGCCCCTGCGGGTTCTCGCTGCCGTGCTGACGGTTCGTCGGGTTCCAGTGGCCGCCGGCGGACTGGAAGGCCGGGCCCTCGCACTGGCCGGTGGTGTGGAGGTGGATGGCGTGCGTGCCCGGGGGGAGCCCGCGCAGCGTGCCCGAGACGGTAATGCCGCTGTCGGCGTCGGCGAGCGTCAGCTGGCCGAGCTCCCGCCCCGCGGAGTCGCGCATCGTGGCCATCGCCTGGGTGCCGGCCGAGTCGGCAGGTGCGAGCTTGGCGGGCGGCGCGGCGGTGTCGGCGCCGGCGGCGAGGCTGTCGCCGGCGGCCGCGTCGTCGGAGCCGGTGCAGGCGGCGAGCGGAAGGCCGGCGGCGAGGAGGAGCAGCGCGATACGCATGGAATCGTCTCCTGGTGTGGGTACGACGTCGTGGTCCGGACCGCGCCGGGCGTCGCTCACATCCCGCTCGGGTACGTCTCCGGCACCTCGCCGTCGACGAGCACCGGCATGTGCAGCGGATCGAGCGCCCGGGTCTCGTCAACATAACAGAATGCGTCGTAGCGCCGCGGCACGATGGTCGGCACGTAGTTCCCCCACCGCTCGGCCCGTGGATCGTAGACGACGCCGATCGCGCGGTGCTCCACCGGCCGGTCGAGCCCGGGGATGCCGCCGTCGTCGGCGCCGTCGAAGACGAGCAGCGCATCGCGGCCGAGCGCCTCGTGCAGCGTGTGCTCCCAGGAGCCGGGGCGTGACTCGGGGACGCGCATGCGCTGCATCGGCCGCCCCCACTCCTGGGCGCCGATGACGTGTCCGCGGTGCGTGCCGAAGCCCACCAGGTACACCCCGTCGCGGTCGTGCGGCGTCTCCCCATGCGCCTGCCGCACGAGCTGCCCGACGTTCACCATGCCGTGCCGCGCCATGTTGGTGAAGCGGGCATCGCCGACGTGGGTGTTGTGCTCCCAGACGACGGCCCGCGCACGCGGTCCGAGCGCGGCCTCGTGGTCCGCCATGAGGCGGTCGAGCGTCTCCACCATGTGGTGGTCGCGCACGTTCCACGACGTCGGACCGCCGCGCACCATGGTCCGGTAGTAGCGCTCCGCGTTGCGCGCGACGAGCGCGTTCTGCTCGGCGTCGAAGTAGGCGTCGCGCCCATCCTCGCGGTACGACGGGGCGCGGGCGCGCAGTGCGCCGAGCATCGTCACCGCCTCGTCCTCGCACGACGTCGGCACGAGCGCGGTGGCGCGGGCGTACTCCTGCACGTCCTCGTAGTACGGGTCGAAGCAGGCGTAGGCGCGCCGCGCCACGCGCGCCGCCGCCGGGTCGACCCGCTCCAGGTACTCCACCACCCCCGCCATCGACTCCCAGAGCGAGTACACGTCCAGGCCGTAGAAGCCCACCTGCTGGTCGGCCGGCCGGCGCCGGTTGTGCTCGCGCAGCCACTCGACGAAGGCCGCCACCTCGCGGTTGGCCCACATCCAGGTGGGCCAGCGCGCGAACGCGTGCAGCACCGCCTCGGCGCTCTCGCCGGCGTCCGCGTAGCCCTTCACGTAGCGGTTCACGCGGTAGCAGTCCGGCCAGTCCCCCTCCACGCCGACGAAGGAGAAGCCCTTCTCCTCGACGAGGCGCCGCGTGAGCTCGGCGCGCCACGCATAGAACTCCGAGGTGCCGTGCGTGGCCTCGCCGAGGAGGACGAAGCGTGCGTCGCCGATGGCGTCGAGCAGCGGGTCCAGGTCGGCGGCGTCGGCGAGCGGGCGGGCGGCGGCGCGCAGGCGCTCGACGAGTGCGTCGCCGCTCCGCGTCCGGTCGGTCATTGCGGTCTCGGTGCGGTCAACGGACGTCGATCTTCCGCCCGCGCTGCGCCTTCTGCTCGGGGAGCGGTACGGTCACCTCGAGCACGCCGTTCTCGCAGGTGGCGGAGATCCGGTCCTCGTCCACGCCTTCGGGCAGGGGGACGGCACGGAAGAAGGTGCCGTAGCTCCGCTCGCTGCGATACATGCCCTCGTGCCGCTCCTCGTGCTCCTGCCGGCGCTCGCCGGAGAGCGTCAGCATGTCGTCCTGGATCTCGACGTGGATGTCCTCCTTGCGGACGCCGGGCAGGTCGGCGCGGAGCACCAGGTCGTTGCCGCGGCGGAAGGTCTCGATCTGGGGCGTCCAGACGCCGCTCTCGGCCATCGCGGTACCGCCGGCGAGCCCGCGGCCGGCGGCGGCCGCACGCGCTGGCTCGAGGGCGGCACCGCCGAAGCCCGCCTCGTCGAAGAGTCGGTCCATCTCGGCGTTCATGCGGCGCATGAACTCGTACGGGTTGGCCATGAAGGCGCTGGCCAGCAGGGCGGGGGAGGCGGTCGCGAACGTGCTCAGCGCCGGCGACGTCCGTCGCGTCATGCCCTGGCCGCGCGCCCCGGCCTGCATGCCGGTCTCGCGGCTCACCGGTCGCTGCCGCTCCTGATCGGGTCGACTCACCTCTCCAGCCCCGGTGTCGGCGCCGGCCGCCTGCCCGCGGCCGGACTGTGCCGTCGCGCCGCCCGTCGCCCGGCTCCGGGTGCCGGCACCGGCGGCCGCGCCCTGCTGCTGCGCCGGCTGGGCCTGCTGCGCTTGCTGCGACTGGTCGCGTCGGGTGGAGGTGGTGCTCTCGTTGCGCGTGGCCATGGTGATCGCTCCTCGCTGCGTGCTCCGGATGACAGTGCATGCCCGCCTGCGCCACACGACCTCGGGACGCGAGGCGGCGTGTAGGGCAACGTCCCGAGCGCCGCAATCCGGGTACCAGCACGACGCGGCGCCGCGCGTCCGGCGTTGGGCGCCGCGTGTCCGTCCGGTGGAACCGGTGTCGCACACGGCGTCGCGTCCGGCGACACCATCGAGAGTCGATCGATGGCGCCGTCGGCGCCGTCGGCGGCGCGGTCGGTGGCGCCACGGACCACTCGCAACGCGAGTCGGGGCGATGGTCGGCGTGGCACGCTCGCGGCCGCCAGCACAGCGGTGCGGCATTGCCCGATCGCGCTCTGGCGCCGCGTGAAGACCGCTCCTACTCTATGGCACCCGAGCACCAGCCGGCGGCGGAAGACGTGGCGAACGACGTCGCCGCGCGGGCCGACGGACGGCGGAGCGGGGGCACGCCTGAGGTACGGAGCCGGCGAGCGGGTGCCGGCGGCGCCGTGGTCCGTTGCTTCGGAGAGGCTCGGCATGCACGAGAGTCCGGCCAGCCCGCGATCCCTGCCCGATTTCCGGGCGCCGTACGCCGAACCGCCGCTGCGGATACTGGCGTCGGGTCCGCACCCCCGCCGCGCCACGGTCGGCGGCCCCGCTGGCCCCGGCGCACTGGCGACGCTCGGCACCGGCGTGGCCGCGCTCGCCTGTGCGGGCGTGCTGGCTGCCGTCACGGCACTCGCCCACGCGCGCTGGCACGCCGACCCGGACCGCGCCCTGCGCTTCGTGCTCGCCGGCTCGATCCTCTTCGTCGTCGTGGCGATGGCGGCCGCCGTTCACCTGCGCCGCGCCGAGCTCACGCCGGCGCGTCTGGCACACGTGGCGATGGCCGCGGCGGCCGTGGTGTGGTGCGGCTGGTGGCTCTACTGGCTCGGCGCGCACATCGCCTTCCCGGCCGACATCCTGATCTGGTCGGAGAGCGACTTCGTCAACGACGTCATCAAGCTGCGCGTGGGGCACCCGCTGTACACGGCGCAGGTGCACAACGAGTCGTTCGTCTACCCGCCGGGCGCGCAGGTGCTGAGCTACCTGATCGCCTCCCTCTCGGGGCAGGGCACGTCGCTGACGGCGCTGCGCGCGGTCCAGCTCGCGTACACCGCGGCCGCGGCGGCGCTCGCGATGCTCGCCGTGCGCCGCCTGCTCGAGCTGGCGGGCGTCCGCCTGCGCCGCCCGCTGCTCTGGGCGGCGCTCTGGTTGCCGCTGCTGCTGCTGGTGGCGACGAATGCACTGACCAACGAGTACGTCGTCTTCCTGCACAACGACGCCCTGGCGCAGCTGCTCGCGGTCACCGGCTTCTGGGCGTGCGTGGAGTACGGCGCCACCGGCCGCCGCTGGCTGCTGGTGCTGCTGAGCGGGCTGCCGGCCGCGGGGTTCCTCGTCAAGCAGAGCCTGCTAGTCTGGGTGGGGCTGGCCGCGCTCTTCCTGCTCGTGGCGGAGGGTGGGCGGGCGTGGCGACGGGCGGCCGCCGTCGCGACGGGTGGCGCCGCGCTGGTGCTCGCGGCGCTCGGCGCCTGCCTGCTCGTGTGGGGCGAGCCGTTCCGCTACTGGACGCTGGACGTGCTCGCCGCGGACGACCTCTCGCCGCTGCGGAGCGCGCACCACCTGCTGGCCGCCTGGACGTACTTCGTCGGCGGGCTGGTCGGCGCGCTGGTGCTGATCCGCGGCTCCCGTCGGCGCGTGCTGGCGGCGGCGTGGTTCGTCTGGCTGCTCCTGCTCGGCTCGGAGGCGTACACCAGCGGCATCGCGTGGATGCTGAATCACATGGGGCCGGGCTCGCTGATCGCCGGCGTTTGGATCGTGGCCGCGCTCTCCGCCCTGCTGACGGAGGCGGGCGCGCGACTGGAGCGGCGCACCGCCGACGCCTGGCTACGGAGCGGCGCGGTCGCGGCGCTGGGCGTGCTCCTGCCCGCCTCGTTCGGGACCGCGCGGATGCCGACGCGTCCGTTCGGGCCGGACGCCGAGCGCTACGTCGCGGCGGTCGAGCGCGAGCTGGCGGCGGACCCTGCGACGACGCTGCTCGACACCGGCTCCTGGGTCTACCTGCGGCACGGCATCGTGATGCGGGACCGCGCCCCGTCGATCGGCGAGCGGGGGCACGCCGGGAACGGCGACTTCTCGGGCATCCTCCGCCGCATCGAGGAGCGGCGCTACCGCAAGATCCTCGTGCGCGGCTACGCGGCCGACGACTCGTGGTACGACGAGCCGTACTGGCACGCGCGGAGCGGCATCCGCGCGGCGCTCGAGCGGAACTACGTCCAGGCGGGGGAGATCCCGGCACTGCAGGTGGTGGAAGACGGTGCGCGGATGCGCTACCTCTTCCGCGAGATCGACATCCTCGTCCCCCGCACGGACCGATGATCGCCCTCGGCCCGCTGCAGCGAGACCAGGGCGTCGCCACGTGCGGACCGGACGCCGTGCCAGACGTCCTCGTCGGACGGCTGGCGTGCCCTGCGTGCCGCCTGGCACTGGAGCCCGTGGCCGGCGGGCTGGCGTGCGCGACGTGCGGGGCGCGATACGCCACCCGGCACGGCGTGATCGACGCCCGTCCGCTGGCCCGCGCCGCCGTGCAGGGCGACGCCGAGGCGTGGGACGCGCACTGGGCGCCGGAGACGCAGCGCAGTCTCGCGCAGCGCTTCTTCAGCGTCTATCGGCGGGTGGTCTTCGCGCGCACGGTCCGGCATTTCGTGACCCGCTACCTGCCGTCCCGTGGCGTGCTGTTGGAGGCGGGGTCCGGCACGGCGGAGACCTCCATCCGGCTCGCGCCTCGCCGGGCCGGTCGGCTGCTCGTGGCGCTGGACCTGGTGCCGGCGATCCTCGAGCGCTGCGCGCCGGTGGTGGACGTCCGCGTCGCCGGCGACGCCTTCCGGCTGCCGTTCGCGGACGGCGCGGTGGACGGCATCTGGAACGTGGGCGTGATGGAGCACTTCACCCATCCGCAGATCGACCGGATGCTGGAGGAGTTCCACCGCGTGCTGCGCCCCGGCGGGCGCGTGGTGCTGCTCTGGCCGGGCACGGACGCCGTGCCGCAGCACCTGCTCGACGCGCTGGCGTGGATGATCAACCGGCGTCGCGGGCGCGGGCCGCCGTTCCGCTTCCATCCGCCGGAGATCTCCCGGCTGCGCTCCGTGCGCCAGGGGCGCGAGGTGCTGCGGCGCAATGGCTTCACCCCGGTGGCCGCCGACCCGGGCTGGTACAGCGGGATGGCCTTCAAGACGATCGTCGGCGAGAAGCCGACCCGCGCGCCGGGGGACGGTGGCGCGGCCACGCCCCGAGCGGCAGGTGACGCATGGACCGACCGCTGATCATCGGTGGCGCGGGCTTCATCGGGACGAACCTCGCCGACCACCGGCTGTCGGCGGGGGCGCACGTCACGATTCTGGACAGCTTCCGGCGCCCGGGCACGCGCGACAACGCGGCCTGGCTCCGGTCGCGCCACGGCAACCGGCTGACGATCGTGGAAGGGGACGTGCGGGATCGACGCGGCCCGCTCCGTCGGTTGGTGACGGATGCCGACGTCGTCGTCCACCTGGCGGCGCAGGTGGCGGTGACGACGAGCGTGCGGGATCCGCGCGAGGACTTCGAGATCAACGCGCTCGGCACCTTCAACGTCCTCGAGGCGGTGCGCCACGCGCCCCGGCCCCCGGTGGTGCTCTACAGCTCCACGAACAAGGTCTACGGGAAGCTGGACGACCTGGCGACGGTGGAGCGCGACGGCCGGCACGCCTACCGCGACCTGCCGCTCGGCGTGCCCGAGACGCGCTCCCTCGACTTCCACAGCCCCTACGGCTGCTCCAAGGGCGCCGCCGACCAGTACGTGCTCGACTACCACCGCATCTACGGGCTGCCGACGGTGGTGCTGCGGCAGTCGTGCATCTACGGCCCGCACCAGTTCGGGATCTCGGACCAGGGATGGGTCGCCTGGTTCGCGATCCAGGCCCTGCGGCGGCGCCCCATCGTCGTCTACGGCGACGGGACGCAGGTGCGCGACGTCCTCTACGTGGGCGATCTCGTCGCTGCGTACGAGGCCGCCGTGGTCGGCATCGCGACCACGGCGGGGAACGCGTACAACGTCGGCGGCGGTCCGTCCAACACGCTCTCGCTGCTCGAGCTGCTGCAGCTGCTGGCCGCGCGCGTCGGCCACGTGCCGGCGCACACCTTCGAGGAGGCCCGTCCCGGCGACCAGCTGGTCTTCGTCTCCGACGTCCGGAAGGCGGCCCGCGACTTCGGCTGGCGACCGGTGACGCCCGTGGCGGAAGGGCTGGGCCGCCTGATCGCCTGGCTCCGCGAGAACGAGCACGTGCTCACGCTCGACCAACGGCCCGCCGCCGCACCCGGGATCGGGTCGGCGCTGGCGACCCACTGACCCCGTCGATCCGTCCGGAGTTCGCCGATGACGCAGCTCAGCGTGATCATCCCCGCTCGCAACGAGGAGCAGACGCTCCCCATGGTGCTCGACGATCTGGCCACCGTGGTCCCCACGCTGCCCGGCTACGACGTCGAGGTGATCGTCGTGGACGACCGCTCGACGGACCGCACGGCGGCGCTGGCGGCGGCGCACGGCGCGCGCGTGGTGCGCAATCCGCGCCGCTCCGGCAAGGGGATGGCGCTGCGCGCCGGCTTCGAGGCCGCCAGCGGCGAGCTGCTGCTGATGATGGACGCCGACTACTCGCACCGCGCCGAGGAGCTGCCGCGCTTCCTGGACGGGATGACGCCGGGCGTGGGGCTGGTGATCGGCTCCCGGGTGGTGGGCGGGAGCGAGGAGTACCACCACGTGCGTGCGCTGGGGAACGTCTTCCTGAGCGCGACGCTGGGGCTCTGCACCGGCCGCTACCTGTCCGACGCGCTGAACGGGTTCAAGCTGCTGCGGCGCGAGGTGTTCACCGGCTTCACGTACACCTCGGCCAACTTCGAGATCGAGATCGAGCTCATCGCCAACACGCTGCGGTCCGGCCTGCGGATCGTGGAGGTGTCGAGCCACGAGCGCGCCCGCGCCGGGGGGGAGATGAAGTCGCGCGTGATCCGCCACGGCAGCCGCTTCCTGGCGCGGATCCTCTACGAGGGGATGCGCGGCGTGAAGCCGCAGGCGGCGCCCGTGCCCGTGCCCGCCGCGCGCGAGGTGGACGCCCGCAGCTGAACGGGTGGGGGCGCC
>DASTRO010000056.1:0-6594 GCA_035761165.1 Gemmatimonadaceae bacterium | reverse complement strand
GTAGTAGCGCGCCCGCCGATTGGCCTCCGAGACCCCCCAGGTGCTCGTCAGCCAGCCCCGCTGCTCGAGCCGGTGGAGCGCGTGATAGAGCGCCCCCTCCTCGATCTGCAGCGTGCCCCCGGTGGCGTCCTCGATCCAGCGCGCCACCGCGTAGCCGTGCCGCGGCCCCCAGGTGCACGCCTTGAGCACGAGCACGTCCAGCGTGCCCTTGAGCAGGTCGAGGCTGTCGTCGCGCGGCGGTGGGGTGGGCATGGTTTCCCTGAAAGTTTCAGGGCAAGGATAGGAGTGGGGGCAGGGGGCGTCAAGGGAGCGACGAGCGACGAGGGGCTCCGACGAGCGACGAGGGGCTCCGATGCAGGTCGGGGCCCCTCGGGCGGTGGCGGGTCCCTCAGCGGCGCCGGACGGGTGTCTGGCGTCTGGAGGCGTGCAGCGGAAGGCGTCTGGCGGCGCGATTCCGGTGGTGGTCGCCTGGGCGGGCGGCGGTATCGTAGCAGTCGGGGGGGGGCCCCCCGCGCCGGATGCCGTCGCGCCTCCACGATCCTCTGCCCGCTCCACGCTCCCCGCTCCCCGCTCCCCGCTCCACGCCCCTGCACGCCAGATGCTACAGGCCAGACGCCCGCCCTCGTCGCGGGTGCATCCAGCCCCCCGCCCGACGTCCTCGTCGCGCCACCAACCCCGCTCGTCGCTCGCCGCTCGTCGCTCGTCGCTCGTCACTCGCCGCTCGCCGCTCGTCGCTCGCCGCTCCCTCAGTATCCCACCGCCGCCCCGTCCCGCCGCGGGTCCGCCGCCCCGACGAGCATGCCGTCCGGCCGGACGAGCACCACGTGCACGCCCCCGAAGCCCTGGTCGATCGGCGGGTTGATCTCGATCGCGTAGCCGCGGCGGCGCAGCCCCGCCAGCGCGGGCCCGGTGAAGCCCTGCTCCACCTGGACCGTGGGCGAGTCGTGGTCCGGGTAGACGCGCGGCATGTTCACCGCGGTCCACGGGTCCAGGTGGTAGACCAGCGTGTAGAGGATCGTGTGGACGATGGCCGGCGGGATGTAGCCCGAGCCCGGTGAGCCCACCACCAGGCGCACCCGGTCCCCGTCCAGCACGATCGTCGGCGCGATCGTCGAGCGCGGGGTGCGGCCGGCGGCGCGGCGGTTGGCGACGGGGCCACCGAAGTTGTTGTTCGCCGAGTTGAGGAAGGTGCCGGCGGCGTAGCTGCCCGAGCCGAAGGCGACTCCGGCGGTGAAGGTCAGCGAGACCGCGTTGCGCTCCGCGTCCACCACCGACAGGTGCGTCGTCTGCGCCAGCTCGCTCGCGCCGTCCGGCTCCGGCGCGCGGGCCCCGCTCTCCGGGCGGGGGAGCGTCGTGGGTGCGAAGGGCTCCAGCCCGGCGCAGCGGCCGGGGGCCCCGCCCGCCTCCTCGTCCCAGGGATCACCCACCGGGGCGCTGTCGGCCACCGGACGTCCGATGAGCGCCGCGCGCTCGCGCGCGTACGCGGCGCTGGCCAGCCCCACGGCCGGCACGGCCGCGTCGTCGGGGAAGCCGAGGTAGGCCACGCGGTCGGCATGGGCGAGCCGCACCGCGTCCGTGAGCAGGGCCAGCGCCTCCGGCGACTCGGCCGGGAGGCCCAGACGGGGGAGGTCGCGGCCGTCGAGCAGCGCCAGCGTCTCGAACACCTCCAGCCCGTCGAGTGGGGGCGGGGCGGAGAGGAGCGTGTAGCCCTCGTAGGTCGTGCACAGCGGACGGCGGGGCTTCGTGCGGAAGTCGCGCAGGTCGGCCAGCGTCATCGGGCTGCCGCCGGCCCGCAGCTCGGCCACGATGCTGTCCGCCACCGGCCCGGCGTAGAAGCCGTCACGCCCCTCACGCGCGACGCGCTCGAGCGTCGCCGCCAGGGTGGGCTGGACGAGGAGGTCCCCCGCCTGCAGCGGCCGCCCGCCGGGGTAGAAGATGCGCGCCGCGGCGGGGTCGCGCGTCAGCTTGGCGCGGTTGGCGGCGATGGCGCGGGCGAGCAGCGAGTGCACGGGGAAGCCGTCGCGCGCCGCCCGGATGGCCGGCGCGAGCACGACCTCGCGCGACAGCGTGCCGTACCGCGCCAGCGCGCCGAGCAGCCCGTCCACCATCCCCGGCACGGCCACCATCTGCGCCGGCGTGCGCTGCTCCGATGGCGGCACCGCGGCCCACGCGCTGTCCGCGCCCGCGCTGGCGTAGAAGTCCAGGTACTCGGCCCGCTTCGGCCCGGCACGCCAGATCGTCATCGCGCCCCCGGCACCCAGCCCGGCCATCTGCTGCTCGACGACGGCGAGGACGAACGCCGTGGCCACGGCCGCGTCCACCGCGTTGCCGCCGCGCCGCAGCATCTCGACCCCGGCCGCGGCGGCCAGCGAATGCGCCGCGGCCACCACCCCGTGCTCCGCCACCACGCGCTGATCGCGGCGCGGTACCTCCAGGCGGTACTCCGGCGTGCCCAGCGGCGTCGGGGTGACGGCGGGCGCGCAGGCGGCGAGGACCGCCAGGACGAGCGCAGGGGCGCGGGAGGTGAGCGGGCGGGGGCGCTGGCGGAGGCGCTGGTGCATGTCGGGCCGGCGACGGGGACGGGAACGACCGATGCGCGGTGCACGCGCGGGACCGAGGGCAATGTGCGCCCGGCGACCCGCACCGGCCAGGCGTCGGGCACGCGACCGTGCCCGGGCGCCTGCCACGGCGGGGGAGGGATGGACGACCCATGCGGCGGCCCGCCCGATGGCGCAGCGTGGAGCACCGCTCCATCGGCCTCCATCACCCCTCCCGCACCCGCCACTGCCAATGCCTCACCCGAGTCCCCGCACCGCGACGACTGCACCGACGCGCCCGACCTCACCGGCCGCGCTCCTCTCCGTCGTCGCCCTCCTCGCCTTCGGCCCCGCCGTCCTGGGGGCGCAGCCGCCGGCGGCCGGTGCGGCGCGGGGGGCGGGCCCCGACCCGCTCGCCGCGTTGCGCCGGCGCTCGCCACATGTCGTGGTGCCGGCCGGCGCGCGCTACGACAGCACCTGCTCGCGCGCCCTGGGCGGGGACCGGGCGGTCTTCAGCGTCGGTCCCGACGGGAATCTCGGGATGCCCGCCGTGCGCGAGGCGGCGGCGCGGCCGGCGCGCAGCGAGGGGGAGCGCACGATCAACGTCCTCGCGGCCATGCAGCGCAGCCCGGCGTGGCAGGCCTTCAGCGCCGCCGTGCACTTCTACGAGGCGCAGGGCTTCCGTCATGCGAAGACGGTGACCACGTCGGCGCGGATGGGGCGGCCGGAGCGCGAGGGCGACCCGATCGTCGTCATGCTCCATGTCGCCAACCCGCACGTCGAGCGGCCCGGGTGCGAGCACATCCACACCGCGGTCATCGAGCTCGCCGCGCCGGGGGGCGGGGCGCCGGGGGAGGGGCAGTGAGGCGCGCACCGCGTTAGCTTCCCCGCACCGTTCACGCTCCCGGGGGCGGGCCCGTGGCCCGCCGCCTCTCCCATGTCTGCGACATCGACGCATGCTGAACACGCCGCTCGGGCGCCTGCGCGCCGTGGGCTTCGCCGAAGCCGTCTCCTTCCTCCTCCTCCTCGGCGTCGCCATGCCGCTCAAGTACATGGCCGGACTGCCGATCGCGGTACGCATCGCCGGCTCGCTGCACGGCGTGCTCTTCCTGCTCTACCTGGTGGCCGTCGCGCAGGTGATGCGCGCCCATCGCTGGTCGGTGGACCGGGCGTTGGGCGCGGTGGTGGCGGCGGTGGTGCCGTTCGGGCCCTTCGTCCTCGACGCGCGGCTGCGCCGTGAGGCGGAGGCAGCCTAACAGGCGGCGGGCGAATTTGCGCGGCACTCTGGCGTTACGCGCCGGTTCGCGCAAGATTGGTGACGTTCTGAGGCCGGCCGCGGCGGTCACGATGGTCGCGCGCCGGCCTGGCGCGCGACCCCCAGGCGCGTCGCGCCGCCACACTCCCCATGGCCTGGAGCCGACGAGGGCTCATCCAATGCCGACAGCCGAACGCTACGCCCGTGCGCGGGCAGAGCAGACCACGATCTGGGTCAGCAAGGCGGCCGCCGCCTTCCTCCGCCGCGAAGGTGCCGCCCAGGGACAGGGAACCGCCGCCACGTTCGACCGCCTGCTGAAGGAGCTCCGGCGCCTCCGCCGGAACGCTCGCGCCGCCGAGCGCGAGTAGCGGGAGTGGGCGCGGGGCGCACCCATCCGGTGCGCCCCGTCCTGTCGTTCGCCATCGTGCAGCGCTTCGCCGATCACTTCTCCGGCGCGGCTGCGGCCTACGCCGCCCACCGTCCGGACTACCCGGCGGAGCTGTTCGCCTTCGCGGCCGCGCTCGCTCCGGGTCGCTCGCGGGCCTGGGACTGCGCGACCGGTAACGGCCAGGCCGCCATCGCACTGGCGAGCCATTTCGCGCGCGTCGCCGCGACCGACGCGAGCGCCGCGCAGCTCGCGCATGCGCGTTCGCATCCACGTGTCTCGTATCACGTGGCACTGGCCGAGGCGAGCGCGGTGCGCGGCGCGGCGGTGGAGCTCGTCACCGTCGCCCAGGCGCTGCACTGGTTCCGCCTCGACCGCTTCTACGCCGAGGTGCGGCGTGTGCTCGTCCCCGGCGGCGCGCTCTGCGTCTGGAGCTACGACGATCCCACCGTCGACGAGCCGGCGCTCGACGCCGCGCTGCAACGCTTCAACCACGAGATCATGGGGCCCTGGTGGCCCACCGACCGCGCGGCGGTGGGGGAAGGCTACCGGACGCTTCCCTTCCCCTTCGCCGAGCTCCCCGCACCCACGCTCGTGCTCGAGCGGTGGTGGACCGCCGACGAGCTCGTGGCCTACGTCCGCACCTGGTCGGCCGTCGCCCGCGCGCGGGCCGCCGGCATCGACGACCCGGTGCGCCCGCTCGAGGCCGAGCTGCGCGCGCTGACGGCCGCCGACCGAGCGGCGCGCCATCACGTGCGCTGGCCACTCGTCGTGCGCGCCGGCCGCGTGACGGACTGACGACCACGATGCCCCTTCCAGCCACCATCCGCCCCGCCACCCCGGACGATGCGGCGACGCTCTCGGCGTTCGCGCGCGACTGCTTCCACGACGCCTTCGCCGCCGACAACCGCGCCGAGGACATGGCGGCCTACCTGGCCGCGACCTTCTCGCCCGAGCGCCAGGCGGCCGAGATCGCCGACGCGGCGACGACCGTGCTGCTGGCGCACGTGGACGGCGCCCTGGCCGGGTACGCCCTGCTGGCGACGGGCGCCGCGCCACCGGCGATCACCGGCCCGGCGCCCATCGAGCTGCGCCGCTTCTACGTCGCGCGCCCCTGGCACGGCCGCGGCGTCGCCGACCGCCTGATGGACGCGGTGCTCGACACCGCCCGCGCCCGCGGCGCGGCCACGCTCTGGCTCGGCGTCTGGGAGCGGAACCCGCGCGCCATCGCCTACTACCGCAAGCGCGGCTTCGTGGACGTCGGCAGCTGGGCGTTCGTGCTCGGCAGCGACCGGCAGACGGACCGGGTGATGACGCGAGCGATCAGCGATGAGCGATGAGCGATCAGCGGAACGGCCGCTCGGGAGGCCAGTACTGGCCAGTCCGAGGGTGTCCCGCTCAGCGCTCATCGCTGAGCGCTGAGCGCTGATCACTCATCGCTCGTCGCTCGCCCTTTCCAGCACCTCCGGCATATCCGCCAGCACGTACGCCATCACCGCCATCGTCGCCACGCAGCGCGCGAAGTCCTGCCGGTCGACGACGTTCAGCATGTCGCCCTGCGAGTGGTGATACCAGAAATAGCGGCTGCCGTCCACGTCGAGCGCGAAGCCGGGAACGCCGAGGCGGACGATGGGGCCGATGTCGGCCTCCGTGTCGCCCAGCCAGACGCTGTCGCTGCCCACGCGGTGCAGCAGCGCGCCGATGCGCTGGGCGAGCGGGAGGGCGGCAGGGCTGCCGGTGAGGCGGAAGCCGTTGGGCGCGAAGATGCCGTTGTCGCTCTCCATCGCCGCCACGTGCTTCGCCAGCTCGTCGCGGTGCGCGGCGGCGTAGGCGCGGCCGCCGGCGGTGCCGTTCTCCTCGTTGGTCCAGAGCACCACGCGCACGGTGCGCTTCGGGCGCAGCCCGAGCGCCTTCATCAGCCGCACCGCCTCCCACGCGGCCACGCTCCCGCCGCCGTCGTCCATCGCCCCCTGCCCCACGTCCCACGAGTCGATGTGCCCGCCCAGCACCACCACCTCGTCGGACCGCTCGCTCCCCACCAGCTCGGCCACCACGTTGCGCGACTGCGCCGGCGGCAGCGTGCGCGCCTCCATACGCAGCGTGACCACCGGCCGCTCGCCGCGCGCGTACATGCGGTGCAGCATGCTCGCGTCCTCCAGGCTGAGCGCCGCCGCGGGGATGCGGGCGACGGTACTGTCGGTGTAGCGCGTGGAGCCGGTGTGCGGGTTCTGGATGGAGAACGACGCCACCGAGCGGATGAGCGCCGCGACGGCGCCGACGCGGGCCGCCGCGGTGGGCGCGCCGCCGCGGTAGCGCACGGCATCCCCGTAGGCCTCGAACGGCGGCTTGTCGGCGGGGAAGGGATAGTCGAACAGCACGATCTTCCCCCTCGCCTCGGCCGCGTGCGCCGTGAGGTC
>DASTRO010000055.1:0-10173 GCA_035761165.1 Gemmatimonadaceae bacterium | reverse complement strand
GTAGTAGCGCGCCCGCCGATTGGCCTCCGAGACCCCCCAGGTGCTCGTCAGCCAGCCCCGCTGCTCGAGCCGGTGGAGCGCGTGATAGAGCGCCCCCTCCTCGATCTGCAGCGTGCCCCCGGTGGCGTCCTCGATCCAGCGGGCGACCGCGTAGCCGTGCCGCGGCCCCCAGGTGCACGCCTTGAGCACGAGCACGTCCAGCGTGCCCTTGAGCAGGTCGAGGCTGTCGTCGCTCACGCGGGCATCATGGTCGAGGGTGCTCCCTGAAAGTTTCAGGGGACATGGTGGGGGCGGGAGCGCGGGGTGTCAAGGGGAGCGACGAGCGACGAGCGACGAGGGACGAGGGACGAGCGACGAGGGAGGATGCCAGGCCGGGGAGGGGCGGGATCCGTGAAGTCACGGCCCTGGCGCACGCGGGGGAGGCGCCGAGGGCCCGCGGTGGATCGGTCGCCGGCGCCAGGTGGGTGGTGCCAGTCGCGGCCCGCCACCGGTGGGCCCGGACGGCCGCCCGCCCACGCTCGTCCCGTTCCCCTCGCCCCCCGCCCACAGGCGCGCTATCTTCGGCCACACCTGCCGGCGCGGTGCGACTGGACGAGCGCACCCGATCTGCCGCGCCCAACATGTGGCGATGCCAGACCCCACCCTCGACGACGAGCTGCGCGCCGCCGCCTTCGCCTTCGTGCAGCGACTGCGCGAGCGCTACGGCGGCCGCATCCCGCGGCGCGAGCTCATGGCGGGCATCATGCTCCGCGGCCAGCGCGTCCCGATCTGGAACTACCAGAAGGGGATCTTCAAGCCCGCCGCGCTGGGTCGGGAGGGCGCCGCCCTCAGCGTGCAGACGTCGGCCGACTCGCCATACGCGGACGTGCACGACGCCGACGCCGGCCGCTTCGTCTACAAGTACCGCGGCACGGACGCCGAGCATCCGGACAACGTGGCGCTGCGCCGCGCGATGTGGGCGCAGCGGCCACTCATCTACCTCGTGGCGGTCGATCCGGGCGTCTATGACGCGGTGCTCCCGGTGTACGTGACGGGTGACGACCCGGCCGCGCTGCAGTTCACGCTCGCCGCCGACCAGGTGCTGGCGCCGATGCACGCCGATCCGGCGCTCACCGCCGTGCGACGCGAATACGCCACACGTGCCGTGATGCAGCGCCTGCACCAGCAGCAGTTCCGCCGTCTCGTGCTCGGCGCCTACCGCGAGCAGTGCGCCATCTGTCGCCTGCGCCACGTCGAGCTGCTCGATGCCGCCCACATCCTGCCCGATCGGGACCCGCGCGGCGAGCCGGTGGTGACGAACGGGCTCGGACTCTGCAAGATCCACCATTCGGCGTACGACGCGCACATCATCGGCATCGATCCCGACGCGAATGTCCACGTACGCGTGGACATCCTCGAGGAGGTCGACGGACCGATGCTGCGGCACGGGCTGCAGGCGGCGCACGGCACGCGCCTCGTGCTGCCTCGACGGGAAGAGCACCGTCCCAACCGCGACTTCCTGGCCGAGCGCTTCGACCGGTTCCGGGCGGCGTAGCCGGAGCACGCCCGCCGCCGCGGACACCCGACTATCGAGCCGGGCGCGCCAGGCGTGCCAGGCGGTGCTCCACGTAGCGCCGGTCGCTCGGCGCCAGGGGCAGCCGCGCGAGCGCCGCCGGCGTCTCCCACGCCAGCGCGGTGTGCTCCAGGCAGGTCGGCTCGCCCGCGATCGTCACCGGCACGAACGCGATCAGGAACGGCGAGCCGGGATCGTGGACCGCGAATTCCTGGCCCGCGACGTCCACCACCTCCACGCCCAGCTCCTCGCGCAGCTCGCGGCGTGCGGCGTCGGCATCGGTCTCGTCCGGCTCGCACTTGCCGCCCGGGAACTCCCAGAGGCCGCCGTGCCGTTTCTCGAGCGGACGCTGGCAGACGAGTAGACGGTCGCCACGGGCGACGACCGCGGCGACGACGCGGATGGGAGCGTCGGTCACGACGGGAAGCTCGTGAGCGCCTGGATGCTACGCCAGGGGCGAGGACGACGGCGGAGCTCCCCGAGGCCGGACCGGCCGAGCCGTTACCTTTGCAGTCGAGCTCGACCCGCAACCAGCTGCCGGTCGCCCCGCCGCTCCCCTCCCCCACCATCCCGCCGTGCTCGCACCCGCCCTCCGTCGCCCCCGCCCCGCCGCGACCCTCGCGGCCGCCGCCCTCCTCCTCCCCGCCGCCGCGCCGGCGCAGGAGCTCCCGCGCCCGTCGGATGAGGCCGCGCGGCATGCCGCCGCCCCGGCGCTGGCGGCCGTGCGCGCCCCGGGGGTCGTGCACGTGGACGGCCGGCTCGACGAGGCCGCGTGGCAGGCGGCGGCGCCGGCCACCGCGTTCGTCCAGCGCGACCCCGACGAGGGGGCGCCGGTGAGCCAGCCCACCGAGGCCCGCATCCTGTACGACGACGAGGCGCTCTACGTCGGCGTGCGCCTCGTGGACACCGTCGGCGTCACCACGCGCCTCGGCCGGCGCGACATGCCCCTCCTCGACTCCGACTGGTTCGCCGTCAGCATCGACAGCTACCACGACCACCGCACCGCCTTCCGCTTCCAGGTGAACCCCGGCGGCGTGCAGCGCGACGCGACGGTCACCATGGGGAGCGGCGGCGAGGACGACGACTCGTCGTGGGATCCCGTGTGGGCGGTGGCCACCAGCGTGGACGCCGGCGGCTGGACCGCCGAGCTGCGCATCCCCTTCAGCCAGCTCCGCTTCCGCCCGGGCGCGGGGCAGACGTGGGGCGTCCAGCTCGAGCGCGTCATCGGACGGCGCGGCGAGGTGGCCTACTTCGCCTTCGTGCCCAAGAGCGAGCTGGCCGGCGTGCCGCGCTACGGCCACCTCACCGGCCTCGGCGACGTCGGCGCCGGGCATCGCGCCGAGCTGCTGCCGTACGTCGCCGCGCGCGGCGAGTACGTGGACCCCGGCGCCAACCCGTTCCGCAGCGACCGTGAGCACACGATGTCGGCCGGCGCCGACCTGCGCTATCGCGTGACGAGCAACCTGACGCTGAACGCCACCGTCAACCCGGACTTCGGGCAGGTGGAGGTGGACCCGGCCATCGTCAACCTCGGCGTGTACGAGACCTTCTTCCCCGAGCGGCGGCCCTTCTTCGTGGAGGGGAGCGAGATCTTCGACTTCACCGGCAACACGAGCGGCGGGAGCCTCTTCTACAGCCGGCGCATCGGCCGCGCCCCGCAGCTCCGCCCGCCCGGGGCGCGCGCCGACCTGCCCGAGGTCACCACCATCCTGGGCGCCGCCAAGCTCACCGGCCGCACCGCCGGCGGCTGGTCGCTGGGCGTGCTCGACGCGGTGACCGGGCGCGAGGAGGCGCGCTTCCTGGACGCCGACGACGCGCTGCAGACGCGGACCGCCGAGCCGCTGACCAACTACTTCATGGCGCGCGGGCGGCGCGACCTGCGCGGCGGCCGCTCCGCCATCGGCGCCGCGCTCGGCTCCGTGGTGCGCGACCTCTCGTCGCCGGAGGCGCGCGCCGCGCTGCGCTCGGCGGCGTGGACCGGCGGGCTGGACTTCCGCCACGAGTGGGCGCAGCGCAGCTGGCAGCTCACCGGGAGCGTGGCGCTGAGCCACGTGCGCGGCTCGGAGGCGGCCATCGTCGCCACGCAACGCCAGTCCAATCACTACCTCCAGCGCCCGGACGCCACGCACCTCGGCGTGGACACGACGACGGCGCTCACCGGCTACTCCACCGGGCTCTCGCTCACCAAGCGCGCCGGCGAGCACTGGACCGGCTCCGTGGCCGGCGCGCTCACCAGCCCGCGCTACGAGGCCAACGACCTGGGCTTCGCCACGCGCACCGACCGCCAGGACCTGCAGGGCGTGCTGAGCTACGCGGAGAACCAGCCGGGGCGCGTGCTGCGCAACTGGGTCGTGAACGCCGTCACGCGGCACGAGACCAACTACGCGGGTCGCGCGGTGCAGTTCACCACCAGCCTCGGCGCGCGGGCGCGCTTCCTCAACTTCTGGTCGGTGGGGGGCCAGCTCACGCGCCGCGCGCGCTCGTTCGACGACCGCTCCACGCGTGGCGGGCCCGCCATGGTGCGACCGGGCGAGGTCTCCGTCTCCCTGGACGTCGACTCGGACCCGCGCCGGCCGGTCACCGTCGCCCTCGGCGGGAGCGTGACCGACGGCGAGTTCGGCGGGCACGAGGTGGGGCTCGACGGGTCCGTCTCCATCCGCACCTCGTCGCGCTGGAACCTCACCGTCGGCCCGTCGTTCAGCCGCGGGCGCATCGCCGCGCAGTACCTGACGCAGGGCACGGATCCCACCGCCACGGCCACCTACGGCCGGCGCTACGTCTTCGCGCCGCTCGACTTCACGCAGCTCGACGCCACCATCCGGCTCAACGTCACCTTCGCCCCGCGCCTGACGCTGGAGACGTATGTGCAGCCGCTCATCTTCGCCTCGGACTACGGCGTGGCGGGGCGGCTGCGCGCCCCGCACACCTTCGACTTCGACCCGCTGGCCACGCAGCCCGAGGGGCTCGACAACACGCTGCGCAGCCTGCGCGGCAACGCCGTGCTGCGCTGGGAGTGGCGTCCGGGCTCCACGCTCTACGTCGCGTGGCAGCAGACGCGGCGCGGCTTCGGCGCCGACGGCGACTTCGACCTGGCGCGCGACCCGCGCCTGCTCTTCCGCACCGCGCCCGACAACATCCTGATGGTGAAGGCGACGTACTGGCTCAGCCTGTAGACGTGGCGCCCCACGGGGAGCGGCCGCTCCCCGTGGGGTCGTTCGACCCTGTCCGGCCGGACCGGCGGCGGGTTAGCGTGGCGGCATCGACACCGACACCACGCTCCACCCGCACGAGATCCCGACATGACCACCCTTCGCGCTCCCCTCCGCGACATCGCCGAGACGAGCCTGCTCGGCCGCTGGCGCGGCCGCGTGCCCGAGCAGGACGTCCAGTTCGCCCTCCGCTCCGGCATGTCCGCGCCCGACGTCGCGCTGCTCCGCGCCCACTCCGCCGGCCACTTCCTGCTCGTCGTGCGCTGCCCCAAGCGGGTGGGGATGGTCTTCCAGGGCGTGCTGACGCCCAAGGGGCAGGGCGACAAGGCGAAGACGTCGGACGTCAGCGGCACGCTCGTCACGCCCGACGGGCGCCTGCTCGTCTCCGACTACGACCTGATGAGCGTGTGGCAGGGGCGCGGCGACGGCTGGACGAAGATCTTCTGCCCGGGCCCCACGCCGCAGAGCGCCTACTGGGGCACGCCGGAGGCCGAGCGGCTGATGACGGCGCTCCTCCCGCGCATGCAGTCGCCCTTCGACCACGGCTGCCAGGACGACTACCACTCGGCGAAGAACCCGGGCGTCGGCGCGACGCAGCGCTTCGCCGCCTTCTACAACGGGACGGCGCGCTATCTCCCGACGGGCGCCGCGCTGCGGGCGTTCTACGGCGAGCAGCGCATCGCGTATCCGTACGACGAGGACGGGCGGTACACCGGCCCGGTGCGGTAGGCGCCGTGCCGGTTCCCGGCGTGGTGTCGAGCACGGCGCGCGCCGAGCCCGACACCACGCCGCGGCTCACGCCCTCCCGGGCGCGTCGTCGTCCCGCGGCGCGAGCGGCGCGCCCCGCAGCCGCGCGCGCGCCCGGCGCCGGGCCACGCCCGCCACCCCCGCCAGCCCGATGGCGACGAGCGCCGCCGTGGACGGCTCGGGGACCACCGCCGCCTCGGCGGCCATGAGCGTCGTCGCGCTGGCGCGCGCGACGCCTCCGCCGGTCACGAACGTCGCCGTGAACGGCACGTCCTCCAGCCCGAACTGCTCGAGTCCCGCGAGCGCCTCCTGGAACGACACCCCGTCGAAGGTGGCGGTGATCGTGCCGGTGAAGTCGGTGGTCGTGCCGTGGGCGGTGACGGTGCCGATCACGTCGAAGGAGACGAGCGCCGTGAACATCCCGTCGGAGCCGCTCGAGGCGAGGTTCTCGAGGTAGAAGGGCGACAGCGTGAAGCTCGGCAGCTGGAACGGGGTGCAGCGCTGGCCGACCACGGGCTCCACGTAGCAGGCGTCCTGTCCGTACGGGCCGCTCGGCACGGCGGTGAGGTCGAACTTGTAGGGGCCGAACTGGACGAACTTCCGCACCGGCTGCGGGCCGCTCCCGACGGTGATCGTCTCGATGGAGCCGACGGCGCCGGTGCGCGGCTTGTTGAGCGAGGCGAAGGTGCCGGTGTTGGCCGAGGGGTCGGCGATCACGTGCTGGCCGAAGTCGAGCAGCACACCGGCGCTGCCGACGTCGATGGCGTCGGCCGTGCCACTGAAGACGAGGGTGCTGCCGGGGGCGATCTGGGCGGCGGCGGGCGGGGCGAGGGTCGTCGCGGCGGCCGCGGCGACGAGGGCGAGTGCGGCACGAGCCGCGTGCCGGGTGGGGGTGCTGCTGCGCATCGGAGGGAGGCTGCGGGGTGGACGACCGGACGCCGCGACGGCGGCGCGAGTACCGGCCTGTACGCACGCGGCGCGCCAGGGCGCCGACGGCCGGCGGAGAGGCGCGCCGCTCCCCGCCCGGCCGCTCAGGCCACCAGCACCCCACCCTCCGGCACGGCGCCGTCCAGCACTCCCCGCACCACCCGCAGCAGCGCCTCGCTCGTGAAGGGCTTCGGGATGAACGCCGCGTCCGACACCGGCAGCCCGCGCTGCAGGCGCGGGTCGTCGGTGTAGCCGGACATGAAGATCGCTCGCAGCGCCGGGCGGTCGGCGGCCAGCCGCTCGACCAGGGCACGCCCGCTCATCTCCGGCATCACCATGTCGGTGATCACGAGATCGAACGGCTGCGAGCCGGCCGCGGCGACCTCCAGCGCGTGGGCGCCGTGGCGCGCCTCGACCACCGTGTAGCCCTCGCGGGCCAGCAGGCGACGCACCAGGCGCCGCACCGACGCGTCGTCCTCCACCAGCAGCACCGTCTCGCTGCCGCGCCGGCAGTCGTCCACCGCCGACTCGCCCGAGCGCCGCACCGCCGGGCCCTCTCCGGTGGCCCGGTGCACCGGCAGGCAGATCTCGAAGGTCGTGCCGTAGCCGGGGGCGCTCTCCACCCAGATGCCGCCCCCGGACTGGCTGACGATGCCGTAGACGGTGGCCAGCCCCAGCCCCGTCCCCTTCCCCGGCTCCTTGGTCGTGAAGAAGGGGTCGAAGACGCGCGCCTGCGTCGCCTCGTCCATCCCGGTGCCGGTGTCCCGCACGACGAGCCGCACGTAGCGGCCCGGGGCCAGGTCGGCCGCGGCGTGCCGGACGTCGTGCTCGTCGAGCACCGTCTCGGCCGTCTCGACGAGCAGCCGGCCGCCGTCGGGCATGGCGTCGCGCGCGTTGACGACGAGGTTCACGAGCACCTGCTCGAGCTGCCCCGGGTCGGCGAGCACGGGGCTGAGCTCCGGCGCGAGGTGCGTGACGACGGTGATGTTCTCGCTGATCAGCCGCCGCAGCATCGCCGCCACGCCGCGGATCGTCGCGTTGAGGTCGAGCACGCGCGGCTGCAGCAGCTGCTTGCGGCCGAAGGCGAGCAGCTGCTGCGTCAGCTCGGCCGCGCGGTTGGTGGCCCGGTCCACGACCGCGAGCTCCTCGCGCGCCGGGCTGGCCGGCGGGAGCGCCTCGACGGCGAACTGCGTGTGCGCGCGGACGACGGTGAGCAGGTTGTTGAAGTCGTGCGCCACGCCGCCGGCGAGCTGCCCCACGGCCTGCATCTTCTGCGACTGGCGGAGCTGCGCCTCCAGCGCGCGGCGGTCGCTGATGTCGGACGAGATGCCGACGGCGCCGAGGATCTCGCCGGTGGCGTCGCGGATGGGGGAGCCCGAGACCCGGGCGACGAACGTGGTGCCATCGCGGCGCCGCACCTCGAACTCGCCCGTCCAGCTCTCACCGCGCGCCACGTGCTGCAGGATCTCGGCGGCCAGTCCGCCCCCCCCGGAATCGGCCGTCAGGCCGTGGGCGCCGCGGCCCAGCGCCTCCTCGGCCGTCCAGCCGTAGAGCCGCTCGGCATGGCGGTTCCAGTAGGTGATCTGGCCGTGCAGGTCGGTGGCGATCACCGCCTGCTTCACCGTGTCGAGCAGGTGGGCCTGCACGCGGAGCGCCGTCGCGGCGCGGGCGCGCTCGGAGATGTCCTCGACGACGCCGATGAAGTGCGCCGGCGCCCCCGCGCGGTCGTGCAGCAGCGAGCGGGTGACGCGGGCGTGGACGATGGACCCGTCGGAGCGGACGTACCGCTTCTCGACCTGGCACGACCGGCGCTCGCCGGACAGCAGGCCCTCGACGCACGCCGCCGCCTCCGCCGCGTCGTCCGGGTGCGTCACGTCGAGCACCGAGCGGCCGACGAGCTGTCCTTCGGGCCGGCCGAGCAGGTCGCAGTACGAGCCGTTGGCCTGCACGATCCGCCCCTCCGGGTCCACGATCACGATGCCCACCGCGGCCTGCTCGAAGAGCGCGCGGAAGCGCGCCTCGCTCGCCTGCAGCACGCCCATGGCCCGCGCATGCTGCGCCCGCACGGCCGCCAGCAGGACGCCCGCGAGCACGAGGAAGGCCGCGAGCTGGGCCCACCACCGGATCCCCGGGGCGACCCGGAACACCCTGGCCCAGGCGAGGATCGCCAGGACCACGGCGAGCAGGCCGAGCACGGCGAGGCGCCGCGTGGAGCCGCGCACGATGCCGGCACCGCTGCTGCTGCTGCGCACGGGCCTCCGGCTCAGTCGCCGCTCGCCGCCGCGGGACCCGCGACCGGCTCGCGCCGCGCCTCGAGCTCCGCCAGCAGCTGCTGCAGGTCCACCGGCGCGTCGTCCAGCTCGATCACGGGCGTCGTCGGATACGGGTCGTCGTCCGCCGTCGTCGTCGGGCCGGCGACGGCGAGCTCGCCGGCCGGTGCGCCGCCGTGCTCCAGGAGGAGCTTGTGGCGCAGCGCCTCGCGGATCGCCACGGCCAGCCCGTCCGCGTCGCACGGCTTGGTGAGCAGGCGATAGACCTGGCCCTGGTTCACGGCGCGCTGCGCCACCTCCAGCGAGCCGTAGCCGGTGAGGAGGATGGAGACCACGCCCGGGAACTCCCGGCGCACCTGGGCCAGGAGCTCCGTGCCGAGCATGCCCGGCATCGCCTCGTCGCAGACGAGGACGTCGACGAGACAGGCGCGCAGCACGGCCAGCGCCTCCGCCGCGCCGGCCACGCCGAGGATCTCGTACGGCTCCCTGCGGAGCGCGCGCGCGACGCCGGCGCGCAGCCGCGCGTCGTCGTCCACGTGGAGCACGGTGCGCATCCGCATCAGCGCCACCATCCGAAGCGGCCGGCGAGCGTCGTCGCCGGCGTGGTCGTCGCCGGCGTGGTCGTCGCCGCGTCCGCGGGTGCCTCGCCCGCGCCGCGCCCCGCGGCCGTATCGTGCGGCGCCGGCACGTCGGGCGCGTCGGGTGCGTCGGGCGCGTCGGGCGCGTCGGGCGCGTCGGGCGCGTCGCTCACGTCGCGTGCATCCGCGTCGTCGGCGCGCCCCCGTGGCGCGGCGCGCACGATCATGCGCACCGTCTCCCTGGCCGCATCGTCCGACCAGTACGTCCGGACCCGCTCGATCAGTGGCATCGTGACCTCCTGTCCCCGGGCGATGAGGAGCAGCCCGGCGTGGTTGACGACGTCGTCGGCGAACACCATGCCGAGGGTGATGTCCTGCAAGCGCAGCTCGCGCACGCACGACGCCGCGCCCTCGTAGCCGCGCACCTCGCGGATCTCCGCCAGGACGCGCGGGTCGCAGCCGGCGAGGGCGACGTCCAGCTCGTCGAACGCCGCCGCCGGCGACAGGCCGCGCGCCTCCAGCGTGTCCAGCTCCAGCGCGGCGCGGAGGAGCTGCGCGGCCAACGGCGCGTCGGCGCCGCCGGCGGGCTCGCCGACGGCGTGCAGCAGCTCGCGGACGCGCTCCAGGCGGGGGATGTGGGCGACGAGCCGCCCGGCGGCCGCCGGCACCTCGCGCACGCGCGCCGCCTCGTCGCCCTCCAGCGGCAGCCCGCGACCCACCTTCTCCGCCACCGCGGGCGGCAGCGTGACGCACCCCAGGTGCCAGACGGTGGCGGCGATCTCCACGGACCAGCGATCGGACGGCGCGAGGCGACCGGCCAGCTCGCCGGCCAGGCGCTGCACGCGCTCGGCGCGGCCGAACACCGTCGGACTGGCGAGCGCCAGCACGTC
>DASTRO010000054.1:0-24550 GCA_035761165.1 Gemmatimonadaceae bacterium | reverse complement strand
GGGAGCGGCGGCACCCTCGCCTCCCGCGAGGGTGCCGCCGCGTCATCGCCGGGCCACCCGGTCGTCGCGCCGGCGCGGGCGGCGCGAGCGGGGCCAGCGCGCGTGCAACCGGGCCTGTCGGCCTGCCGGTGCGGCATGCGTCCGTCACGCCCCGCGCTGGCCCGGTGCGGGGGCGGGCGGGCGCGCGGGCCAGCATGGTGCCGGGGCGAGATGGTGCCGGGACGAATGATCGGCCGTGACCTGCGGGGGCGCCGGGCGTCTGCTGCGGGGAGCCCGGGCCGGGCCGGGACCGCCCCAGCCGACAGTCGCCTCGCCGCCGCATGCCGTACACGCCCCTCCTCTCCGCCCTGCCCTCCGCGCCACCCGCCGCGCCGGCGCCGCCCGTCCGGGGCGGGCGGGCGACGAGGCTCCTGCGCGCCACGGGTGGTCTCGCCCTCGCCTGCGTCGGCGCGGTGGGGGTCGGGCTGGTCGCGCAGCTCGCGCACGGGTCGCCGACCGCGCTCGTCGAGCCGGCGGAGGCGCTGGGGACCGGGCAGCCGGACGGCGGCCCCGCGGGTGACCTCGGCCGTCGCGACGCCGCGGCGCACCTCACGGCCGGCGAGGACGATGGGCCGACCGCCGCCACCGCTCCGCGTCCGGCGCCGTCGCCCGCCGTCGGCGAGGTCGGGCTGGCGGGCCTCCCCTTCGTCCCCTTCGCCGTCAAGCGCGGCGAGTACCTGGGCGGCGTGCGCCTCGGGCTCTGGCCGGCCGAGCGGCGCACCGTCGCGGACCCGGCGTACGCGAACCCGCGCGGCTTCTACGTCGTCACGCCCGCGCTCCGCGGCCACCGCGTCTCGCCCCACTTCGCGCTCGGCGAGTTCGCCATGCACGAGGGCGCGCGCGGGGCGAGCGGCGAGACGTACGTGGCGCTGCACGAGCCGCTCCTGCAGAAGCTGGAGCTGGTGCTGGCGGACCTCGGCGCGCACGGCCTCGGCGCGCGCGACCTGCGCGTGCTCTCGGGCTTCCGCGCGCCGCGCTACAACCGCGGCGTGGAGGGCGCCGCGCCGGCCAGCCGTCACCAGTTCGGCGACGCCGCCGACGTCGTGGTGGACGGCGATGGCGACGGGCGCATGGACGACCTGAACGCCGACGGCCGCGTGGACCGCCGCGACCTCTACCTGGTGGCCGACGCGGTGGAGCGCGTCGAGCGCGCGGCGCCGCAGCTGGTGGGCGGGCTCGGGCTGTACGACGCGACCGGGCCCAGCGGCCCCTTCCTCCACGTGGACGTCCGCGGGCGCGCCGCACGCTGGGGCACCGCCTCGCGCGGGGGCGGCGACGCGACGCCCGCGCCACCCATCTGGGCAGCGCCGCGCCGGTCGGCCGCCGTCGTCCTCGGCGGCCGCAGCTGCCAGGCGACGGGCGCCGATACCATCCTGTGCGTGCGGCGGGGGCGGTAGGAGCCCCGTAGGAGCCGAACGCGGCGAACGGCGCCGGGTGGCGTTCGTTCGATGATGGCCGGGGGCGGATCCGGCGCCATCGTGATATTCGGGGGGGGGCCCTGCCCGAAGTCGGGCGTCGGCCCGCGGCGCCGCGACGCTGCGGGCTCGCTACCCCTGAACGCTCGGCGCCCCTCCGCACGGCTGAGGGGCTCGTCGAACGCACGAGGGGCTCCGAGCCAGCTCGGAGCCCCTCGTCGCTCGTCGCTCACGACGGCGGCGCGAGCGGCTGCCAGGGGCACGCGTCCTCGTCCACGACGTAGCGTCGCGAGACCAGCCGCACGCCCAGCTCGTGGACCTCCTGCTCGAGCGTGACCAGCGTGTCGCCGTGGAAGGCCACCTGGCCCATGCCGTCGCGCGAGAGCGGCAGCGGCAGGTCGAGGCAGCCGCGCTGCAGGTCCGGCGCGAGCAGGATCACCCACGCCCGCCGCAGCGGCACCTGCCCGGGCCAGTCGATGTCGTAGCTCACCAGCGCGATGGTGCCGGACGAGAGTTGGTGGGCTTCGGCGAGTAGCGGTACAAGGCGAGCGCGCTCGTCGGCCGTCCTCGCCTCGCGATAGCGGCGGTCGAGGTCGGGGGCGATCGCCCGACGCCGGACTGTCGGGATCCGCAGTGTCCGGCGTACGTGTCCCTGGAGATCCGTCAGCAACAGCTCCGGTGAGGCGTAGTAGCTGACGAGCAGCGAGTCACCGAGGGGCGGCGCCAGGATGTAGGAATAGGTGATCGCCACCGCGCGCGAGGTCCGATAGATGGGTGGGAAGGCCACTATCGGACGCGCTGTAGGGTCCGTCGCCGACCACGTTACGACCCCGGTCTGCCGCCGCAGGTCCCGCGCACCCATCCAGACGGTGTCGTGCCGCGTGCGAATCGCACCCATCCCGCCACCGGTCCCTAGGACGATGCGCACGTCGTAGAGGTAGGCGCCCGACGTCACATCGTAGGCCGTCACCTGCGCTCGGCCGCCGTCGGCGACGAGCAGCACGGAGTCGCCCACCATCCCCAAACGCGACGGCGCCGTCAGCTCACCAGGTCCGTGCCCGAGCCGGCCATAGGTCCGCGACAGCTCACCAGTTCGGGTAAAGCTGACGACGCGATCCTCCACATCGTCCGAGACGTAGAGCGTGCCATCGGGCCCGATGACGGTGCCGATCGGCCGGCCGACGTAGACCGAGTCGGTCTCGCGAAGGACGACCTCGTCGACCTTCCGGATGGCGTCGGCGGCGCTCGATGGGTTCGCGGCCGGCGGGCTGCGGTCGCCAGCGTCCGTCGAGGTGCAACCGGCGAGCAGCGCCAGGGGTAATGCGGCCGTCCCGATCAGGACCGCCGGTCCGGTCGTGCGCGGCAGAGGCGCCTCCACCCTGAGTGGGGCGAGCGATGGCTCGCAGCGCCGCGGCGCGCCTAACGAAACCGCATCGTCTCGTGCCCCGCGAACTTCCCCCGCCGGCGCCGGGCTGTCAAGCCACGCCCCCGGCCCCTCACTCCGTCGCCCCCTCCTCCCCCCGCGCCTTCACCACCGACACCACCACCCCCCCGGCCAGGATCAGTCCCACCATCCCCAGCAGGTACGCGTTGAAGTGCGGCCCGATCGCCTCCTTCAGCCACTCCGCCGCCAGCATCTTGGCCCCCACCAGCGCCAGGATCAGCGCCAGCGAGTACTTCAGGTAGCGGAACTTGTCGATCGCGTGCGCCAGCGCGAAGTACAGCGACCGCAGCCCGAGGATGGCGAAGACGTTGCTCGTCGCGACGAGGAACGGATCCGTGGTGATCGCGAAGATCGCCGGGATCGAGTCCACGGCGAAGATCAGGTCCGTCGTCTCCACCAGCACCAGCGCCACCGCCAGCGGCGTCAGCATCAGCCCGGCCCGGGGGTCGCGGATGAAGAAGTGCTGCCCGTGGTACTCGTGCGTCACGCGGAAGTGTCGCCGCGTGAAGCGCAGCACCCACCGGTTCGCCGGGTCCTCCTCCTCGTCGCCGGCGAACGCCATCCGCAGCGCGGTGACGACGAGGAACGCGCCGAAGACGTACAGCACCCAGTGGTAGCGTGCCACGAGCTGCGCGCCGATGCCGATCATCAGCCCGCGCATGACGAGCGCGCCGAGGATTCCCCAGAAGAGCACGCGGTGCTGGTACACCGCGGGGATGCCGAGCGACGTGAAGATCATCGCGATGACGAACACGTTGTCGACGCTCAGCGACCACTCGATGACGTACCCGGTGAGGTACTTCACGACGGCCAGCTTCCCGTCGTTCACCTGGCCGTCGATCCGGTCGATGCCGGCCCCGAGCCCGAGCCAGTGGTGCTCGTACGCGGTGTAGACGAAGAGGCTGAACAGCAGGGCGACGGTCACCCACACGCCCGTCCACATGAACGCCTCGCGCACCCGCACCACGTGCGCGTGGCGGTGGAAGACGCCGAGGTCGAGGGCGAGCAGGAGGAGGATGAGGGCGACGAAGCCCAGCCAGATCCAGAGCATGTGGTTAATGAAGCGCTACGCGGTGCCGGCCACCAGCGCTTCCACCCGCTCCTCGGCGCGCGCCCAGTCGGCCAGCGCCGCATCGAGCGCCGCGCGCGCCGCGTCGAGCTGCCGTCCCAGCTCGGCGGCCCGCTGCACGCCGTCCACCTGCGTGTAGAGCTCCGGGTCCTCCATCGCCGAGGTCAGCTCGGCGACGCGCGCCTCGGCCCGCGCCACGCGCTGCTCGGCGCCCTCCACCTCGCGCCGCGCCTGGCGCAGCTGCGAGCGGTCGCGCTCGGTGGTGGACGCCTGGCGCTGCGTGCGCTTGCGCTCCTCCACCTTGCGCAGCGCCTCCGCCTCGGCCGCGCGCACGGCCGCCGCGTGCTCGCGCTCCTCCGTCATCGCCTCCCATTCGGCGAAGCTGCCGTCGAAGACGGTGACGTGGCGGTCGTGCAGCTCCCAGACGCGCGTCGCCAGCGCGCGCAGCAGCGCGCGGTCGTGGCTGACGAGCAGCACCGTCCCCTCGTAGCCCTCGATCGCGTCCTCCAGCGCCTCGATGCTCTCCACGTCCAGGTGGTTGGTGGGCTCGTCGAGCACCAGCAGGTTGGCGCGCGAGAGCATCATCAGCGCCAGCGCGACGCGCGCCCGCTCGCCGCCGGAGAGCGAGCCGGCGCGCCGCTGCACCTCGTCCCCCGAGAAGCCGAAGCGGCCGAGGTGCCCCTGGATCTGCCCGCGCGTCCACTGCGGGCGCCGGTCGGCGATGACGTCGTAGAGCGAGCGGTCGAGTGGCACCTGCGCCAGGTCCTGCCGGTAGTGGGCCACCGTCACGGAGCCGCCCACGCGCACCAGCCCCGCCGCCGGGGCCCGCTCGCCGACGATGGTCTTGAGCAGCGTGCTCTTGCCGGCGCCGTTCGGGCCGATGAGCCCGATCCGGTCGCCGCGGCGCGCGGTGACGGTGAGGTCCCGCACGAGCACGCGCTCGCCACCGGTCCTCGGGTCGGGCACCGCGATCGTCGCATGCTCGGCCACCACCACCTGGTCCCCGCCGCGCTCGCCGATCTCGAGCCGCAGCGCCATCGCCTCCTCGGCGCTGGGCGGCGGGCTCAGGCGCGGCAGCCGCTCCAGCCGCTTGCGCCGCCCCTTGGCCTGCCGGCTGTTGACGCCGGCGATGTTGCGGCGGATGTACTCCTCCTCCGCCGCCACGCTGCGCTGCTGCCGCTCGAAGGCGCGCTGCGTCGACAGGCGGCGCTCGGTGCGCTGCGCGACGAATGCCTCGTAGCCGCCGACGTACGGCGTCGCCGTCCCCCCCTCGAAGTGCAGCACGTGGTCCACGACGTTGGCCAGGAAGTCGCGGTCGTGACTGATGAGGAGGACGGTGCGGTCGGTGTCGACGAGGTAGCGCTCGAGCCAACGCGTGGTCTCGAGGTCCAGGTGGTTGGTGGGCTCGTCGAGGATGACGACGTCGGCCGGCGCGACGAGCTGCCGGGCGAGCCCCACGCGCCCGCGCTCCCCGCCGCTCAGCTGCGCCAGCGGCCGCGTGCGCGCCTCCTGCGGGTCGAAGCCGAGCCCCTGCAGCACGGCGTCCACGCGCGGCGCGATGGTGTAGCCGCCCTCCCGCTCGAAGCGCTCGAGGTCGCGCGCGTAACGGTCGAGGATCTGCTCGGTGGCGCGCTCCCCCAGCTCCCCGATCCGCGCCGCCTGCTCCTCGAGCGAGCGCTCGAGGGCGAACAGCTCGGCGAACTCGCCGGCCGCGGCCTCCCAGACGGTGGCCGCCTCGCCGAAGTCGCGATGCTGCTCGAGGAGCACCACACGGACGGCCGGCATCACGGCGACGACGCCGCGCGTCGGCTCCTGTTGCCCGGTGAGCAGCCGGACGAGGGAGGTCTTGCCGGTGCCGTTGCGGCCGACGATCCCCCACTTCTCGCCGGCGGCGACGGTGAAGGTGACGTTGTCGAAGAGCAGCGTGCTGCCGTACTCGACGGCGACGTTGGAGACGGCGATCTGGGTCATCGCGGTCAGACGGGGGATCGGGCGACGACGGGGGACGGGAGGATGACGCGGGCGGCGCGGGGGGACGCGATCATGTGGTTCGGGGGGGCCCCCGCTCGGCGTGGGGCGGCGCACGATTCCGGTACGGCGAGCGATGCTCCGGTTGCGCACGCGGGGCCGGAACGTGGCATCGTGGCTGTCGGGGGGGGCCCCCACGCCGCGTCCGGCCCTTCCGCGCCACGCCCCGCCACGCCCGCCACCCGGACCGCCACCCCTACTTCCCCGTCCACTCCCGCCACGTCCCCTCCGCCAGCCCGAGCGTCAGCTTCTGCTGCCACCGCACCAGCGGCATGACGAGCAGCAACGGCTCCTCCACCAGCTTCTCCAGCCACCGCTCGTCCGAGTAGCGCGCCACCCCCAGCCCCAGCTCCTGGAAGCGCCGCGACTCGCGGTCGATCAGCGCCTGCACCCCGAACCGCTGCGCGAACCGCCGCAGCTCGCCCAACGACGCCGGCCGCTCCGCGAGATCCACGAAGTGCGTCTTCACGCGCCGCTCGGCGAAGAATCGTAACGCCTTGCGGGTGTCGGCGCTCTTCTTCACACCGAAGATCTGGACTTCCATCTCGCTCCTTTCACGTTCGGGCTCCATCGGACGGCGGGAACGGCGTACCGCGCATCTGCGCGGAGTGGCTGCGCCGGGAACGGCGCCGGCGGCGCACGCGGATCGGCTCCAGGGTACGCCGGGGCTCCGGTTGCCGTGGGCGGGCATCTACGCTCATGCGGGACACGGATGCTTCGGACGAGCACGGATGCTTCGGATCGCTCCGCTCCACGCCGCCTCGCGCCGGGACCGGAACGACTTTGGGCTGGGGTGCTGCCCAGCCCACACCGCCTCGCGCCAGGACCGGAACTGATCGGGGTGTGGGCTCCGCTCCACTCACCCCTCCGCTCGCCCGGTCCGGCGCACGGAGTCAGAGGGGCCGAGGAGCCCACCCCATCCAGTTCCCCGGCCGGCGCACGGAAGTGTCAGGGCTGAGGAGCGATCCGAGGGATCCGCGTCGCTTCCGCCTCATCGCCGTTCCCCCGCAGTTCCAGACCCCGACGCCCGGAGCCCGGACCCGCGCCGCAATCGATCCGCGGCCCTCCGCGTTCATCCGCGGTGGGCGGTTCAGGCAGTCCGATGAGCTGGCGCGAAGCCCGTGCCCCGCCGATCGCCCGCAATCTAACTTTCCCCCATGCCGCCCCGTCGCGCCTTCGTCCCTGCCTGGTGGATCCCCGGCCCCCACGCGCAGACGCTGTGGGGGAAGCTCTTTCGTCGCGTGCCCAGCCTCCCGCTGCGCCACGAGCGGTGGGACACGCCGGACGGCGACTTCGTCGACCTGCACCGGCTGGAGACGCCCGGCGCGACCACGCGCCTCGTCCT
Source organism: Gemmatimonadaceae bacterium (assembly GCA_035761165.1). Taxonomy (GTDB): domain Bacteria; phylum Gemmatimonadota; class Gemmatimonadetes; order Gemmatimonadales; family Gemmatimonadaceae; genus CALCHX01. Next base: position 17,210 of record DASTRO010000054.1, on the reverse strand, counting down.
CCTCCACGGGCTCGAGGGCGGGACGCAGTCGCACTACGTGCACGGCACCCTCGACCAGGCGCGTCGGCGCGGCTGGCACGCCGACCTCCTCGTCTTCCGCTCCTGCGGGCCCGAGCCCAACCGGGCGCGCCGCTTCTATCACTCCGGCGAGACGGAGGACCTGTCCCTCGTCGTCGACCGTCTCGTCGCCGAGCGGCCGCGGGAGGCGCTCGTCCTCGCCGGCGTCTCGCTCGGCGGCAACGTGCTGCTCAAGTACCTCGGCGAGCGCGGCGACGCCGTGCCGGCTGCCGTGCGCGCCGCCGCCGCCGTCTCCGTCCCCTTCGACCTCGGCCGCGGCTCGCGCCACATCAGCCGCGGTTTCTCGCGCGTCTACGAGCGGCACTTCCTGCGCACCCTGCGCCGCAAGGCGCTGGCGAAGCTGACGCACTACCCCGACCTGTACGACCCGCGCCGCCTCGCCACCGTGCGCACCATGCTCGACTTCGACGACGTCGTCACCGCGCCGGTCCACGGCTTCGCCTCGGCCGACGACTACTACGAGCGCTCCAGCGCCCTGCGCTTCCTCCACGCCGTGCGCCGCCCGACGCTTCTCCTGAGCGCGGTGGACGACCCCTTCCTGCCCGCCGCGGTGCTCGACGAGGTGCGCCGCGTCGCGGCCGGCAACCGGTGCCTGGAGATCGAGTTCCCGCCGCACGGCGGCCACGCGGGCTTCATCGCCGGCCGAGTCCCGTGGCGGCCGCTGTACTACGCGGAGTGGCGGATCGTGGACTTCCTGGCGCGGCAGCTCGCCCGGGCCGCCGCGGGCGATGCCGGCCAGCGTGCCGAGGGAGCCGACACCCGGCTCGCCGGCTGACGCCCCGCGCCCGCGCCGGGGAGCCGCCGGGCGCGCACCGGGCGGGCACCACCCCGCCCGGAAGGACCGGCACGCATCGGCGGGCGGCGCCCCGCCAGCACCCGCCCCCGTGCGGGCTCCCGCCCGGCTCCCGCCCGGTCTGTCCCTGTGCCATGTTTCGCGGCGCGCGAATCGCACGCGGCAGGTAGCGCGTGGACCGCGCGCGAGGTCGCGCTGGCGACCATCGGCCCCCACCCGCTCCACGGAGAACCCGATGCGCATTTCCGTCCCGGCGACGGTGCTGCTCGTCGCCGCCCTCGTCTCGTCCGGCTGCACGCGGTCCGCGCAGTCGGCTGAAGAAGACCACGCGGGGCACGACGACTCGGCCGCCCCGTCGGCGGCGGCGTCCTCCGCGGCCGTCGCCGACACCACGCTCCCGGCCAGCGGCGACGAGGCCATGGCGCGCCTCGCCGCCTCACCGCGCCACGCCGAGTGGGCCATGGTGCCGATGGAGAACGGCGACAGCACGCGCGTCTGGGTGGTCTATCCCGAGCGGCGCGAGAAGGCGCCGGTGGTCGTCGTCATCCACGAGATCTTCGGGCTCTCGCCCTGGATCCGCGCCGTCGCCGACCAGCTCGCAGCCGAGGGCTTCGTCGCCGTCGCGCCCGACCTGCTGACGCGCTTCGACGTCCCCGGCTCGCCGGACAACCCGGACGCCAGCGCGGCGCGTGCCGCCATCCGCAACGTCTCCATGGACGACATGAACCGGCAGGTGAGCGCGGTGGCCAGGTGGGCGATGGCGCTCCCCGCGGCGCTGCCGCAGTACGGCGTGGTCGGCTTCTGCTGGGGGGGCGGCGCGTCGTTCTCGCACGCCGTCTTCAACGCGCCCAACCTGAAGGCGGCGGTCGTCTACTACGGCACCTCGCCCGAAACGTCGCAGCTCTCGCGCGTGCAGGTGCCGGTACTCGGCCTCTACGGCGGCAACGACGCCCGCGTCGGCGCCACCATCCCCCCCGCCGACTCGGCCATGAAGGCGATGGGGAAGACGTACGAGCACCACGAGTACGCCGGCGCCGGCCACGGCTTCCTGCGCCAGCAGGACGGCCAGAACGGCGCGAACCTCACCGCCACCCGGCAGGCCTGGCCGGCCACCATCGCCTGGTTCAAGCGCTACCTGCAGTGATGCCGGCGCGTCGTGCGTAGCCCGCCGGACCTCGTCGCTCATCGCTCATCGCTCGTCGCTCATCGCTGTTCTTCCGCCTTCATCCCGCTGTCCCTTGCTCCCTGCCGTCTTCCTCGCGTCCCTGCTCTCTGGCCTGCTGCTCGGCGTTCGCGCCATGCTCGTCGGGGTCGAGCGCCCGAGCGGCGCCGGCGCACAGCCGCGCACCGCACTCAGCCTCCCATCGATCGCCGTCTTCGCGACGCTGTTCGGGCTCGTCGGCTACCTGCTGCTGCGCTATGCGGGGGTCGGCCCGGCGATCGCGCTCGTCGCTGCCGTCGTCGCCGGGGGAGGGGGCGTGGCCGGCTTCGTGGCGCTGGTCGCGAAGTGGGCGGTGCCGTCGGCGGCGGCCGAGCCGGAGGACGAGCGCTACCTGCTGCAGGGGACGCCGGCCCGCGTCACACGGGCGATCACGGACGACGGTGACGGCGAGGTCAGCTACGCGGTGGACGGCGCGCATTATGCGACACCGGCCCGTAGCTTCGACGGCACCCCGCTCGACGTGGGCGCCGACGTCGTGATCGATCGGATCGAGGACGGCGTCGCCTACGTCGAGGCGTGGGCAGTGGTGGAACGGCGGCTCTAGCGGAACGGGGAGGGCGCGATGTCCGATGCCGTGATCTTCATCGCGTTCTTCGGCGGCGGGTTCATCCTGCGCTTCATCGCGGCGACGGTCGTCTTCTGCTGGCTGCTGCCGGCGGGCGACCGGTGCCCGCACTGCGACGCGCCGACGCTCTGGGTGAAGTCGCGGGTGTGGAAGCTGCTCGCGCCGCGGCTGCGCACGAGCTGGTGCCCGGAGTGCGGCTGGGAGGGGATGCTGCGGCACGGCCCACTGACCCCGCCGCCGGCCACCTCTGCCGACGCCCCGCCACAGGCCAAGCCGGCGGAGCGGCGCGGGGGCTGACGCCCCGCCACCAGCCAGGCCCGCGGCGCGGCGGCTGATCCGCCAATCGGGCCTACCAGCGTCGGCACGCCGCTCGCTCCCACGCCGCTCGCTCCGCGCGGCGGCGCGTGACCCGCCAGCGCGCCCGCTACGTCCGCGCGCTCATGGCCAGCACGCGCAGCCACGCCGGCCAGTTCCCGCTCAGCTCGAAGAAGTCCTCGAAGTAGACGAGCCCCGCCTCCTCGAGCTCGGCCACGACCTCGCCGAGCGCGTCCTCGTCGTAGATGGGGCCAATGGCGACGAGCTCGCCCTCCACGCGGAACTCGTCGGGGGTGAGGTTGAGGCGCTCGTCGAAGGCCTGGCGCGCGAGGCCGGCGCGCTCGAAGGCGGGCTTGCGGATGAAGAGCGTCGGCTGGCCGGTGGCGACGTCGAGGGGCATGGCGGCGGGTGCGGGTGGGAACGCGACGGCGGGCGCGAATCCGGCGTGGCCGGCGATGGATCGGTGGTGCCGACCGCCGTGACCGGGTGAATGAATGCACTGGGGGGGCGCGCTGCGCACCTGGCGCCTGGTGAGGCGCGGCGAGCAGACAGTCGGTCTTCCACGCCCCCCGCGATCAGGAGGCCGGCGCTCCCCTGGAGCGCACCGGCCGGCCGGATCGTGGGCGCCGCCTCCCCCGCCTCGTCCCGCGCACGCCTTCCGGGCGGATCACTCCGCGCGCAGCACCCGCGCCAGCGGCACCCTGGCCAGGGCACGCACCGGCCGCCACGCCGCCACCACCGCGACGGTCAGCACCAGCGCGGCGACGGCCGCGTACGTCGCCGGCGCGCGTGGCGCCACGTGGAAGAGGAACTGTGTCAGCGCCGCGGACCCGGCGTACGCCACCGCGAGGCCGACCAGCGTCCCGACGCCCACGGCCGCCATCGCTCCCCACGTGGCCTGCCGCGCCAGCTCGCCTGTCGTCGCACCCAGCGCGGCGCGGATCGCCAGCTCCCGCCGCCGCTCGGCCACGACGCGCGCCACCACCGTGGCCAGCCCGACGATCGTCAGGAGCAGGGCGATCGAGGCGAAGGCCGTCGTGGCCAGCGTGTAGAAGCGGCGGTTGGCCACCGAGGCGTCCACGATGCGGTCGATCGTCGTCATGCGCATCGCCGGCACGGCGGGGTCGACGGCGTGGATCGCGCGGCGGATGGCCGGTGCCACGCTGGTCGTCGGTACGCCGCGCCGCGTGCGCACGACCAGGCAGATGAGCCGCCTCGGGGACTGCGCGCGCGAGACGTAGACCGCCGGCCATGGGTCGCGCTCGAGCCGATCGTAGCGGACGTCGCCGACCACGCCCACCACCTCGTGCGGCTCGTCGGTGAGCAGCCGCTGGCCGATCGGATCCTCCCCGTGGAAGAGCGTGTTCGCCAACGACTCGGAGATCACGACCCCTGGCGGGCCGTCCCGGTCCGCGTCGCCGAACAGCCGGCCACGCCGCAGCGGGATGTGCATCACGTCGAAATACGCGCGATCCACGTAGCGCGCGTTGACGAGCTGGGTCGTCCGGTCCGCGCGCCCGACGATCGTGACGATGTCCACGCCGCGGAAGGGGACGGCGGAAGCGAGCCCCGCCCTCGCGACCCCCGGGATCGCGCGCACGCGCGCTGCCAGCTCCGTCTGGAACCGCTCCAGCGCGCCCGACTGCCGGTACTTCGGGTCGAGCAGCCGCATCTCGACCGTCAGCACCTCGCGGCCGTCGAAGCCGAGCGGCACCTGGCCGAGTCGCCAGAAGCTGGCGAGTAGCAGCGTGGCGAAGACGAGCAGCGTGGTGGCGATCGCCGCTTGCGCCCCCACCAGGCCGTGGCGCCAGCGGACGGCGGCGCGATCCGCCGAGGCGCCGCGCGCGGTCTGCGTGAGCCGCGCGGCGCCGTCCACGCGCGTACCGCCCCACGCCGGCGCGACGGCAGCGAGCAGGGTCGTCACTGCGGCTATCGTCGCGCCGAACCCCACCATCGCGCCGCTCACCGTGAGCTCGCCGACGCGCGGCACGGAGACGGGGAGGAGCGCGCGCAGCACCGGCTGCAGCGCGGCGGCGATCGCCGTGCCCGCCGCCGCGCCGGCAACGGCGAGCAGCGCTCCCTCGGTGAGGAGCTGCCGCACGAGACGTCCGCGCCCCGCACCCAGCGCCGCGCGGACGGAGAGCTCCTGCTGGCGTTCGGAGATGCGAGCGAGGAGGCCGTTGGCGACGGTGACGCAGGTGACCAGCAGCAGGAGTGCGGCGACTGCACCGAGGAGCTGTAGCGACGGTCGCACGTCGCCGACGACCCAGTCGTGCATCGGCTCGAGCCGGAAGCGGGGCTGCGCGTCGACGAACGCGACGTCGCCGGCGCCCGACCCGATCGCGCGCCGCTGCGTCGGCAGGCGGAGCGCGCTCGCACGCTGCTGCGCGTGCGTGAGCGTCACCCCTGGGCGCAGCCGCGCCACGGCCTGGAAGGCGATCTCGCCCGGCTCGCGGCGCGCGACCTCGGCCCACGGCATCATCACCCACGCCTCGGTCTCGTCGGGATAGGTGAAGTGCACGCCGCGCGGCAGGATGCCGAGCACGGTGAACGTACGCGGCGCGCGCGGCGCCGTGCCGACGGTCAGCGTGAGCCGCCGGCCGACGATGGACGGGTCGCCGCCGAACTCGCGTCGCCAGAGCGCGTCGCTCAGCACGACGAGCGGCTCGCCGCTGCGCTCGTCTCCCGGCCCGAAGACGCGCCCGCGCGCCGCCTGCACGTCCAGCAGCCCGAAGAAGTTCGGCGTGGCGAAGGCACCGTTCAGCCGTCGGGCCCGACCGTCCGACACCAGGTCGAACTGCGCCGCGACATTGCCGTCCCAGGTGATGAGCCCGGCGACGTCGCCGACGTCGTGTGCCAGCTCGCGCCGCCAGGCGAGCAGCATCGCCGTGGTGAGCTCGCCGCGATGGGCGGGCGGGTCGTCCGGAAAGGCGCGCCAGAGCATCACCAGCTCGTCCGGGCGCTCGTACGGCAGCGCTTGTAGCAGGGTCGCGCGCAGAATGCCGAACACCGCGCCATTGGCGCCGATACCGATGGCCAGCGTGAGCACCGCCGCGGCGAAGAAGCGCGGCGCGCGGCGGAAGAGCCGCACGGCGAGGCGAGCGTCCTGCCGCAGCTCGTGGAGCGTCTCGCGGCGGCTCACGCGCGCCTCGCGCTCGCCGGCGCTGCGGTAGAGACGCCGCCGCGTCGCGTCCAGGTCGTCCCCGAAACGCTCGCGCGCCAGCCGCTCGGCCTCCTCGCGCGACATCCCGCGCGCGACGTAGTGCTCGACCGCCATGGCGAGGTGCACGTCGAGCTCTGTGCGCATCTCCGCCTCCACCTGATCGCGGCCGCGCGGACGCAGCCGGAAGCGCCGGACGCCGGATCGCGGATCCATGCGGCTCTCCTCCCTGTGTTCGCGCTACGCCGACGCGGGGCGCAGGTCGGCGGTCATGATCGCGGTGACCGAGCGGCTGTAGCGGAGCCACGCGTCGGTCTCCTTCGCGAGCTGCGCACGCCCGGCACGCGTGAGGCGGTAGACGCGGGCCCGCCGCTTGTTCTCGGTGACCGTCCACTCCGCCTCCACCCAGCCGCGCCCCTCGAGCCGGTGGAGCACCTGGTAGGTGACGCTGTCGTCGAGGCCGAGCGTGCCGTCGGAGCGCGCCTCGAGCCAGAGGGCGATGCCGAAGCCGTGCATCGGGCCGCCGCTCAGCGCCTTGAGCACCAGCATGTCGACGGTGCCCTTGAGGAAGGGCAGGGGTGGTCCCGCTTTCATCGTACGTTTCTCCCCGTGTGTTCTCCGGGTAGAGTGCGCGCGACGGGCGTCGCGCGCAAGAGGGACCGAACGACGGGGGGACGTTTCCCCTTTCCCGGCGCGCCGCCCTAGCTTTCAGCCATGCTGGAACACTCCTTCGACGTCATCGTCGTCGGCGGCGGCCACGCCGGCACCGAGGCCGCGGTGGCCGCGGCGCGCCTGGGCTGCGAGGTGGCGCTCGTCACGAGCGCGCTCGAGACCATCGGCCAGATGTCGTGCAACCCCGCCATCGGCGGCGTGGCCAAGGGGACGGTGGTGCGCGAGGTGGACGCGCTGGGCGGCATCATGGGGCGGGCGACCGACGCGGCGACGCTGCAGTTCCGGATGCTGAACCGCAGCAAGGGGCCCGCGGTCTGGGCGCCGCGCGCGCAGTGCGACCGCGGCCTCTACCGGCGCGCCGTGCGCACGCTGCTGGAGCGGCAGCCGGGCCTGCAGACGATCCAGGGGACGGTGGCGCGCCTCATCCTCGAGGACGGCGCGGTGCGCGGCGTCGAGACGCTCGAAGGGCGGCGCTTCGGCGCGCGCGCCGTCGTCATCACGACCGGCACCTTCCTGCGCGGCCGCATCCACATCGGCACGGAGACGCGGATCGCCGGCGGCCGGGCGGGCGACGCGTCGAGCACGCACCTGGCCGAGCAGCTGGAGCGCGTCGGGCTGACGGTGGCGCGCTTCAAGACGGGCACGCCGCCGCGCATCGACGGGCGCTCGGTGGACTTCGCGCGGCTCGAGCGGCAGGAGAGCGAGCTGGCGGCGTTCGGGTACCGGTGGAGTCACTTCGGGAGCGTCGAGCGTCGAGCGTCGAGCGTCGGGGGAGCGACCGGCGATGAGCAGCGAGCGACGACGGGCGGAGATGCGCCGGCCGGCGAGGATTCGATGACGCTCGCGCCGGCGGGTGACGGTATCGTGGACGTCGGGGGGGGGCCCCCGCGCCGCGATCCGTCCCTCGCGACGCTCGACGCTCGACGCTCGTCGCTCGACGCTCGCCGTCCCGCTCCCCTCCCCCAGCTCCCCTGCTGGATCGCCTTCACCACCCCCGAGACGAAGCGCATCGTCGCGGACAACATCGGCCGCTCGGCCATGTACGGCGGCGCGATCGAGAGCCGCGGGCCGCGCTACTGCCCGTCGGTGGAGGACAAGATCGTCAAGTTCCCCGACGCCGAGCGGCACCAGCTCTTCCTGGAGCCGGAGGGGCTGGAGACGTCGGAGCTGTACGTGAACGGGCTCTCCACGTCGCTCCCCGCCGACGTGCAGCTGGCGATGCTGCGCTCCGTGCCCGGCCTGGAGCGGGTGCGGATGACGCGCGCCGGCTACGCCATCGAGTACGACTACTATCCGCCCACGCAGCTCGACGCGACGCTGCAGGTGCGCGCGCTGCCGGGGCTCTGGCTCGCCGGGCAGATCAACGGCACCACGGGCTACGAGGAGGCGGCGGGGCAGGGGGTGGTGGCCGGCCTCAACGCCGCGCTCGCGGTGCAGGGGCGCGAGCCGCTCGTGTTAGGCCGAGAGACGTCGTACATCGGCGTGCTGGTGGACGACCTGGTCGTGCGCGGCGTGGACGAGCCGTACCGGCTCTTCACCTCGCGCTCGGAGTTCCGCCTCAGTGTTAGGCAGGACAATGCCCTGCGCCGCCTCGCGCCGGCGGGGCGCGCGCTGGGGCTCTACTCACGCGCCGAGGAGGCCGTCGTCGCCGCGCGGCTCGCGGCCGAGGAGGAGGCGCGCGCCCTCGCCGAGGGGACGAGCATCGCGCCCGCGGCGGCGGCGCCCGTGCTCGAGGCGGCCGGCAGCACGCCGCTCGCGCAGCCGGTGCGCATCGCCGAGGTCGCCCGGCGCCAGGGCGTCTCGCTCGCCGCGCTCCTCGCCGCCGCCGGTGTCGGCGCGGAGCTGCCGGCCGAGGCGGTGGTGACGGCCGAACTGGAGCTCAAGTACGCCGGCTACTTCGCCCGCGAGCGGGTACAGGCCGACCGGCTGCGGCGGATGGGAGAGTTCGCCCTCCCCGCCGAGCTGCCGTACGCCGAGCTGCAGTCGCTCTCCTTCGAGGCGCGCCAGAAGCTGGCGGCGCTGCGCCCGAGCACGCTGGCGCAGGCGGCGCGCGTCCCGGGCGTGAGCCCGACGGACCTGCAGAACCTGGTGCTGGCCGTCGAGCGCTGGCGCCGCCAGCCGGCCTGAGGAGAGCGTCCGGGTAGGTCCCATGGCCCTGATGCCGGCGGCACAGGGCGGAGACGCTCGATCGCCATGGCCCGGCCGTGGCACCCCCTGCCGACCCATCCGCCTCGCCAGACCCGACGATGGCGCATTCGGCCGGTACGCGATTGGCTCCCCATCCGCAGTCGCGTCGAGCGGTGGCACGCATCCGGCGGCGTACCGCCACCCTGAATCCGCCGCTGGACACACTGGTCGCCGGCAGGCCGTGCAGCTCGGCGGAGTAGGGGGTGGCCCGCGGGCCGGATCCGGACATCGGCCGCCGCCGTGTGCAAGTCCGCCGCCGGGCATCGTCTCCCAGGCAGGCGGATGTCGCCCGTCCGCCGTATCGACGTACTACCGCCGGTCCGGCGGGACCGTGGACTCCGGCGGTCGCGGATGGGGCATGCCTTGCCTGTCCCCTGCCGGGCACGCGGTTGTGACGGGTCGGCCGTCGCCCCCGGTCCTCCCACGCGAATGGGATGGCATCGGCCGTCACATCGCCACATCGACCTCATCACTCCGAATGGAGAGCATCATGGCATCAGCTTTCGTCGGTCGTCTGTCCGCCCTTCTCGCCAGCGCGGTGCTCGCCGCGCCGATCGCCGCACAGCCGCCGACCGGCGAGGGCACGCCGCGCTCGGAGATCGCGGCCTCGGCCACCGGGGAGGTGAAGGCCACTCCCGATCGGGCGACGATCCTCTTCAGCGTCGAGACGCGCGCGGCGACGGCGGCAGAGGCGAGCGCGCAGAACGCCGAGCAGCAGCAGGCGGTGCTGCGCGCCCTGCGCGCGGCCGGCCTGGCCGAGGGGGACGTCGGCACGGTGTCGTACACGATCTCGCCGAACATGGAGTACGACCAGACGCGCGGCGCGTCGCGGGTGGTGGGCTACATCGCGCGGAACACCGTGCGGGCCGAGGTGCGCGAGCTGGCGCGGGTGGGCCGGGTGATCGATGCGGCGATCCAGGCCGGGGCGAACGAGGTGAGCTCGCTGCAGTTCTCGACGTCGCGGGCGGAGCAGCTGCGGCTGGACGCGATCCGCTCCGCGATGGCGCAGGCGTGCCGGGAGGCCTCGGCACTGGCGACGGCGGCCGGTGGCTCGCTGGGCCCGCTGACGTTCGCCAGCACTTCCGAGTCGGCCCCCTATCCGCCGCCCGTGCCGATGATGCGGATGGAGGCGGCCCGGGCCGCGGATACCCCGATCACGCCGCAGGACGTGACGGTGGGCGTGAACGTGTCGACGCGCTGGCTGTTCGTGCCGGCAGGCGTCGCGGTGCCGGCCGGAGCGCCCACCTGCCGCTGACGCGGCGCTCGAGCGTCTCTCCGGGGCAGGGGCGAATGCGGCCGCGGATCACGCCGCAACGGCCGCGGCTCGGCTCCTTGGTACGCCCTGGCTCCTCGCGCCGGTGTCTGGCATCGACGCTCATGAGGGAAGCGGATGCTTCGGAGGCTCCGGATGCGTCGGATCGCGCCGCTCCCTTCCACGGCTCCTCGCGCCAGGACCGGAGAAGCTGGGGGTGGGATGCGACTCAGCCCATCCCTCCTTGCGCCCGGTCGGGAGTAACTCGGGGTGGGATCGGGAACAACCCACCCCTCCGTGCGCCGGGGCTGAACGGCGAACGGCCGTCGCACGCGGAGGGCGCGGAGCACGCGGCGGAACAGCGAGTGGGGGGCGTCTCGACTCGGGAGCCACTCGGCCCCGAGTCCGTCCCGAGTCCGTCCCGAGTCCGTCCCGAGTCCGTCCCGAGTCCGTCCCCACTCGGGCTTGAGTCCGGCCCCGCGCTGTCCTCCCCCCTCCGCGCCCTCCGCGTCTCCGCGTGCGGCTCGGTCGTCGTCGTGGGCCCTGGTGCCCGGCGCGGTCGGGGCCGAGGAGCCCACCCCCGATCAGTTCCGGCCCTGGTGCACGGCGCCGTGGCCGCCACGGGGAGCGATCCGAAGGATCCGTGCTCGTCCGCAGCATCCGCGTCCCCCCGCCGTTCGAGACTGTCCTGCGCGCCCCGGAGCCCGGCCCCGCGCCGCGAGCGATCCGCGTGCGCCACTGGCGCGCGGCGCAGATCCGCGGTAGGCAATTCCGCCGTCCCGCCACTGCCGCGTGATCCGTCGCGAGCCGTGGCAACGTTTCACGTGAAACGCCGAGCGGGCTCGGCTGCGGAGCGTTTCACGTGAAACACCTCCACTCGCGCCCCTCACCCGCGGCTGGCTCCGGATGCCGAGCGTCCGGTATATTCCGCGCTTCGCCTCCGTCTCACCGTCAGCAGCTGCGCCGTGGCCCGAGTCATCGCGATCGCCAATCAGAAGGGCGGGGTGGGGAAGACCACCACCGCCGTCAACCTCGCTGCGAGCCTCGCCGTGGCCGAGCAGCGCACCCTGCTCGTCGACGCCGACCCGCAGGGCAACGCCACCAGCGGCATCGGCCTCGACCGCTCCACGCTGACGCACTCGCTCTACGACGTCCTGCTCGGCGAGGCGACGATCGACGACGCCACCCAGCGCGCCGTCCAGTTCCGCCACCTCGACGTCCTCCCAGCCACGCCCGACCTGGCTGCCGTCGAGGTCGAGCTCGTCGACCGCACCGGGCGCGAGCGCGTCATGCGCCAGGCGTTGACCGGCGTCAGCGAGAGCTACGACTACGTCCTGATCGACTGTCCCCCCTCGCTCGGGCTGATCACCGTCAACATGCTCGCCGCCGCCGATGCGCTCCTCATCCCGGTGCAGTGCGAGTACTACGCGCTCGAGGGGCTCTCGCAGCTCCTGAACACGGTCCACCTCGTCCAGCGCGGCGTGAACCCGGAGCTGGGGATCGACGGCGTCCTCCTGACGATGTACGACAGCCGACTCAACCTCTCCCGTCAGGTGGCCGCCGAGGCGCGCGAGTACTTCGGCCCCAAGGTCTTCGAGAGCGTCATCCCACGAAATGTCCGCCTGGCCGAGGCTCCCAGCTTCGGCAAGCCGATCGTCCTCTACGACGTGCAGTCCATCGGCGCCCAGGCCTACATGGGCGTCGCCCGCGAGCTGCTCGAGCGGCATCGCGCCGATGCGGCCGCCGCGGTGACGTCGGCGTGAGTCGCCGCCCGATGCGCTGCCCGATGCGCTGCCCGATGCGCTGCCCGATGCGCTGCCGGAGTCGCCACCCGGCTCCGGCTCGCCCGGGGCGCCCCCGGAGCCCTCGATGAGCCCCGAGAAACCCCGCCGCCTCGGCCGTGGCCTCGAGGCCCTCCTCGCCAGCACCGTCGGCAAGGAGGCCGATGGCGGCGCCCAGCCGACCATGCAGCAGCTGGCCATCACCCAGATCCGCCCGAATCCCTACCAGCCGCGCAAGGAGTTCCGACCCGAGGAGCTGGAGGAGCTGCAGGCCAGCCTCAAGGCCACCGGCCTGCTCCAGCCGATCACCGTCCGCCGCGCTCCCGTCGGCACCGGCTACGAGCTGATCGCCGGCGAGCGACGCCTCCGCGCCGCCAGCCGACTCGGCTGGCGCGAGATCCCCGCCGTCGTCCGCGACATCGACGACCGGACGCTGCTCACCCTGGCCCTCGTCGAGAACCTCCAGCGCGCCGACCTCAACCCGCTCGAGGAGGCCGAGGGCTACCAGCGGCTCATCGAGGAGTTCAAGCTCACGCAGCAGCAGGTGGCCGAGATCGTCGGCAAGGACCGCACGACCGTCGCCAACATGCTGCGCGTCCTCGCCCTCCCCGCCTCCGTCCGCCGCCTGCTCGCCGAGGGGCAGCTGACGCTCGGCCACGCGCGGGCCATCCTCGCCCTCGGCAGCGAGAGCGCGATGGCCGAGCTGGCGCGCGAGGTCGTGGCGCGGGGCCTGTCGGTGCGCGACGTCGAGCAGCGGGCGCGCGAGGCCAGTGGGAAGCCGCGCGGCGACGGGAAGGAAACCACCAGGCGCGATCGCCGGCCGCCCGAAGTCCGCCGGCTCGAGGACGAGCTGCGCCGCCACCTGCAGACCGACGTCCAGCTCACCGTCGCCCGTGGCGAGCGCGGCGCGATCACGATCCAGTTCTACTCGGCCGAGGATCTGGAGCGGATCGTCGAGCTGGTCCTCGGGGCGGCGCGCGACCAGTACTGACCGCGCGGCCGCGGGCCGGGCGACGATCGCACCGAGCTCACGTGGGATGCGTGACGCTGCCACGAGAGGTCGGAGGGCGTCGAGGGCGGCACACGGACGAGGCTCCATCGCCTGTCCATGACGCCGGTCCCCCCGGCAGTAGTATACCATCACGTCCGCGGCCAGCAGCCACCGTCGCCGTGCACCCCGGATCGGGTTGTCCCCACTCCGGGGGGAGTTTTCCGCAGGCTTCTCCACAATGCGGGTAAACAGTTACTACACTTGCACTTACAATGATCCGTCAGCCAGCCGGCGCGCGTTTCTCCACATTTCTCCACAGCTTGCTCGCAGCCGCGATCCTCGTCGCCGCCGGGTGCGGCGGCGAGCGGGCGGCGGGCGGCGCCGACAGTGGTGCGGGCGCCGACAGCAGCTTCAAGGTCGCCCTCCTCACCCCCGGGCCGATCTCCGACCAATCGTGGAACGGCGGGGCCTACGCCGGGCTCCTGCGCATCCGTGACAGCCTCGGCGCGTACATCAGCCACATCCAGACGAAGACCCCCGCCGAATTCGAGGAGAACTTCCGGCAGTACGGCGCGCAGGGGTACGATCTCGTCTTCGGCCACGGCTTCGAGTTCCAGGACGCGGCGGTGCGCGTGGCGCCGCAGTACCCGCACACGCTCTACATCACCACCTCGGGCAACCAGGTGCGCGACAACGTCGCCGGGATGACCTTCTCCTTCGAGGAGGCCTCGTACCTGGCCGGGATGGTGGCCGCGGGGGTGACGAGGTCGGGCGTCATCGGCGTCCTCGGCGGCACGGAACTCCCGCCGGTGAAGGCCAGCTTCGATGCCTTCGCGCTGGGCGCGCGAGCGGTGCGGCCCGACGTGCGGGTGGTGACCTCCTACATCGGCAACTGGGAGGACGTGGGCGCGGGGAAGGAGCAGGCCCTCGCCCAGATCGGCCGTGGCGTGGACGTCATCTTCCAGAACGCCGACGCGGCGGGGCTCGGCGTCTTCCAGGCGGCGCGCGAGCATCCGGGGGTCCTCGTCATCGGCTCCAACGCCAACCAGAACGGCGTCGCCCCCGAGGTGACGCTGGGCAGCGTCGTCATCGACCTGCCGCACGCCCTGCTCACCGTCGCGCGCCAGGTGAAGGCGGGGCAGTTCCAGCCGCGTGTCGTCGCGCTTGGCACGGCCGACCGCGTGGTGGACTGGGTGCCGAACCCGCAGCTGGCCGACCGCGTCCCCGTCGCCCTGCGGCAGCGCGTGGACTCGCTGCAGGCCACGATGCAGGCGGGCACCTTCGCGATGCCCGAGCTGGACTACGCCTTCGACCGGCCCGCGTCACCCGCCGCGCCGGACAGCGAGCACCCCGACCCGCGCTGAGCGATCAGCGTGCGCGGTACCGACCGCGGTGGTCGGTACCGCGCGGCGAGGAAATGGTGATGCACGCGGGCTCGCCGGACGCGATAGGTTGAATCGGGGGGGGCCCCGGCGCCGAGGGGACCCGCGCCGGCCGACTGACTGCCCCCAGCGCGCAATCGCGCGGTCGTCCGCTCCTCACCGACGTCGCCGATCGTGATCCTCCCGGCCGCCGTCGCTTCCAACACGTCACCGTCCATGTCCGCACCCACCACCGCCGCCCCGAGCGCCGCCGAGGTCGCCGCACATCTGGACGCGCTGCTCTCCACCGCCACCGTGCCGGACTATCCGACGGCGCTCAACGGGCTGCAGCTCGCCAACCGGTCGCCGATCCGGCGGGTGGCCGCCGCGGTGGACTTCTCGCGCCGGACGATCGAGGGGGCGATCGCGGCCGACGCGAACCTCCTCGTCGTGCACCACGGCATGTTCTGGGGGGGCGTGCAGCCTCTCGTGGGGTACGCGTACGAACGCCTGCGACTGCTCCTCGAGCACGACGTCGCCGTCTACGCGTCGCACATCCCGCTCGACCTGCACCCGGAGCTGGGCAACAACGTGCTGCTCGCGCGCGCGCTGCAGCTCGAGCCGGACGGCGGCTTCGGCCAGTACAAGGGAGTCACCATCGGCGTGCAGGGCGCCTGCGACCTGCCGACGTCCACGCTCGTCGAGCGGGCGGCGGCGTTCGCGCGCGAGCACGGCGGGCTCGCGCTCTCCTCCGCGCACGAGCCGGCGCGCCGCACGCGGCGGTGGGCCATCTCCACCGGCGCCACGGGGACCTCCGACAGCATCCGCGAGGCGCGGGCGGCCGGTGTCGACACCTTCATCTGCGGCGAGGGCCCGCACCACTCCGCCGTCGAGGCACCGGAGCACGACCTGGTGATCGTCTACGCCGGCCACTACGCCACGGAGACGCTCGGCGTGCAGGCGCTCGCCCGGCACCTCGAGGCCGAGTTCGGGCTGCCGTGGACGTTCGTCGCGGCACCGACGGGGCTGTGACGGCGGCGTCGCACGACCGCATCCCACCCCGGCGACCCCGTGCCTAACACACCGGCGGCGCCCAACGCGTCGGGCAGGCCCGCTTCGGACGCGCTCGTGCTCGAGCACGTGGCGAAGCGGTTCGGGCCGACCGTCGCGCTGCGCGATGCGTCGCTGCGCCTGCGCGCCGGCACGGTGCACGCGCTGCTCGGCGAGAACGGGGCGGGGAAGAGCACGCTGGTGAACATCGCCTTCGGCCACCTGCGGCCGGACGCGGGGACGCTGCGCGTGCACGGCCGCCCGCTCGCCCTGTCCTCGCCGGCGGACGCGACCGCCGCCGGCATCGGGATGGTGCACCAGCACTTCCTGCTCGTGCCGGCGATGACGGTGGCCGAGAACGTCGCCCTCGGCCGGCGCGGCCGCCTGGACCTGCGCCGCGTGGCGCGCGAGATCGCCGACGTCGGCACGGCCACCGGGCTGCGCGTCGATCCGGCGGCGCGCGTGGGTGAGCTGGACGTCGCGGCGCAGCAGCGGGTGGAGATCGTCAAGGCGCTCGTACGCGGCGCGCGCATCCTGATCCTGGACGAGCCGACGGCGGTGCTGGCGCCGGCCGAGGCGGTGGAGCTGCTGGCGTGGGTGCGCCGGTTCGTGGACGGCGGCGGGTCGGCGGTGCTCATCACGCACAAGCTGCGCGAGGCGCTGGCGTACGCTGCCGACGTCACCGTGCTGCGGCACGGCGCGACGACGCTGGCGGCACCGGCGGCTTCGGTGACGGAAGCGGAGCTGCTGCGGGCGATGCTGGGCGCGGAGGACGAGTGGGAAGAGCCGCGGGCCCAGACGCGGGGGGCGGCGGACGGATCGGCGTCGTCCGCCGACGAGCGCGTGATGGCGGCGGAGATCGGGGTGGCCGACGACGCCGGCCCGGGACGGGCGGCGACGAGCACGCGGGCGATCACAACGGGGGGCCGGGCGATCGTGCCGGATGCCGACGCGGCGCCGGGGGCCCCCCCCCGACAGCACGATCGCCCTGCCGTCCCCGCCGCGCACCATCCATCCAGCGCCATCGCCATCGAATCGCCGCCCGTCGTCCTCCGCCTCGATCACGCCGCCTACCACGACGACCGCGGCGTCCCGCGCCTCCGCGACGTGACGCTCGCCGTGCGCGCCGGCGAGATCCTCGGCGTCGCGGGCGTCGAGGGGGCCGGGCACCACGAGCTCCTCCGCGTCCTCGCCGGCCGGCTCCGCGCCACGAGCGGCGAGGTGCACCGGCCGGCCGTCGTCGCCTTCATCCCGGAGGACCGCCACCGCGACGCCCTCCTGCTCGACCACTCGCTCACCGAGAACGTCGCCCTGCGCGGCGCCGGCGAGCGCCGCGGTCGGGTGCGCTGGACCGACATGCGGGCGCGCACCGCTGCCATCCTCCGCGAGCTGGACGTGCGCGCCGCCGGCCCGGCGGTGCGCGCCGCCACGCTCTCCGGCGGCAACCAGCAGAAGCTCGTCCTCGGCCGCGAGCTCTGGGACGGCCCGCCCGCCGTCGTCGCCGAGAGCCCCACGCGCGGACTCGACGTGCGCGCCGCCGCCAGCGTGCTGGCGCGGCTGCGCGCGGCGCGCGATCACGGGGCCGCCGTCGTCGTCTACTCCAGCGACCTCGACGAGCTGCTCGCCATCGCGGACCGTGTCGTCGCCGTCCACGCGGGGCGCGTGCGCGAGACCGAGCCCACGCGCGACGCCCTCGGCCGCGCCATCGTCGGCGCGGCGTGAATGATGCGCCGCCCGGCGCTGCAACGGCGAACGGCTTACCGCGGATCTGCGCCGCGCGCCG
>DASTRO010000053.1:0-14505 GCA_035761165.1 Gemmatimonadaceae bacterium | reverse complement strand
TCGCGCGGCAGGTACGCGCCGTTCAGGTAGACGACGCCCGTCGCCCCCGCCGCCCCGCTCGCCGGCCGGCCGGCCGGATCCATCGACGTCCCGGCGTCCACCGGCGCGCCGCGGGTCGTGCCCACTGCATCCGTCATCCCTGCTCCTGTGCTCGTGCCCGTGCGGCGGCGGACGGGCGAGCCCGCGCCGGCCGCCGCGAAAGATGATCCACTGCCGCGCTCACCGCGCGCGGCGCGCCGCATCGCGCACCGGCACGCCGTCCGGGCCGCGACGCAGCACGCGCCCGGCGCGCACGCCGGCGAACTTCCCGTCCTCCACCGCGATGCGGCCGTTCACCAGCACCCACGGGATCCCCACCGGATACTGGTGGGGCTCCTCGAAGGTGGACATGTCCTTCACCGTCGCCGGGTCGAAGACGACGATATCCGCATAACTCCCCTGCGAGATACGGCCACGGTCGCGCAGCCCGAGCCGTGCCGCCGACTGCCCGGTCATCTTGTGCACCGCCTCCGGCAGCGTCAGCACGTGCCGCTCGCGCGCGTAGACGCCGAGCACGCGCGGGAAGGTGCCGTACCAGCGGGGATGCGGATGCCCCTCGCCGGGCTTCACGAGGCGCCCGTCGGAGCCGATCATCGTCTGCGGGTGCCGCATGATGCGCTCCACGTCGGCCTCGTCGAGCACGTGGTAGATGGCCGAGACGCCGCCGCGCCGCACCGCCTCGATCACCAGCTCGGCCCCGGTCTCCGGCGTCGGATCGAGGCCGCGCGCCACGGCCCAGTCGGCGAGCGTGCGCCCCTCGAGGTCGCGCTGCCAGGGCACTTTCGCCAGCTGCACGCGGCGCAGGTCGCCGCCCCCCCGGTCGTTGAGGATGTTGAAGACGATGCCGCGCACGATGCTGTCGCGCAGTGCGGGGTCCGCCAGCCGCCGCTCGAAGGCGCTGTCGCCGTCGGCCATCGCCCACGCCGGCACCAGCACGCCGATGCCCGTGTAGGTCGCCGTGTACGGGTACTGGTCGGCCACGACGTCGATGCCGGCGGCGCGCGCCGAGTCGATCATCGCCAGCGTGCGCACGCTGGCCCCCCACATCGGCTGCCCCACCACCTTGTGATGCGTCAGCACGACGGGGATGTGCGCCTCCCGTCCGATGCGGATGGCCTCGGCGACTCCATCGATCAGCTCGAGCCCTTCCTCACGCAGGTGCGACGTGTAGATGCCGCCGGAATCGGCGGCGACGCGGGCGAGGGCGATCACCTCGTCGGTCTTCGCGTAGGCGCCGGGCAGGTACTTGAGCCCCGTCGACAGCCCCCACGCGCCCTGCCCCATGGCCTCCGCCACCATCCGCTGCATGCGCGCCAGCTCGTCGGCCGTCGGCGCCCGGTCGGCCATGCCCATCACGCGGCGGCGGATGGTGTTGTGCCCGGTGAGGAAGGCGACGTTCATCCCGACGCCGAGGGTGCGCGCCGAGTCCAGGTAGCGGTCGAGCGGGAGGGGCGCGCTGCCGTCCGGGCCGCCGAGCGCCGTCGTCACGCCCTGCCGAACGGCGCTCTCGGCGTCCGGCAGGCGCAGCAGCGGGTCGAGGTGCGCGTGCAGGTCGATGAAGCCCGGCGCCACCACCAGCCCGCGGGCATCGATGACGCGCGCCGCCGAGTCGCGCGACAGCGGCGTGGTGGAGACGCGGACGATGCGGTCGCCGCGCACGGCGACGTCGGCGCGCACGCCCGGCGTGCCGGTGCCGTCCAGCACCGTGCCGCCGGTGATGAGGACGTCGTAGGGGCGCTCGGCGCCGCCCTGCGCGACGGCGCGGGCGAGCGGGGCGGCGCCGAGCGCCAGGGCGGTGGCGAGCAGCGCGTGGCGGCGGAGGATGGCTCGGAGCATGGGCGGCTCGCGGAGGGAGACCACGCCCAAGCTACGCGCGGGCGGGCGCGGCGGAAGGACGAGCGCCGCGGGTGTCGGGCGTCACCGGCCGGCCGCCCCGCTCGAGGGCTTGAGGTAGCGGTCGTACCAGGCGACGTAGCGCTGCAGCCGGTCCACCTTGAAGCTCGGGCGCGCGATGCCGTGGTGCTGGCCGGGATAGATCACGAGCTGCGTCGGCACGCCGAGGCTGCGCAGGGCCTGGTACATCTGCTCGCTGCCGAGCAGCGGCACGTTGAAGTCCGCGGTGCCGCCGAGGAAGAGCGTGGGCGTCGTGATGCGGTCGGCATGGAAGAACGGGTACGAGACGCGGATCCACGCCTCCTGGTTCTTCCACGGGGGCCCGAGTTCGGCGTCGTACTGGGCCACGTACTGGTCGGTGCCGTACATCGCCAGCTGCAGCGAGCTGCCGGCGCCGCTCGTCGCCGCCTTGAAGCGGGGGTCGCTGGCGATCACGTAGTTGGTGAGGATCGCGCCGTAGCTCCACCCGCCGATGCCGAGGCGCGTGGAGTCGGCCACGCCGAGCGCCACCACGCGGTCGGTGATGGCGAGCAGGTCCTGCACCTCCTTGTTCCCCCAGTCGGCGACGATGGCGTGGCCGTAGGCCATGCCGCGCCCGGTGCTGCCGCGGTAGTTCGCCGTCACCACCACGTAGCCGTTGGCCGCCAGCAGCTCGCGCTCCAGGTGGAACTCGAACTGGTCCTGCGAGTTCGGGCCGCCGTGGATGCGGAGCAGCGTCGGATAGCGCCGGCCGGCCACGTAGCCCGCCGGCTTCACCAGGAGCCCGTGCACCTCGGTGCCGTCGCCGCTCGTCGCCTCGATTCCCTCCGTGGTGGCGAGCTGCACGCCGGCCAGCCAGCGGTCATTCTGGTGCGAGAGCCGGCGCAGCGCGCCGCCCTCGGCCGCGAACAGCTCCCCCGGCTGCGTGGAGCTGGTGACGACGAGCGCGACGTCCCCATCGGGCCCCTGTGAGAAGTCGCCGACCACGCGCTGGCCGTCCACCACGCGCTGCACGGTGCCGTCGGCCACCCCCGCGCGCGCCAGGTAGCGGGTGCGGTCGTCGGCCACGACGACCGCGATCGTGCGTCCGTCGGCGCTCCACACGGGGCGCGTCACCGAGCGGTCGAGCGCCGGCGCGACGAGGCGCGCCGCGCCGCCGTCCGCCGGCACGACGGCCAGCTGGAAGACGTCGTACGCGCTGAAGCGCGGCGCATCGCCCTGACGATAGGCGATGAGCCGGCCGTCGGGGCTCCACGACAGCGGCCCCTCGTCCGGCCCGTAGAACGTCGTGAGCTGGCGCGGCGACGCCCCGGCACGCGCCTCGACGACGTAGACGTTCGTGTCGTCCGCCCGGTCCGGATCCTCGCCGCGCTTGCTGACGAAGGCGATGCGCCGGCCGTCCGGGCTCCACGCGGGCTCCTCGTCGTCGTACGGGCCCGAGGTGAGCCGGGTCAGCGTGCGCGTCGCCAGCTCGTAGAGGTAGAGATGGTCGCGCCGCGCGCCGAGGTAGCCGTCGCCGTCGCTCTTGAAGGCGTAGCGGTCGACGACGATCGGCTTCGGCGCGCTCGACGTGTCCTCCGGGTCGGTGACCAGCAGGACGAGCCGTCGCCCGTCGGGCGACCAGGCGTAGTCGCCGATGCCCCCCTTCACGTCGGTGAGGCGCCGCGCCTCGCCGCCCAGCCGGTCGAGCAGCCAGAGCTGCGTGTCGTGCGCGTCGGGGCGCGACGAGAGGAACGAGAGATAGCGGCCGTCCGGGCTCCAGCGCGGCGTGCCCTCGCTCTCCGGGCTGGAGGTGAGCTGGAGCGTGGTGTCGCCACGCCAGCTGGTCATCCAAAGATCGCTCGTGCTGCGGTCGCGCGCCGAATCCAGCACGGTGACGACGTAGGCCACCCATCGCCCGTCGGGGGAGCGCTGCGGCTCGCTCACCTCGCGCACGTGGTAGATGTCGGTGGCGCGGATCGGACGCCGCGCGGGCGTCTGGGCGGCCAGGGGCGCGACGAGGGACGTGGCGAGCGAGGCGGCGAGCACGAGGCTCGGCAGCGCGGCACGGGCGGCGAGGGGCACGAGGTCGCTTCCGGTGTGGTGTCGCACGACGAACGCGGGGGCGGGGGGGGGCGGGGCGATCAAGGTCGTGCGGCGGACCGGCGCTGTCCAGCGGCTCGCGCCACGACGAGCCTCGCGCACGCCGCGCCGCGGACGTCCCGCCACGTCATGGCTGACGGCTGACGACAGGATGGACAGAATGAACCGAAAGTGCGGGGAGGGGTGACCAGCAGTTGGAATCGCGACGCGGTGTCATGCCCCCATTCCCAGGGTCCGTTCTCCCTCCCGTCAGCAGTTCATCCCGTCAATCCCGTTCATCCTGTCCGCAGTCGCCGTTCACCGTGCCAGCCACACCGTGAACAGCACCCCGCGATGGTCCGACGCGTCGCTCTCCAGCACGCGCGCCCGCTCACACGTCATCCCGCCGAGCGCATACAGATAGTCGATACGCTTCACCGGCTGCTCTACGGGATAGGTGAGGCCGTCGCCCTCGCCGCATGTCGGCCAGAGGTCGCTGAGCCCGCCGGCGCGCAGCCGCGCCTGCACCTCGCTGTCGGGCGTGGAGTTGAAGTCGCCACCAACGAGCACCGGCAGCACGCCGCCGGCGCGCGCGGTGAGCGCGAGCGAGAGCACCGAGTCCGCCTCCTGCCGCCGCCAGTGGTCGTCGGCGCTGGGATCGAGGTGCGTGTTGAGGACGTGCAGCGGGCCGCCCGGCGCGGCGACCGTCACCTCCAGCACGCCGCGCGGCTCGTGCGAGCCGCCGGCGCGCTCCTGCGGCGGGTCCACCGGCAGCCGCACGAGGCGCGCGTCGGTGATCGGCCAGCGGGAGAGCGTCGCCACGCCGTAGCCGCCGCCCTGGTAGGCGAGCGCGTTGCCGAAGCGCGCGTAAAAGCCGGTGCGCCGCGCGAGCTCGGCCGGTTGGTCCACGCGGCCGGAGCGCGCCACGGCGCTGTCCACCTCCTGCAGCAGCACGAGGTCGGCGCCCGTCTCGCGCACCAGCGCGGCGACGCGATCCAGGTTGTCGCGCCCCGCGGCGTCCGTGCCGGCGTGCATGTTGAGGACGAGGACGCGGATCGCGCCACCGCGCTCGCCGGACGGCACGTGGTGACAGGCGGCGGCGACGGCACAGGCGGCGGTCGCGACGAGTCGGCCGAGCCGCGCGGCCCGGAGGCGTGGAAGGACGCTCATGGTCGGGCAACATAGAGCGCGAGGACCACGATGACGAGAGCGGCGCCGGCGCGAGCGCGCGTCGCGGCTGGAACCCGCGCCGACTCGCGGTCATCTTGCGAGGACGTGGGATCGCCGCGCGCGGTGGTCCGACGTGTCCTCCCCGCCGCTCCGCCAGCCGATCTGCCGCATGCCCTCACGCCGCCCGCTCCCCGGTGCCCGCCTCTCCCTCGTCGCCCTCCTCGCCATCGTCGCCTGCCATCCCGTGCGCCCCGACCTCGCGCCCGCGAGCCGGCGCATGGCGACGCTGAGCACCCTGGTCAGCGCGCGGCCGGCCGACGTCGGGCTCGATCCGCGACTGAACCACGAGCTCGACTCCATCGCCGCCGCGGCGATCGCGCGCCGCACCGCGCCGGCGGTGGCCATCGCCGTCGGCCGCTACGGGCGGCTGGTGCACCTGAAGGGCTACGGGCACATCGACTGGGCGCCGGGGATGCCGGCCGTGGACGCGCGCACGATGTTCGACCTGGCCTCGCTCACGAAGGTGGTCGCGACGACGACCGCGGCGATGATGCTCGAGGAGGCGGGCCTACTCGACGTCGACAGCACGGTGGCGCACTACCTCCCCGAGTTCGCCGCCTACGACACGCTCAAGGCGCGCATCACGCTGCGCATGCTGCTCACGCACACCGGCGGGCTGGAGGCGTACGCGCCGCTCTACGAGCACTATCGCGGCCGCGCGCAGTACCTGGAGCAGATCGCGCGACGCCCGCTGAAGTCCGTCCCGGGCACCGAGATGGTCTACAGCGACTGGGACATGATCGTCCTCCAGCAGGTGCTCGAGCGCATCACCGGCGAGCCGCTGGACGTCTTCTGCGAGCGGCGCATCTTCGCCCCGCTCGGCATGCACGACACGCACTTCCTCCCCGACCCGTCGCTCCGGCCGCGCATCGCCGCGACGGCGGTGGACACGGTGCGCGGCGGACTGCTGTGGGGCGTGGTGCACGACGGCAACGCGTGGGCGATGGGGGGCGTCTCCGGCCACGCGGGGCTCTTCTCGTCGGCCGCCGACCTGGCGGTGTTCGCGCAGTTCCTGCTCAATGGCGGCGAGTACGGCGGCGTGCGCCTGCTCCACCCGGCGACGATCGCGCGCTGGACGGCACGGCAGGACGAGAGCTCGAGCCGCGCCCTCGGCTGGGACACCCCCTCCCCGCCGTCCAGCTCCGGGCGCCACTTCTCGGCGCGCAGCTTCGGCCACACCGGCTTCACCGGCACCTCGCTCTGGGTGGATCCGGAGCGTGGGCTGTTCGTCATCGTCCTCACCAACCGCGTGAACTCCGAGGGCTCCACCACCACCCACGCCGCGCTCCGCCGCGACGTGGCCGACGCGGTGCAGGAGGCGGTGCTCGACGCGCCGCTGATGGAGTGGGAGCGGGCGGCTGGCCACGCGCCATGATGTGAGGGACCAGGAAGCAGGAAGCAGGAAGCAGGGGCTGCGCCTGGTAGCGTCCCGAGGCCGGTCCTGGTCCCTGGCCCCCCGCCCCCCCGCGCCCAGCCCGCTTGCAGTCCCCACCGGCTCTCCCATCATTGGGAGCCCCGTGCGTCCCTAGCGAGCCGGCCATCGCCGTGCACGGGGCCAGGAGCGGCGGTGCGCCCGCACGTCAGCGCAGGAGGGGGCATGAGATCGTGTCGATGGCGAGACGTCCCGACCATCCTGTCCATCGCCGCCGGGGCCCTCGCGAGCGGGCCGGCGACGGCCGCCGCCCAGGCCATCAACTGGACCGACTGGCTGTCCGCCACCCCGATCGTCGGCAACACGGCGACCGTGACCGGCTCCATCCTGGTGGAGGGCACGCCGGTGGGCATCAGCTACAGCGGCGAGGTCGCCTTCACGCAGACGACGGGCGGGACCAACTTCTGGATGCCGCGCAGCACCTTCCTGGGCGCGTCGCTCACCGACGCCGCGCCCATCTCGAGCGACATCATCGCGCTGAACGGCGGGCTGGGGATCACGAGCACCTTCACCTTCGCGACACCGGTGCTGAACCCCTTCATCAGCATCGTGAGCGCCGGCCGCCCCGGCCTGCCGGTCGACTACATCTTCAGCGCCGAGCCGACCATCGTGGCCGGCGGGGCGAGCGCGTCGTTCGGCGGTGGGCCGCTGGTGCCGCTGCCGGGCGACCCCAACGGCGTGCGCGGGCTGGAAGGGAACGGGACGGTGCGCTTCAACGGCTCCTTCACCAGCCTGAGCTTCACGACGGTCGGCGGGGAGTTCTGGAGCGGCATCACGATCGGCATCGAGGGGCTGGCCGAGGAGCCGCCGCCGAGCGTGGTGCCGGAGCCGTCCACGGTGCTGCTGACGGCCACCGGGCTGCTCGGCACGCTCGCCGCGGCGCGGCGCCGGCGGCGCAGCGGCTGAGCGCTCCCGGCGACGCGTCACGCGCGGCGGGGCGAGGATGCGACGCGGGGCCGGCGGTGACACCGCCGGCCCCGCGTTCCGGACGCCCCATTGCGGGCGCAATGGGGGCGTCCGCGGGCATGCGCCACCGGCGCCGCTCCCGCCCTTCCGGAGCCGGCGGCACGAATCGGGCATGGCGCGCGGCGCATGACGCTCGACCAGCTGGCCCTCCGGCTGCGCAGCTTCGCCGACGGCGAGCTCACCTTCGACGCCCTTCGCGAGTCGTTCCTGCCGGCGCTCGAGGCCGATCCGCTCGACGTCGCCAAGAGCGACGCGCGGCCGTGGGAGGACGCCCCTGACGATACGCGCCTCTACTGGCGCCTCATCCACCTCTTCGACACGGCACCGGAGGCCGACGAGCCCACACTGCGCCGCGCCGCCGACCGCCTCGTCCGCGCCCTGGAGAACGCGGGCAGCGCGACCACGCTGGAACTGCTACCGCTCATCCTGGACCAGGAGCGCTTCTGCACGATCGTCGAGCGCACGGCCCGCGGCGTGATCTCCCGCACGGGCTTCCTCTCCGTGGTGGCCGAGAGCGGCTATCCGCCGCACGTGAAGCTCTGGCTGCAACACGCTGGCCCCGCCCCACTCGCCCGCCTCTGCGCCCACCTCGGCGCCGGCGCCTACGCCGAGGCGGCGGCGATGCTGGAGCGAGTACCGTAGAACAGCGATCAGCGACGAGCGACGAGTGACCCGCGCACCCCTCGGGACGCCAGTACTGGCCAGCCCGAGGCCCCCGCTCGTCACTCGTCGCTCGTCGCTCGTCGCTCGTCGCTAACTCCACACATGCAGCCGTGGCCCGCCTCGCGTCTGGCGCGCGCGGATCATCCCACCGATCACGGCGGCCGGCAGGACGACGATGGGCATCCAGATGGCGTACCAGGTGGGCTCGCGCTCGGGGCTCACCCACGACGTCACGATCCCCAGCAGGAGCATGAGCGCCCCGAGCGCGAACGCATGGCCGATGGGCGCGCGGCGGGCGATGAGGGCGGTGACGTACCCCCCGACGACGGCGATCACGGCATCCATCAGCAGCACACCGAAGACGATGCCCGGCCGGCGCTCGGCGGCCAGGCCGGCCAGCGACACGGCCGAGGGCGCCAGGCGGCCGAGGACGGTGAAGCCGATGAGCACGAGCACCGCGCTCGCGAGATAGCCGACGACGATGGCGAGGACGCTGCGGAGCATGGACGGGCGGGTGTGGGGGATCCGGGACGCGGCTACAGATGCGGCGTGCGGGTACGGGATGCAAGGCGAGGCTGCCGGCCCGCGCCGGCAGCGGCACTATCGTGGTAGTCGGGGGGGGCCCCGGCGCCTGGTGCCGCCGCGCCACCGCGATCCCGACCCGCTCACCGCTTCCCGCTCACCCCCCCCTGCACGCTCGACGCTCGACGCCCCCAGCCCGGTCGAGCGGCCCGCCCGACGCGCGAGGGGCCCCGACATCCCGTCGGGGCCCCTCGTCGCTCGTCGCTCGCCGCTCGCCGCTCGTCGCTCGTCGCTCGTCGTCACTCGTACCGCAGCGCCTCGACCGGATCCAGCGCCGCCGCCCGTGCGGCCGGCAGCATGCCGAACAGGATCCCGGTCAGTGCGCTCGCCCCGATCGCCAGCACGATCGCCACCGGCTGGATCGACGCCTGGATGGGCGTCGCCACGCGGATCAGCCACGTCAGCCCGCCGCCCACCGCCAGCCCGGCCAGCGCGCCGATCAGCGTCAGTGTCGCCGCCTCCACCAGGAACTGCCAGAGGATCGTCCCGCGCGTCGCGCCCAGCGCCTTGCGCACCCCGATCTCGCGCGTGCGCTCGGTCACCGAGATCATCATGATCGCCACCACCCCCACGCCACCCACCAGCAGGCCGATCGCCGAGAGCACGATCATGACGAGGAAGAACGCGCCGACGATGCTGTTGTAGAGCTCCATCACCTTCTCCTGCGTCGTCACGAAGAAGGTGTTCTCCTGCGCCGGCCGCAGCCCGCGCGAGGTGCGCAGCTCGGCGATCACGTCGTCGATCGCCACGTCCTGTGCCACCCCGTCGCGCGGCTTCACCGTCATGTCCATCCAGAAGAGCGTGACGTTCAGCCGGCGGCGCGCCGTCTCCAGCGGGATGATCGCCTTGGAGTTGTTCCCCCCCGCGAAGACGTTCCCCACCGGGTGGTAGACGCCCACCACCAGGAACGGGCGCCCGTTCACCGCGACCGTCTTCCCCACCGCCTCGCTCTCGCCGAACAGCCGCTCCTTCATCTTGTCGTTGATGAGGATCACCTGGCTGGCGGTCTGGTGCTCGAGTGGCGTGAAGGAGCGGCCGGGCTCGATGGTGCCGCCGTCCACCGCGTTCCAGCCGTAGGTGTAGGCGTCGATGCCGACTCCGGGGAGCTCGCGGTCCTGGTACTTCGCCGAGGCCGAGCTGCTCACGTGCCCGACCGCGCCGACGATGGTCGGGAGCGCGCGGATGCTCTCCACCTCCTCCAGCGTCGGCGCGGGGTTGCGCCGCCACGGGCAGCTGTCCGCCGAGCCGTTGCAGCTGTTGATCTGCGCCGGCCACTTCGTGACGTAGAAGGTGGTCGGGCCGGCGGCGGCCATGCTCTGCGCGACGCCGGCGTTGATGCCGTGCACGGCCGCGCTCATCGCCGTCACGACGAAGACGCCGACGGCGATGCCGAGGATGGTGAGCCCCGCCCGCACCTTGTTGGAGCGGATGGCGTCGAGGGCGATGACGACCCCCTCGAACAGGTTGTGCAGGTGCATGCCGATGCTCATCGTCCGTCGCTCCTCACTCGGCCCGCATGGCCAGGATCGGGTCGAGGCGCGACGCGCGGCGCGCCGGGTAGATGCCGGCCACGATGCCCACGCCGGCGCCGAGCAGCACCGACATGATCACCGACCAGGTCGCGACGCTCGCCGGCATCGGCGTGGCCGCCTTGACCAGCGCGGCCAGCCCGTAGCCGAGCGCGATCCCGAGGATCGCCCCGAAGGCGCTCAGTGTGGCCGCCTCGACGAGGAACTGCGCCAGGATGTCGCGCCGCTTGGCGCCGAGCGCCTTGCGGATCCCGATCTCCCGCGTCCGCTCGGCCACCGCCACCAGCATGATGTTCATGATGACGATCGCGCCCACGACGAGCCCGATGGCCGGCAGCACGATCCCCGCCATCACCAGGTAGCGCTTGATCGTCTGCCACTGCCCGAGCGCGCTCTCCGACGTCTCGAAGACGAAATCGTCCTCCTGCGCGGGGCGCAGCCCGTGGCGGCGCCGCATCACCTCGCGCACGCTCTCGCGCGCCACCGCCAGGGACGCCTCCGTCTCCGCCTTCACCACCACGCCGTAGATGTCGCGGCCGCCGGGGGTGATGATCCGTCCCATCGGCGAGTGGTAGGGCGCCACCGCCTGCCGGTCCAGCGAGAGGCCGAAGACGCTCCCCTGCTTCTCGAGGATCCCGATCACGGTGAACGGCACGCCGTCGAAGCGGATCTCGCGACCGAGCGGGTCGAGGCCGGGGAAGTAGTACTCCCCCACCTCCCGCCCGATGACGACGACCGGCGCGCCGAGCGCCTCCTCCTGCTCGGTGTAGGCGCGCCCGCGCTCGACGACGAGGTCCTTGATGCGGAAGAGCTCCGGCGTCGCCGCGTGCACCAGGATCTGCGGCGTCTGCACGGCGTAGCGCGTCTTCGGCGTCATCCAGTTCACCGCGTCGATCGCCCAGCGCGTGTCCGGCGGCAGCGCGTCGCGCACTGCGTAGGCGTCCTCCTCGGTGATCTTCGGACGACGCTGCCAGGCGCGCCACTGCGCCTCGGTCACGTCGCCGAGGTTGATGTCGGGAAAGCGCCGGAGATTGAAGGTGTTGACGCCGAGGAACTTGGCGGCGAAGTCCTGCTCGACGTAGCGCCCCATGCCGTTCACCACCGAGACGACGGCGATGAGGAACATGGTGCCGATGGTGACGCCGAGCAGGGTGAAGAAGCTCTTCAGCTTCTGGGCACGGATCTGACTGAGGGCCAGGCGAACGGCTTCGAACAGCGGCATGAGCAGGAACCGCGGAGCGGTGAGCTGAGAACGAACGGCCCGTGCAGGCACGGGCCGGGACGGAGACCGTCGAACAGCCTCCGATGACCGTCGAGGTACGTCCCGCCGTACGGCGTGGGAGCGCGGGGGTTACAAGCCCGGCGGCGCCGGCCCGCGGGCGCGGTGATGCGGCCGGCGCTGGAACGATGATGCACTCACGCTCCGAGCCACGCATCGTGTGATTCGGGGGGGGCCCCGCGCCGCTCCGGATCGGACGCGCCGCGCTCCCCGACCTCCCGGTACCGGAAGTTATACTGGCTGCACGCGCTGCCGCCCCGCCGCCCCGCGCGCCCGTCCCCGCCCCCTTCCGCATGCCTCGCCCGCTCCTCCTCCTCGCCCTGGCCAGCCTCCCCCTCCCCCTCGCCGTCGCCGCGCAGACCGGCGGGGCCACGGCGGGTGGGGTCGTGGCCCCGCGCATCGTCATCCGCGTCAACCAGCTCGGGTACCTGCCGGACGCGCCCAAGAGCGCGGTCGCCTGCGCGCTCGACAGCGTGGTCGTCGGGACGTTCACCGTGCAGGACGAGGCGGGGCGTGTGGTGGCGGGGCCGTCGTCCGCGACGGCCAGTGGGCCCTTCGGCCCCTGCGCCGCCACCTTCCGGCTGGACTTCTCCGGCCTCCGCCGCGAGGGACGCTACCGCGTGGTGGCGCTGGCGGACGGCGAGCGGATCACCTCCCCCGCCATCCGCGTCGACCGCCGCGCCTACGCCGGCGCCGCCGACACGCTCCTCTACTACCTCCGGCAGCAGCGCTCCGGGTGGAACCCCCTCTTCCGCGACTCGGTGCACGTCCACGACGGCATCGTCGTCGACGACCCCGTGCGCGCCGGCGACACGGTGCGGGTGAGCGGCGGCTGGGCCGACGCCAGCGACTACCTGCAGTACGTCACCACCTCGGCCACCGCCACGCATGCCCTGCTGGCCGCCTGGCGCGATCATCCGCGCGCCTTCGGCGACGCCTTCCAGGCGAACGGGACGCCCGGCGCCAACGGCGTCCCCGACGTGCTCGACGAGGCGCGCCACGGGCTGGATTGGCTGCTCCGCATGTTCCCGGGCGACGCCATGTACAACCAGCTCGGCGACGACCGCGACCACAGCTTCCTCGACCTCCCCACCACCGACTCCTCCGACTACGGCTGGGGCAAGGGCGGGGCGCGGCCGGTCTACCCGTGTACGGGCCAGCCGCAGGGGCTCTTCGCCTACCGGAACCGCTCGACCGGGCTGGCCTCCACCGCCGGCAAGTACGCCTCCACCTTCGCCCTGGCCGCGGAGCTGTTCGCGAAGGGCGAGCCCGACGCGGCGGCCGTGCTGCGCGGCAAGGCCATCGGGGCCTATGCGCGCGGCCGCCGGCAGCCCGGCGTCTGCCAGACGGCGCCCGGCGTCGCCCCGTACTTCTATGAAGAGGAGAACTGGGTGGACGACATGGAGCTGGCGGCCGCGCAGCTCCACGCCCTCACGAGCGACCCCCGGTATCTCGTGGACGCCGAGGAGTACGCCGCGCGCGAGCCGGTGACCCCGTGGATGGGCGCCGACACGGCGCGGCACTACGAGTGGTTCCCGTGGGTGAACCTGGGCCACTACGCCGCCTGGCGCACCGCCCCCGACGACCGCGACGGCCGCGCGCTCCGCCGCGCCATGGCCGAGCGCTACCGCCAGGGGCTGGAGCGCGTCGTCGCCCGGGCCGGGAACGGCTTCCGCGTCGGCATCCCCTTCATCTGGTGCTCCAACGACCTGATGACCGCCTTCGCCACCCAGGCGCTGCTCTACCGTCGCATGACGGGCGACGAGCGCTTTCGCGAGTACGAGGCGGCGGCGGTGGACTGGCTCTTCGGTACGAACCCATGGGGCGTGTCGATGGTCATCGGGCTCCCCTCCGGCGGCAGCTGGCCGCGCGACCCGCACTCGGTAGTGGCCCATCAGCTCGGCGTGCAGACGCTCACCGGCGGGCTGGTGGACGGTCCGGTGTACCGCTCCATCTACCTGAACCTCAAGGGGATCGCGCTGCGCGAGGCGGACGAGTACGCGCCCTTCAACACCGGCTTCATCGTCTACCACGACGACTTCGGCGACTACTCGACGAACGAGCCGATCCTCGACGGCACGGCGAGCCTGGTGTACCTGCTCTCGGCCCTGGCGCCGGACTGATGGGGCACTGAATGACGGCGAGTGGCGAGCGGCCATCCGGTTGCGTCGCCGTTGCCGGTGCCGTTCCCCACCCGCCAGCCACCGGGCCGCTGGCCGTCGCCCGGCACCGGCTCCTGCCCCGCCATCGCTCCCCTTGCATCACCAGGGTAGCGAACCTATGATTGCCCTGGCCTCACCAGGGGAGATCATGGCCGATTCCGAACTGAATGTCCTGCGCGGCAGCCTGGACCTGCTCATCCTCAAGGCGCTGAGCTGGGGGCCGCGCCACGGCTACGGCGTGGTCGAGTGGATCGAGCACGCCACCGACGCCACCTTCCTCATCGAGGAGGGCACCCTCTACCCGGCCCTCCACCGTCTGGAGCGGAAGGGGTGGGTGAGCACCGAGTGGGGGATCTCGGACAACAACCGCCGCGCCAAGTTCTACCAGCTCACCGCCACCGGGCGCGCGCAGTTGCGCACCGAGGCCCCGCTCTGGCACCGCTACGCCGAGGCGATCGCGCGGGCGCTGCGCGCCACGGCGCCGGAGGTCGCATGACACCCTCCGAGGAGCCGCGTCGGGGCGGCTGGCGGCGCGCCTTCCGGCTGCCGCCGAGCCGGGCGCAGGCGGAGCGCGAGCTGGACGACGAGATCGCCTTCCACCTGGCCATGCGCGAGCAGAAGTTGCGCGCTGGTGGCCTCACCGACACCGGCGCCTACCGTCGCGCCCGCGAGCGCTTCGGCGACGTGGGT
>DASTRO010000052.1:0-28344 GCA_035761165.1 Gemmatimonadaceae bacterium | reverse complement strand
CGGCGGCACCTCACGGGGTGAGGGCCTCCAGCCGGCAGCGGATGCGCCACGATGTCGCCGCGCCACTGGACCGCGCGCATGCGCGCGCGATCGCGCAATGGTCCTCGGCCGTGCCGCACCCGACGGCTCCCGCGCCGCGCTCGTCCCCGCCGCCGTGCCGCGTCCCCCACACCGGGGTGTTCGCCCCACGCTGCCGT
This sequence comes from Gemmatimonadaceae bacterium, assembly GCA_035761165.1. Classification (GTDB taxonomy): domain Bacteria; phylum Gemmatimonadota; class Gemmatimonadetes; order Gemmatimonadales; family Gemmatimonadaceae; genus CALCHX01. Next base: position 28,147 of record DASTRO010000052.1, on the reverse strand, counting down.
GCGACTGGCGACCTCGCCGAGCGGCACCGTGCCCGCACCGCGCCGCGTCGCAGAGGCCGGATCTTCCGTCCACGATCTCAGACCGGAGCGACGCATGTCAGAAGAGCAGAGCGCGAGCGCGGCGACCCTCGACGCGACGTCCGCGGCCGCATGGCAGACGGCGGAGCGTGTAGGGCAGTCCGTCGTCGAGGCGAACCGCCGGTACCTGTCCGCCCTCCAGGAAGGGCAGGCGGCGCTGCAGCAGCACTACGCCGATGCGTACAACGAGTACGTGCGGGCGCTCGCCGACGCGTCGCAGGAGGTGCAGAACCGCAGCCTCGAGGCATACCGCACCTTCGTCGAGTCGCTGCAGGCCGTGTGGGGCCAGAGCGACCTGACCGCGCGCAGCCTGGAGGCCTACCAGACCTACGTGCAGCGGCAGCGGGAGCTCTGGGACGATCCGGACGTGCAGCGTCGCGTGCAGGACGCGCAGCTGCGGTTCACGGCCGCGCTCTCCGACCCGTCGCACGATCCGGACACGCCGCAGCGCAGCCAGCGTGCCTACGAGGAGTACATGGCGACGCTGCAGGACGTGTGGGGCCGCGGCGACGCGCAGCGGCGCGTGGAGGAGGCGCAGGCCGCCTTCCTCGTGACGCTCAAGGAGGCCCAGGAGGCGGGGCAGCGCAGGGCGGAGGAGGTATGGCGCACCTACCTCGACAACCTGCGCACCGGCATCGCCGAGGTGGACGTCCGCGGCCGCGCCGAGGCCGCCACGCAGCGCTACATGCAGAGCCTCCGGGAGGGCGTGGCGCGTGGCCAGGGTGTGATGCGGGACGCGATGCTCGGCGCCATCGAGGAGCTCCGCGCGGCGTGGGACGAGGTGCCGGACGAGGGAGACATGTCGGAGGGGGAGGCGGAGACGGAGGCGGAAACGGACAAGGGCGAGCACCGTCCCGTCCGGCGGCGACATCCGACGGCGAAGCGCAAGCGGCGGTAGGGCGGGGCCGTGCGCATCACGGATCCGTACCTCCAGCGAGGCCCCCCGACGGTGCGGCCCGCCCGGTCACGCGACATCGGCGAAGCGAACGTGCCTCGCCTTCAGCGCACGCACGATCTCGGTCGCCCGCCGGCCCTGCCGGCGCGCGGCGGCGAGCTCGGCCTCGACCGGCGACCGGTGCGCCGCCAGCGGTGAGATGCCGTCCCGCTCGCCGGGCTGTCCTCCGATCGGATCGCGTCCCTCGAGCGGGATGATGATCCCACCCCAGTGGTGGAAGACGTCGGTCAGCGAGACCAGCCGGCGCCCGGGACGGCCGTGGGCCGCCGTCGCGGCGGTGAAGCCGCCGTACACCTTCTCGGCGAGCGTCCCGACACGCCAGAGCGGCACGGTGGCATCGATGAAGCGCGTGAGCGGATCCAGCGTCATCCCGTAGGGCGTCGCCGTACCGAAGAGGGCCGCGTCGGCCCACGCCAGGTCCGCCGGACTCGCGTCGGGGGTGCGCTCGAGGGCGCGGAGGACTCGGACGAATTCCGGCCGCGCGTAGATCGTCGCGGACGGTACCGGACGGCCGAGGCTGCGTAGGCGCACCTCGCCGTCGGCGTCCTCCACGCCGGTGGCAGCGGCCAGCGCGAGCCGACACACCAGCTCCGTCTCGCCCTGGTAGAAGACGGCGACCTTCACGGGCATGGACATCGGTCCCTCCCCTGCGTGCCGCGAGCATGGGCACTGACGCGCGGACGGGCCCGGGTCGATCCGGGGGTGGCACGGGCGCTGGACCGCGGCATTCCCAGCGGCCGCGCATACCGAATATACACCGAAGATCGCATGACCGCCATCGCTCAAGTGGGTGTCCTGTCGAGCGCGGCAGCGCACCCGTGAGGATGCGTGCCGCCATGCTTCCCGGGCCCGGGCGGTTGGCGTCCGGCGCCACGCCCGCGGTACGTTGCGCGGCCGCTCGTCGTCGCTGCCGGCCTCGCGACGAGGTGATCGTCACGCGCCGCCCCGCATCGCACATCCAGCTTCCATCCCAGCTCCCATGACCGCTCCGACCGTGCAGCGCCTCACGCGACGCCAGTTCCTCGGCGCGGGCGGCGCGCTCCTGCTGGCCGGGCTACCACCGGGACGGCGCGGGGCCATCCACGACGGAGCGCCCGTCGGGGGCGACGACCCCGGCCGGCAGCCGTCGCGCTCGCGCCTGATCCTGCTCGGTACCGCGGGTGGTCCCACGCCGAAGCCGAACCGCGCGGCGCCGGCGCAGGTCATCGTGGTGAACGGCGCCTCGTACGTGATCGATTGCGGCAACGGCGTGGCCCGCCAGATGGTGCTGGCGCAGCTGAAGCTCTCGTCCATCCGCGCCGTCTTCCTCACCCACCAGCACTCCGACCACAACGCCGACTACGGCAACCTGCTCCTCCTCAGCTGGGCCACCGACCTCACCACCCGCGTCGACAGCTACGGGCCGCCGCCGCTGGCCGGGATGACGCGGCAGTTCCTGGCCATGCAGGAGACCGACATCCGCACGCGCATCGCCGACGAGGGTCGCCCGCCGCTGGCGCCCCTGATCGCGGCGCACGAGCTCACCGCGGGCGGTGTCGTCATGCAGGACGACAACGTGCGAGTGACCGCGGCGGTGGTCGATCATCCGCCCGTGCGGCCGGCGCTCGCGTACCGGTTCGACTGCCCCGATCGCTCGATCGTGATCTCCGGCGACACGCGCCCCTCCCCGGCGCTCGTGGCGCTCGCGCGCGGCGCCGACGTGCTCGTGCACGAGGTGATGCACGTGCCCTCGATCGAGCGGCTGATCGCCACCGAGCCGAACGCGACGACGCTGCGCGAGCATCTCCTCGCGAGCCACACCACCACCGAGCAGGTGGGACGCCTCGCCACCGAGGCGGGCGTGAAGACGCTGGTGCTCTCGCACTTCGTCCCCGGCGGCCATCCCTTCGTGCCCGACGAGGTGTGGCGCGACGCGGTGCGCCCCCACTTCGCCGGGACGCTGATCGTGGGGCGCGACCTGCTCGAGATCTGATCGCCGCCGTCCGGAGGCCGGCGGTCCGAGATTGACGCCGACCAGCCTCTGGTGCCACGTTGGCCGTGGACGGCGTCGACCGATCCGCCGGTCCGCCGCGCGGCACGCCCCCTCAGCCGAGGCTCCAGTGCCCAGCATCCTGTTCGTCGTGCACGGCATGGGACGCCACCCCGTGGACTGGGCCGGCCAGGCCGTCGCGCGGCTCGCCGGGGCCGCCGAGGCCTACGGCTACTCCTGGCTCACCGAGCACGGAGGGCTGGACCGGCACGTCGCCGTCGTGCCCGTCCGCTACGACGACATCTTCGATCGCTACCTCGGCCAGTGGGGGAGCTCGGCCGAGGCGCTCGGCGCGCGGGCGCGCGAGCTCGGCGTCGACCTGGCCGGCATTCTCGGCTGGCTCGAGCGGGCCGACGAGACCGAGCGGAACGTCTTCTGGACGCATCTCGTCGATGTCGTGCTCTATCGCTTCTTCTCGATCGTCACCGCCGAGGTGCGGCTGCGCGTGCGCGAGGCGATCGCGACGACGCTGGAGGCGGCGGGGCGCGACGGGCAGCTCATTGGAGCGTCCGTGCTGGCCCACAGCCTCGGCACGGCCGTGGCGCACGACGCGCTGGCCCTGCTCGGCGGGCAGCCGATCCCGACGCCGCACGGGCCGAGCGAGGCGTGGATGGCCGGAAGCTTCACCTTCGCCAACCTCTTCATGTGCGCCAACGTCTCGCGCGTGCTGGAGACGGAGCCGAAGGTGTATCGCTCCGTCGTGCACCCCCCTACCGCCGGCCCGGGGCCGTCGTACGTGGACGCCTACTACGACTTCCGCCACCGGTTCGACCCGTTCCCGGTGGTGCGGCCGTTCGCGCCCGTGGGCTGGGGAGCGCGCTACGTGAGGGTGGAGAGCGGCGAGCAGGTGCTCGACTTCAACGTCCACACCCTCGAGCACTACCTCGAGGATCCGCGCGTGCACGTGCCGATCCTGCGCGCGCTCGTGGGCCGATGGGCGGTGACGGACGCGGAGTGGGAGGCGGCGAGGCGAACCTACGACGCGAAGCCGCAACCCCCGTGCGCCCGGGAGCTGCTGTCGTTCAAGGCCACCGCCGCGCGGATCATCGCCCTGGCGGGCACCGGTGCCGACCCGACGGCGCTCGTCATCGCCGGCGCGCAGTTCCTGGCCGCGGCCCGGGAGGCCGCCGATGCGTGCCGTTAGGCGGCTGGCCGCCGGGCTGAGCGCGGCGGCGCTGGCGCTCGCGCCGCGCTCGGCCGCCCTCGCGCAGGGACCCGTCGCGCAGGACTGCGACTACCGCGTGGTGAGCGCGATGGACACGGCGGCGCTGGGTGCGGCGGCGCGAGGCGCGCACCCGGACGTGGCGTACGCGGGGATGCTGCCGCGGATCGCCGCCGGCGAGTGGCTCGTCCTGGCCGATTCGCTCGTCGCCGACGTCGCCGCGGAGACGCGCATCCCCGCACCGGCATGGGAAACCTTCCGGCGACAGCTCCAGGCCCTGCGCGACGAGCTGGCCTTCGTCGCGGCGTCCGCGGACCCGGCGCGGCTGCGCACGCTCGCTCGGGGCGTGACGCTGGAGCGCTTCCGCATCACGCCGCCCACCGCGGTGGAGCCCGAGTCGGCGTACGTGCTCTTCGTCCGCGGACCGGAGCCGATCGCGCTCGGCGCGCTCCCCGGGCCGGCGCGGCGGGCGCTCTGCTGGCGCGCGATGGCGATCGGGCGGATGCTCGCCGCCTACGGCGGCCTGGCGCGCGCCGAGGCGACGGCGGCGCTGCAGGCGGCGGCGCGCCAGTGGGACGCCTACGGCGAGACGGGCTACTCGCAGTACCCCTGGGAGCTGGCCATCAACGGCGCGCGCTTCGACGCGAGCGCCATCGCGCCGCCGCGCACGCAGCTGGTGGTGCTGCACCCCGCGCTCGCCCTCGAGCTGAGCGCCCCGGCGCTGGACGAGCTGGAGCGGCTGGAGCGCACCGACGCGATCACGGTGGAGCCGATCGGCATCATCCGGTACACCGCGTCGCGCCGCATGTACTACGGGCTCTCCGCCCTGGTGAGCCTCCCCGGCGACGGGCGAGTGGGTACCGGGTTGCTCGCCCACCTCGGCACCTACGGGCAGGTGGGGGCGGTGCTGTTCCGCGCGCGTGACGAGACGGGAAGCCGCGGGCGCAGCGTGGTGGTGTCGGCGGATCTGTACCAGTTCCTCGCCGGGATGCCGGCGGCGATCCGCGACGCACGGACGCGCGCGCTGGGGACGCTGCGCGACAGCCTGCTGGCGCGGCTGCCGACCGCGCCGCCCTGAGCCCGGGGTCGCCGCGCGGCGATCGTCGCGGTGTCACGCGCGCCGGAAGGCGACACCGGGGGCGGACGCGATCGCGTCCGCCCCCGGTGCGCACTCCCCCTCCCGGTCCGGCGCTCGTCGCGCTCAGCACCCCTCGGGCGGCGTGGGCGAGCGCGCCAGGCACTCCGCCTCGGGGAAGGGGAAGCGGCTCTGCACGGTGTGCGTGGAGACGGCGAGCGGGAGGGTGCCCAGCCGGCCGTACCGCCGGGCGTCGATCCACCGGTGGCCGCCCTCGAAGAGCAGGGAGTAGCGCTTCTCGTAGAGCAGCTCGTCGAGCGCGGCGTCCGCATCGGTGAGCGTGATGGGCGGCAGCCCGCCCGAGTTCACGCGGATGAAGTTGATGTCGGTCTGGGCCGCGGGCAGGTCGCCGAGCCCGATGTTGGCCTCCGCGCGCAGCAGGATCAGCTCCTCGTTCCGGATGATCGGGATGGGCGCGGTGTTGGAGCCGTAGACGGTGAAGAGGACGTCGGTGGTGATCCCCTGCACGGAGTGCGGCGCGTCCAGCCGCGCGACCTTGCGTCCCACCCGCGCGTCCAGGCTGCCGTCGGCGCGGTGCTGCGCGTCGGTGACGATGGAGGGGTGCGCGAGGATGGCGCGTCCCGAGGGGTCGTAGAGGTCGTTCTGCACGTCGCCCGACGCGGTGCTGTAGACGTGGTACACGCCGAGGGTGAGCGGCGCGTCGGTGTCGAGGAAGGACTCGCCGAGCGAGGTCAGCGCGGCGGCGTAGTTCCCCATGTACACGTCCACGCGCGCCTTCAGCGCGCGGTTGAAGGGGAGGAAGGTGTCCGGCGTGTCGAAGCCGTCGAAGCCCGGCCCGAGCGCGAAGGGGAACTGCGGGCCGGCGGCCTCCAGGTGGGTGCGCGCCTCGTCGAGGAGCTGCACGATGTGCGCGAACACGTCGGCCGTCGATGCGATCGGCGCCGGCGGGCCAGTGGGGTCGGTGCCGACGTCGATCGGCGCGCCGAGGTCGTCGCGGGTATTGATCACCATCAGGAAGTCGTGCGCCTGCATGGTCTTCACGAAGCCGCGCACGGCCTCCTTGTCGGCGTCGGCCATGCCGGCCACGCGGTCGAGCGCGCCGAGCAGCGTGTTGCCCAGCCGGATGTCGCGGTAGAAGAGGGCGAAGAGGTTGCCGCCGAACGCCGGGCTCCCGGGATCCAGCGGCCCGATGAGCATCTCGGTGATGAAGCGCGGGTCGGCGGGATCCACGTTGTACGACTCGCGCCCGAGGATGCCGAGCAGCGAGACGTAGCCGTTCTGCGCGCCCATCTGCGTGCGGGCGCCGATGAGCATCCCGGTCGCGGCCTGGGCGACGGTGGTGGGCGTGGGCCTCGTCTCGAGGTCCTCGAGGCTGGCGTTGTTGTAGTCCGGCACGGTGAGATCGCTGCAGCCGGCGGCGCCGACGGCGCCGACGGCGAGCAGGAGCGGGAGCACCGGACGAAGGCGCGATGTGCGCATGGCTCTGGTCCTCGCTGGCCGCGGTCAGAAGCCGATCTCGACGCCGAACCAGAAGCTGCGGCTCGGCGGGAAGGGTGCGACGTCGATGTTCCGGGCGATGTTCTGGTTGCCGAAGTTGCTCACCTCCGGGTCGAGCCCGGTGTAGTCGGTGAAGGTGAGCAGGTTGCGCCCGCTGAGGCTCAGCCGCGCCGTGCGCGCGGTGCCCCAGACGCGGCCCAGGAGATCGGGCGGGAGCTCGTAGGAGAGCGTCACCTCGCGCAGCTTCACGAACGAGGCGTCCTCCAGGTAGACCGCCGTCTGGTTGCCGAACACCTCCAGTCGGTACGCCCCGACGGTGGTCTCGCGATCCCCGACGGTGATGGGGTCGGCGTAGTCGGCGGTGTTCTGCGCCAGGTCGTACAGGAACTTGGTGAGGTTGATGATGTCGCCCCCCTGCTGCCAGTCCACCAGCCCGTACAGCCGGAAGCGGCGCCAGGTGACGTCGCTGCTGAACGACATCGTGAAGTCGGGGGTGGCGTCCCCCACCTTGCGCACGATGCGCGAGCCGTCCGGGAGGGAGTCGTTGCCGACGATCTGCGTGGCCGACGCCCCTTCCTCGATCTGATAGGCGCCCAGCGCGGTGCCGAAGCCGCCGGCGCGGAAGATCGGCACCGGGAGCTCGACGATCTTGCTCTTGGTGGAGGAGAAGGTGGTGCGGAGCAGCCAGTTCAGGTCGTCGGTGGCCGCCGGCACGACGCCGAGCGCGACCTCGACGCCACTCGTGCGCAGCCGGCCGCCGTTGAAGATCTCGGTGGCGAAGCCGCTCGACGCGGCGAGCGTGCGCTCGAGGAGCAGGTCGCTGATGCTCTTCCGGAACAGGGTGAACTCGAGGGTGCCGCGGCTGTCGAGGAGCACGGCGTCGAAGCCCCCCTCGACCTCGCGCTGGCGCTCGGGCTTGAGGTCGTCGGAGCCGACGGTCCCCTCCACCAGCAGCCCGGGGAGGCCGGCGATGTTCTGCGTCGCCGTCAGCGGGGTGAACTTCTGCCCGTAGAGCGGCTGGTTCCCGGACTCGCCGTAGGCGGCGCGCACCTTGAACTGGTCCACCCAGCGGACGGGGCGCTCGAACAGGTAGGAGCCGGCGAACTTCGGGTAGACGAACAGCTTCTCGTCGTCCGAGTTGACGCTGCTGCGGTCCGCGTTCACGCCGGCGGTGAGCAGCAGCCGCCCGCCGAGCAGCACCTCCTCCTGCGCGAAGAGACCGAAGTCCTTCACGCGCTGCCGCTGCTCGAGGACCTGCACGTTGGTGCCGGCGCCGACGATGTCGAGCCCGCCGACGAGGTTGCGGCTGACGATGCGCGCGATGTCCAGGTCGCGGTACGCGTAGTTGGTGCCGAACGAGGTCGTCGCGGTGAGTGCGTCGCCCGCCGTGGCGAAGCTGTGGATGCCGCTCAGGCCGAGGTTCAGGTTGAGGTTGTCGCTGTTGCTGAGCAGCGACGTGCCGGGCTCGCCGTCGTCGGGCTCGAACTGGAGCTCCGGCGGGAAGAACAGGTCGTTCTTCTGCGTGAAGTAGTCGGCGCCCGCGACGCCGACGAAGCGCAGGCTCTGCGACTCGGTGCGCCAGGCGTCCACCGAGAGCTGGCCGGAGCCGATGTAGCGCCACACGGTCTCGTCGTTGCGCATCAGCGCCGCCGTCTGCAGCGGGTTGCTGGCGACGAACGGATTGTCCGGGTAGGTGCCGTCCGGCCGCTGCTGCAGGTTCACGAAGCTGGGCGTGGACGGGAACACCATGTAGAAGCTGACGCTGGCGTTGTCGTTGTTGGTGAGCCCGCGGCTGGCCACGGTGCGGATCACGTTGGCGCCGGCGTCGAGGTCGACGCGCGAGCCGAACCGGTGGCCCAGGTTGACGCGCAGCGCCTGCCGCTCGAAGCCGGTGTTGCGGATGATCCCGCCGTCGTCCTTCCAGCCGCCGGAGACGTAGTAGCGCGTCGTCTCGCTCCCGCCGCTCACGTCCACCGTGGACTCGAACGAGAGTGGCGTGCGCCCGGCCAGCTCCTTCTCGTGGTCGTAGGCGACGCCCGGCTGGAAGTAGTCGCGCGCCGACTCGCCGAAGGCGGCCACCGCCTCGTCCACCGTCTCGAAGCGGCGCGAGCCGAGGGTGTTGGAGAGCTTGGAGAAGCCGAAGCGCTGCGCGGCGCGCAGCTCGGCCCGCCCGGCGCGGCCGCGCCGGGTCGTGATGATCACCACGCCGTTCGACGCGCGCGACCCGTAGATGGCCGACGCCGACGCGCCCTTGAGGACCTCGACGCTCTCGATGTCGTTCGGGTTGAGGTCGGCGATCCGGTTGACCTGCGCGTCCTGGTCGAGCGAGGGGTTGGAGCCGCCCGCGGCATTGGTCACCGCGTTCTGGTTGGAGGGGATGGCGACGTTGCTGAGGACGACGCCGTCCACGACGTACAGCGGGTCGGACTGGGCGTTGATGGAGGTGACGCCGCGCAGGCGCACCTGCACGCCGCCGCCCGGGGCGCCGGAGTTGGTGGAGATGACGGCGCCGGCGACCTTCCCCTGCAGGGCGTGCTCGACGCTCTCCGAGGAGACGCGCGTGACGTCCTCGCCGCTCACGGTGGCCACGGCGTTCGCCAGGTTGCGGCGCTGGACGGTGGTGGCCTGGCCGGTGACGACGACCTCGCCCAGCCGCAGCGGGTCGGCCACGAGCGCGACGCGCACCTCGGTCTGGCCGGCGGCGAGGAGGACGTCGCCCGGCCGGTAGCCGATCATGCGGACGGTGAGCCGGACGTCGCCGGCGGGCACGTTCGCCAGGCGGAAGCGCCCCGCCTCGCCGACCGGCGCGCCGATGGTGGTGCCCCGCACGGCGACGCTGGCGCCGACGAGGGGCGCGCCGGTGGCCGAGTCGGTGACCGTGCCGGTCACCACGCGCCCCTGCGCCAGGATGGCCCCCGGGATGGATGCCGAGAGGGCCAGCAGCAGAACGAGAACGGGCAGACCGCGTCGCGTGCGCATACTCCCTCCTGTGGAACGAGACGCTTCTCCGGGATCCGCCACACACGTGCGGGCCATCGGACCGCTCTGACGCGCGGGAGCGGTCGGGCGCGGGAGGGTGGGCCGGCGGGCGGCGTGGGCACGGTGGCGGCGACCGTGCCCGGGGCTCCAGGGCGCGAGCGCGCGAGCGCGCGGGCCGGCGAGGTTCGATCGGTCGGGCGCGCGCCGCGCCGCCGAGGGCGCGGGACGAGCGCTGCGAACCCGCGCACCATATGTGGGGCGGGAACGGGGCGGCGCCAGATGAGGACCGTCGGCGAGCGCCGGCCGGGTCGCATCGTGGGCGCGCCATGCCGGGCCCGACCTTGCATCTCCCACACCCGCCAGCGAGCTTCGACACCGTCCCACCTCACGTGCCCGGCGTCAGACCCTCGTGCGATGCTGCCCGAGGCATCCGCCTCCCCGGCGGGTGGTGTTCCGTGGCACGTCCCCCGCTCGTCGCAGCTCGATGGCTCGCCCCGTCCTCGCCCCTGCCGGTGACCCGGAGGGACTCCTCCGCGCCGTCACGCTCCCGTCCTGCACGCCGCCGCGCTCGGTGCGGTCGCTGCCGCTCCCGGCGGGCGAGCAGCCGTGACGCCCCGTCGCGCCGGCGAGGCCGGCGAGCCGGCCGCCGCGGCCCGACCCTCGCAGCGCGCCGCGCCCAAGGTGCGCCGCTGGACCGACCTCGTCGCGGCGCTGCTGCGCCACCGCTATCCCGTGTCGTTCGACGAGCTGGCCCGCGAGGTGCCCGCGTACGGCGACCCGTCACGCGACCCGGCGAGCACGAAGCGGATGTTCGAGCGCGACAAGAAGGAGCTGCTCCGCTTCGGCGTCCCCATCCGGACGATGCCCGACGAGCACGGCGAGCCGACGCTGTACACCATCGGGCGCACCGACTTCTACCTGCCGTACCTCGGCCTGCTCGATCCCGCGACCCCCGACGCCGGTCCGACGCCGCCGCGCCACGGACGCGTGGATCGCTACGGCTACATGGCGCTGCGCACGCTGGCGTTCGAGCCCGACGAGCTGGCGGCGGTGGCCGACGGCGCGGCCCGCGTGCGCGCGCTCGGCGACCCGCAGCTCGCGGCCGACGTGGAGAGCGCCATGCGCAAGCTCGCCTTCGATCTCCCGCTCGGTGCCACGGCGGCGGTGGACGCGCCGCACGTGGTGCCGCCGCGGGCGCGGGCCGAGCCCGCGGTGCTCGCCCTCCTCGACGAGGCGCTGCGCGATCGCAAGCTCGTCACCTTCGCCTACCGCGCGATGGGCGACGGCGAGCGGACGACGCGCACGGCGGAGCCGTACGGGCTCTTCTACCTGGGCGGGCACTGGTACCTGGCGGCGCGCGATCGCACGCGCGGCGCGCTGCGCAACTTCCGCGTCAGCCGCATGGAGCGGGTGAGCCGCAACACGGCGCGTGAGAGCACGCCCGACTACCAGGTCCCGCCCGACTTCCACCTGCGCCAGCACGCGCGGTCGCGCCAGGCATGGGAACTGGGCGACGGCGACGCGGTGGAGGTGGTGGTGGAGCTCGTGCGCGAGTCGGGCGCCGCGATGGCCGCGGCGCGGCTCGGCGCACCGGTGGCGGGCGCGCCCCGGCAGCGCCGCTTCACCGTGCGTCGCCTGGATGCCTTCGTCCGCTGGCTGCTCGCGCTCGCCGGCGATGCGCGTCCGCTGTCGCCCGCCGCGCTCGTGGCCGCGTACGCCGAACAGCTGCGCCACGCACAGGCGCACTACGCGCCCGATCCGGGGGGGGCGCCATGATCGACGGCGCGGCCGCGCAGCTGCGACGCGTGCTGGCGCTCGTCCCCGAGCTGGCCGACGACGAGGAGCACGACCTGGGCGAGCTGGCTCGTCGCCTCGGCACCGACCGGGCGACGCTCGTCGGGGACCTGCAGTCGCTCACCAACCGCTTCGACGACCCCGCGGGGTTCGTGGACGAGGGAGTGGCGCTGTTCATCGAGGCGGAGCGCGTCTCGCTCACCTCGCCGCACTTCCGCCGCCCCATGCGCCTCACGCTGGCCGAGCTGCACGCGCTGGAGCTCGGGCTGGCGATGCTGGAGGGGGAGCGCGCGCCCGAGGAGCGTCGCGCCATCGCCCGGGCGCGCGAGCGGCTACGGGCGGTGACGGCGCGGCTGCCCCGCGAGGGGGAGGGCGCGTCGCGCCACGGTGAGCTGGCCACGGCAGCCGCGGTGGCCGAGCTGCGCACGCTGCGCCAGGCGCTGCGGGCGCGGCGCAAGGTGCGGCTCCGCTACCGCAAGGCGGGGGAGTCGGCGTGCACGGAGCGCGTCGTCTGCCCCTACGCGCTGGTGGTGGCGAGCGGCGCGTGGTACGTGGTGGCCTTCTGCGAGCGGAGCGATGGGCTGCGCGTCTTCCGCGTGGACCGCGTGGTGCATACCGACCTGCTCGAGGCGCGGTACGACGAGCCGCGCGAGCTCGCCCTCGACGCGCTGCTGCATGATGGGCGCGTCTTCCACGCCGATGTGCCACGCACCATGACCGTGCGCTACTCGGCGCGCATCGCGCGGTGGATCGCCGAGCGCGAGGGACGCACGCCGGACGCGGACGGCTCGCTCACCGTGGCGCATCCGCTGGCCGACGACGAGTGGGCGGTGCGGCACGTGCTGCAGTACGGGGCGGACGCGGAGGTGCTGGCGCCGGCGGAGGTGCGCGCGCTGGTGGCGCGGCGGTTGGCGGAGATGGCGGCGACGGCGACGGGATGACGGCGTGCCGGCTGCGCGACCGGATGGTGGGGGTGCGGTGCGTGGGGGATCTGGTGCCGCTGGGGCGGGCGCGGGTGGCGTCACGGCCCGGGTGGGGGTGGCCGTCGGGCCCGTGAATGCCCGACCTTGACACCTCGTCCCTCGTCCACCATCCTCCCTCGGCGCGGCGATTTCCCCGATTTGACGGGCCGCGCACCGGGCACACCCGGCCGATACCCGTCTAAGTCGCGGCCGAGCGCCCCGCGACACTCCTCGCGGGGCGCTCGCGCGTTTTCCGGCCCCAGCCTCGCACCCATGACCACCGCCGCCACCCAGCCCTTCGCCGCTCCCGCCGCCCCCACCCCCGGCGCGACGCACCACGTCTTCACCTCCGAGTCGGTCTCCGAGGGGCACCCGGACAAGGTCTGCGACTTCATCGCCGACAGCGTGCTCGACGCCCACCTGGCGCAGGATCCCGCGGCGCGCGTCGCCTGCGAGGTGCTGTGCAAGGCCGGCCACGTCGTCCTCGCCGGCGAGATCACCTCGCGCGCCACCGTGGACCACGTGGCGGTGGCGCGCGAGGCCATCCGCGCCATCGGCTACACCGATCCGGCGGAGGCCTTCAACGCCGACGGCGTCACGATCACCGAGCTCATCTCGGTGCAGTCGCCGGAGATCGGGCAGGGGGTGGACGTCGGCGGCGCCGGCGACCAGGGGCTCATGTTCGGCTACGCCACCGACGAGAGCGACGCGCTGATGCCCCTCCCCATCCTGCTCGCCCATGCGCTGGCGGCGCGGCTGACCGCCGACCGCAAGGCGGGGCGCGTGCCCTGGCTGCGCCCGGATGCCAAGACGCAGCTCTCCGTCGCCTACGACGGCGCCGGCCGGCCGACGGAGGTGCGGACGGTGCTCGTCTCCACGCAGCACGCGGCGAGCGTCACGCAGGACGAGATCCGCGACTACCTCGCGCGCGAGGTCGTGCCGGCGGTGCTCGGCAACTGGTATCACGACGGCATCGAGCTGCTGGTGAACCCGACCGGGAGCTTCGTCGAGGGCGGCCCGTCCGCCGACTGCGGCGTGACGGGGCGCAAGATCATCGTCGACAGCTACGGCGGCATGGGGCGGCACGGCGGCGGCGCCTTCAGCGGCAAGGATCCGAGCAAGGTGGACCGGAGCGGCGCCTACTTCGGGCGCTTCGTCGCGCGGCAGGTGGTGCGCGAGGGGCTGGCGCGGCGCTGCGAGGTGCAGGTGGCCTACGCCATCGGGCGCGCGACGCCGGTGTCGGTGCGTGTGGACACCTTCGGCACGGGCGACGACGCGCGCGCCGAGCGCTTCGTGACGGAGACGTTCGACTTCCGGCCGCAGGCGATCATCGAACGGCTCGGGCTGCGGCGGCCGATCTACCGCGGCACGACGAACTACGGCCACTTCGGGCGCGCCGGGCTGCCCTGGGAGGCCTGAGCGGGTCGCCCTCCTGGCGCGCCGTGGCTGGCATCAGCGACGGCGTGTCCGTACGCGGGGGCTCCTCGGCGCCCTGGCTGGCGGGTACGCTCATGGGGGGAGCGGATGCGGCGGATCCGGAACGGCGATGCGACGGATCGTTCCCGGCGAGGGACGGCGCGTCCTCGCCGGCGGGGAGCAGTTGGAGGGTGTGGACAGCGAGTGCCGTGCCTCCGATCAGACATCGCTGAAGGGTCGAGGCGCTCGTAAGGCGACGGGACCCGGCCTGGGTGCCGTTCCCCCGAAGACCTCAGCCGCTGGTGCCGTGACCCCGAGCGCCTCGCGGAGCGGTCCGTCGTATCCGGCCCCTCCGCCGCATCCGCTCCCCCCATGAGCGTAGATGCCCGCCCCGGCGCACCGGCGCGGAGCGTACCGAACAGCCGTCGCCGGGACGCTACGCGCCCCGCACGAGCGTCGCCGCCAGTCGCGCCGCTTCCGGCGCGACGATCGGCGCCAGCTCCTGCCCGCACCACCGCACGGCCGCCGCGGTCGCACGAGCCGCGGCGGGCTCCGCTTCCACGCGGATGCTCCACGCCGCGTGCTCCAGCAGCAGCGCCGCCGCGTACGTCCGCGCCAGCGCATAGGCGAACGAGCGTGCCGCCGCGTCGCGCTCCGCCGCCTCCATCTCGGCCGCGGCGTGGGCTTCGATGCGCAGGAGCGCCGCCGCGACGCTCGACGCCGCGGTGCGGAGGCGCGCGTCGGACACGGCGTCGAGCCGGCGGCGCACGGCGGCACCGAACGCGGCCAGCGTGTCCGGCGCCGCCAGGGCCCGCAGCACGTCGAGGCTCAGCACGTTCGTCGTTCCCTCCCAGATCGACAGCACCTGCGTGTCGCGCAGCAGCCGCGGAAGCCCGGTGTCCTCGATGTAGCCGGCGCCGCCGAACGCCTCCAGCGCCTCGCTCGTCACCGTGATCGCCTGCTTCGCCGTGTACAGCTTGGCGACCGGCGTCAGCAGCCGGAGGAGCAGCAACTCCTCGGTCGACGCCACGCCGCACTCCTCGCGCCCGAGCAGCTCGCCCACGTGAAAGGTGAGCTGGAAGCCGCCCGTGAACTCCGTCACCATCGCGGCCAGCGTCTCCACGTGCAGCGGCAGCGCCGCCAGCGGCCGGCCGAACGCCACGCGGCGCGTGGCGTAGTCGGCGGCGAGGGCGATGGCGCGGCGCATGTTGGCCACCGCGCACACGGCGTTGTAGAGACGCGTGACGTTGAGCAGCGTCGCGATCTTGCGCACGCCGTGCCCGGCGCCGCCGACGAGGCGCGCCGGCGTGCCGCACAGCGTCAGCTCGGCGGTGGGGAGGGCGCGCGTGCCCAGCTTGTCCTTCAGGCGGTCCACGCGGATGCCGCGCAGCGCGCCGCTCGCGTCGCGCAGCTGCACCAGGAAGAGGCTGAGCCCCGCACCGCCCGTGGGAGCGGCGTCGTCACCCCCCTCGCCGTCGACGATGCGCGCCAGTGTCAGCGCCACCTGCGACGTCGTGGCCGAGGTGAACCACTTGGCGCCGGTGAGCGCGTACGCGCCGTCGCCGCGCAGGCGTGCGACCGTTCGCGTGCCCGACACGTCCGACCCGCCGCTGCGCTCGGTCATCCACTGGCCGGAGGTCCAGAAGCGCGCCGCGTCGCGCGTGGTGAGGCGGTCGAAGACCTCGCGCAGGTACGGATCGTCCCCGCCCAGCCGCTCCAGCGTGCGCGCCGCGCCGTCGGTCATCGCCAGCGGACAGCTGTAGATGGCCGACGATGGATGGTACAGGTAGAGCCGCGCCAGCTGGTGCACGCGCGCGTGCGCGCCGTGCGTCCGCTCGTAGGCCGTGGCGACGATCCCCTCCTCGGCCGCGACGCGGTCGAGCGCGCGCCAGGCCTCGGACGTGTCGATGCGGTCCACCCGGCGCCCCCACGCGTCGAACGGGACGTGGCGCGGCGGCTCGCGCTCGGCCGCCTCGGCCAGGGCCAGCAGGTCGCCGGCGGCGCGACCGCCGAGCTCGCGCAGGCCGGGCGCGATCCCGTCGTGCACGTCGGCCGGCAGGACGCGCCGGAGCCAGGAGCGGAGCACCGGGTCGTCGTCGTACTGGTTGCCGAGGCGCGGCGGATCCTGGAAGAAGTCCATGCGGAGCTCCACGGGCGGCGAGGGCGAGCGACGGGTCGTGAGCGACGGGTCGTGAGCGACGGGTCGTGCGGCATAAGGTATCATCCGGGACGACCTCGTACCCCGTCACTCGCGCCTTCGCACCAGTGCCTTCGCTCCACTGTCTTCGCACCGGTGCCTTCTCACTTGCGCGGCGCCGCTTTCCACTTAGACTGTTCGCCACAACCGATGCCGTGGTGATTTGCCGCCTATTGCCGCCACGTTAAACAAGGTGCTAAAACGCGACCGCCCGGTGGCCTGCCATCCGGGCGTTTTGCATCTCCAGCGCGCCGGCGGCGTCCTCGCACCCTGCAGAAGGAGGCCCCGCCGTGTCCCAGCTCCGTCATCGCGCGCTGCACCCCGAGACGCTCGCCATCCGCACCCAGGTCGAGCGCACCCAGGCGCGCGAGCATGCCGCGCCCCTCTACCTGACGTCGAGCTTCGTCTTCGACGACGCCGAGCAGGCGCGCGCGACGTTCGCCGACGAGCGCGCCGGCAACATCTACAGCCGCTTCACCAACCCGAACGTCGACGAGCTGGTGCGGAAGCTCTGCCTGCTCGAGGGGGCCGAGGACGGCGTGGGCACGGCGAGTGGGATGGCGGCGGTGTTCGCGACACTGGCCGCGCTGCTCTCGGCCGGCGACCACATCGTGGCCTCGCGCGCCCTCTTCGGCTCCACGGTGGGCCTGCTGAACCGGACGCTGCCGCGCTGGGGGATCACGGCCACCTACGTGGACGCGAGCGCGCCGGCCGCCGAGTGGGAGCGCGCCCTCCGCCCGGAGACGCGGCTCGTCTTCGTGGAGACCCCGTCGAACCCGGGCCTGGAGCTGGTGGACCTCGCGGCGGTCGGCGCGCTGTGCCGCGCGCGCGACCTCCTCTTCGTGGTGGACAACTGCTTCGCCACGCCGCTGCTGCAGCAGCCCATCCGCTTCGGTGCGGACCTCGTGGTGCACTCGGCGACGAAGTACATCGACGGGCAGGGACGCGTGCTCGGCGGCGCCGTGGTGGGTGCGGCCGAGCCGGTGGCGACGATCCGTGCCTTCGTCCGGCAGACCGGGCCGGCGCTGTCGCCGTTCAGCGCCTGGGTGCTGTCGAAGTCGCTCGAGACGCTGGCGGTGCGGCTGGAGCGGCACGTCGTCAACGCGCTGCGCGTCGCCGTGCACTTCGAGGGGCGGCCGGGGGTGCGCGCGGTGCGCTACCCCTTCCTGCCGAGTCATCCCCAGCACGACCTGGCGCGCCGCCAGATGCGCACCGGCGGCGGGATCGTCGCGCTGGAGCTGGAGGGCGGGGTCGAGCGCGCGCGGCGCTTCATCGACGCGCTGGAGCTCGCGTCGCACACGGGCAACCTCGGCGACACCCGCACCATCGTCACGCACCCCGCCTCCACCACGCACGCCAAGCTCACCGAGGAGGAGCGCGAGCGGGTGCGCGTCACCCCCGGGCTCGTCCGCGTGTCGGTGGGGCTGGAGCACGCCGACGACGTGATCGCCGACCTGGAGCAGGCGTTGACGCGCAGCGCCGGCGCGACCCACGTGGCGGCGCCGGCTGCGGCGCCCGGTACCACATCCGCCGCCGCGCCAGACGGTGCGACGGACCTCGCGTCGGGGACGACCCGGTGAGCGTCCTCCCAGGCGAGCCCACCCGCGAGCCCACCCGCGAGCCAACCCGCGAGCCAACCCGCGACTTCCGCCCGATCGCCCCGGCCGATGTGGTGCTGGTCGGGGTGGGGGCGATCGGGCGGGAGCTGGTGGCGCAGCTCACGCGGGCGCGACACGCTCGCGGTCTGCCCGTACGCGTCTGCGGCCTGGCGGACCGCAGCGGATTCCTGCTCGACCCGCGCGGGCTGTCGCGGCGGCGCCTGGCGGCGGCGGTGGCGCTCAAGGCGGCCGGCCGGCCGCTCACCGACGCGCCGGGGGCGCACGCGGGCGACGTGTGCGACGCGCTCGACGCCGCCGTACGCCACGCGCCGTCGCGTCCCATCCTCGTCGATGCGACGGCGGCCGACACCGGCACGGCGCTGGAGCGCGCGCTGGCTGCGGGCTTCGATCTGGTGCTGGCCAACAAGGTTCCGCTGGCCGCGCCGCAGGCCGCGTACGACCGGCTGTGGGCGGTGGCGCGGACCCACGGCCGCGTGCTGTTGCACGAGGCCACCGTCGGGGCGGGACTGCCGGTGATCGACACCCTGCGCAAGCTGCTCGACGCCGGCGACCGCGTGCGGAGCATCGAGGGGTGCCCGTCCGGGACCCTCGGCTATCTCTTCGGCGAGCTTGGGCGCGGGCGCGCCTTCTCGGATGCCCTGCGCCACGCCGTGGCGGCTGGCTACGCGGAGCCCGACCCGCGCATCGACCTCTCGGGGCTGGACGTGGCCCGCAAGGCGCTCATCCTCGCTCGCGGGCTCGGCTTCCGCGGCGAGTTGGGGGCGGTGGCGGTCGAGTCGCTGGTGCCGCCGGCGCTGTGCGAGCTCTCCGTGGAGGCGTTCCTCGCCCGCGCCGGGGAGCTGGACGCGGCATGGGCGGCGCGTGCGCGGGAGGCGGCAGCGCGCGGGCGCGTGTTGCGCTATCGTGCACGCGTGACCGCACGATCCATCCGCGTCGGGCTCGTCGCCGCGAGCGCGGGCGACCCGCTCGGCGCGCTGCATGGCACCGACAACCAGTTCGCCTTCCGCACGATGCGCTACGATCAGCAGCCGCTCGTCATCACCGGCCCGGGGGCCGGACCCGCGGTGACCGCCGCCGGCGTCCTCACGGATGTGCTGCGCCTGGCCGCCCCACGCGGCACGCCGGCGCCGGGGCGCGCTGCCCGCCGGAGCGTGCCGGCGTGCGCGTGAGCGACGGTGCGCCGCCCGCCTCGTCGTCCGCCTCGCCGCCCGGCGTGGCGAGCGAGCCGGCGAGGCTGCCGCGCGCCGTGGAGGGCGAGGCACTCCGGCGCGACGTGACGCTCGAGCACGGCGGTCGCCTGGCCGAGCTCCGCGTCGGCTACCGCCTGTACGGCGATCCGTCGCGCCCCCTCGTCGTCGTGCTCGGCGGCATCTCGGCCGGGCGCCACGTCACCGCCGGTGCCGACGACCCGCGGCCCGGCTGGTGGGACGCGATGGTCGGCGAGGGGCGGCCGATCGACACCACCGCGCATGCGGTGCTCGGACTGGACTGGGTCGGTGGCTCCGGCGCGACGACCGGCCCGGCCGCGGATGCCGCGGACGCGGCGGGTGCGGCCTTCCCCGTCGTCGACACGCACGACCAGGCGACGGCCGTCGTCATGGCGCTCGACGCGCTCGGCGTCACGCGGGCGCACAGCGTGGTGGGCGCGTCGTACGGGGCGATGGTGGCGCTGGCGCTCTGCGCGCGCCACGCCGCGCGCGTGGGGCACGCGGTGGTCATCGCCGGCGCGCACGAGAGCCAGCCGATGGCCACCGCGCTGCGCAGCCTGCAGCGGCGCATCGTGCGGCTCGGGCTCGCCGCCGGGCGCCCGCGCGATGCGCTCGTCATCGCGCGCGGGCTCGGGATGACGACCTACCGCACGGCGGAGGAGTTCGCGGCGCGCTTCGACCAGGTGCCCGAGTGGACCGCCGAGGGGGCGCGCTTCCCGGTGGAGCAGTACCTGGTGCACGTCGGCGAGCGCTACGCCGCGTGGGCGACGCCGGAGAGCTTCCTGCGCCTCTCCGAGTCGCTCGACCTGCACCGCGTGGACCCCGGCATCGTGACGACGCCGACGACGATCATCGCCGTCGACAGCGACACCCTCGTCCCGCTCTGGCAGATGCGCGAGCTGCGCGACGCGCTGGCCGGGCCGGCCGCGTTGCACGTGCTCTCGTCCATCTACGGGCACGACGCGTTCCTGAAGGAGATCGAGCGGATGGGTGCCCTCATCCGCGCCGCGCTCGCCGCAGCCTGACGTCCTGCGAGAGCGGCAGCGTGGGCCCGCCGCGGTGTGTGCGGTCCGGGCCCTCCGGACTGCCGGACTTCAGGACCGCGACGGCTCGTCCGGGCCACGCCAGGGCGGCGCCGCCGGTGGCGTGATGGCTCGCACGGCCTCGGGCGGCGTCGGCAGCTCGTACGGGGCGGACGCGAGGTGCTCGGGGAGGGCGGACGTCGGCGGCACCACGCGCTCGCGCGCGTCGGCCCGTGCGGCGGCGTGCTGCCAGGCCCCGATGGCCTGCACGAGGTCGCGCGCGAAATCCGACACCGAGGCGGTGCGCTGCCGCGGGTCGGGGACGAGGGCGCGGTCGAGCGTGGCCTGCAACGCCGCGGGCCACCCCACGTCCGGCCGCGCCGCGTGCAGGGTGAGCAGCGCCCCGGTGGCACGCATGGCGAGCGAGGCCGGCGACGTGGCGGGGAAGGGGAGCACGCCGGTGAGCATGAGGAAGGCGAGCAGGGCGAGCGAGTAGACGTCGCTGCGCGCGTCCACCACGTCGGCGGAGAGCTGCTCGGGGCTCATGAAGCGCGGGGTGCCGACGGCCACCCCGGTGCCGGTCAGCCGCTGGCGCTGGTCGAACGGCATCTTGGCGATGCCGAAGTCGATGAGGGTGACGCTGTCCCTGCCGTTCAGGGTGCGCCCGAGCATGATGTTCTCGGGCTTCAGGTCGCGGTGCACGAGCCCCACCGCATGCGCGGCGGCGAGCCCCTGCGCGGCCTGCCAGACGATGCGCGCGGCGCGCTCCGGCGGCAGCGCGCCGGCGCGGCGGAGGAGCGCCGAGAGCGGCTCCCCGTCCACGTACTCCATGGCGATGTACGCGATGTCGTCCGCTGTGGTGCCGAAGCTGTAGAGGGCGCAGACGTGCGGGTGCGCGCCGAGGCGGGCATGATTGGTGGCCTCGCGCTCGAAGCGCTTGCGCATCTCCGGGTCGCGCGCCACCTCGCGATCGAGCACCTTGAGCGCGCACGGGCGCCCGGTGCCGATCTCCTCGGCCAGGTAGACGTGCCCCATGCCGCCGGTGGCCAGCGGGCGCACGACGCGGAAGCGGTCGATGGTCCGCCCCACGAGGAGGTCCGCCGGCTGCAGCGCCGCGCCGTCCCTGCCGCAGAAGCGCGTCGCGGCGTCGTAGCGCGCGCCGCAGACCGGACAGACGCTCGCGGCGGCGCCGAGCGGACCGGACCTCTCCTCTCGCGTCATCGCGACCTCGCGGCGAGGGGGCGCCGTGCTGGCGCCGTGCTGGCGCCGCAGGCTGCGGCGCGACCATCTACGATGCGGGTTCCCGGGCGTGCCGGCAAGCAGGCGGAGCGGCCCGCTTCCTTGCGAACCCGACCGGCACGGCGTACGGTAGCTCCGTCCGGCGCCGCCGCCGGCCCGGGGCCGACACGCTCCGGGCCCCCGGTCGCGTCCCCGTCCCGTCCCGCCGCTCCACGCTCCCGACCCATGACCACCCAGTGGAAGCCCGCCCTGCCCGGCCAGCTGGCCGAGCAGCGCGCGCGCAAGGCCATCGCCGATTCGCCGTCGCAGAACCTGCAGCTGCTCTTCGCCGGCGCCGAGCTGGTGCTCAACTACGACCGCCGCAAGGAGTACCGGGCGCAGGCCACGCAGGACCTGCGCGAGGTGGCGACGATCGGCGCCGGGGTAGCCAGGGAGAAGCTCGGCGGGATGGTCGCGAACCCCAAGCAGATGCTCCTCGACTACCTCCGCGACGCGCTGCCCGGCGTGGAGGAGCTGGAGCAGATCGTCGAGGAGCTGGTGCCCGACTTCCTGGCCGACATGGCCGGGGCGGCGCCCTACTTCGGCCCCTGCCTGCAGGTGGTGCGCGGCGGCACGAACCTGGTGATGGCGGCGCGCGGCACCATCCATCGCTACGACATCACGAAGGCCAAGCCGATCATCACGCCGGGCGCGCCGCTGCGCGCCGTGGAGGCGATGCAGGAGGCGGTGGAGCGCGAGATCGCGCGCGAGCTGCTGGTGGGGTCGCGGCAGATCGCCGCCGGCAGCGCGTCGATCGCCGTCACGGCGGCCAGCTGGGGCGCCGACTACGCCAGCCCGATCATCGGCGCCGCCAACGCGCTGCTCAACTTCACGCACAACGTCTACCTGCATCACCGCGACAATAAGGAGATGCGGCGGGCCAACGTCCTGCTCAAGGCGCCGGGCGGCGTGACGCTCGACGTCTTCGACACCTCGCCGATCCTCGGCTGCTTCCTCGTCGGGCAGGTGCCGACGTCGGACCTGCTCAACCTGATCGGCACGCGCATCGGCTCCGGGCCGAACTGGATGAGCGACGTGGAGAAGCTCGTGAAGAAGCACATCCACCCGCTGCAGTACCGGGCCGCGAAGCTGATCCAGAGCTCGCGCTTCTACCTCAAGTCGCCCAACGAGGCGCTCTTCGAGGCGATGCAGAACAAGGCCGCCCTCCTGCCCGTGGACGGCAACGGGCCCAAGGCGTACTACAACCTGGCGATGAACAAGAAGTACAACTTCGGCCGCCAGGTGAGCGAGGCCAAGCACTCGGTGCGCAAGCAGGTGCGCGGCTTCGGCGAGCGGATGCTGCAGAAGATGGGGGTGATGAAGGCGCCGGTGCAGCTGCCGTAGGCCCTCAGCTCCTCTCCACCGTCACCACCACCGACTTCGACGTCGGCGTGTCGCTCCCCTCGGCCACGCTGCCGACGGGGACGAGGACGTTGGCCTCGGGGAAGTAGGCGGCGGCGCAGCCGCGCGGGATGTCGTAGGGCACGGCGCGGAAGCGGCGCGCCACCCGGCACTGGCCGTCGTGGTGGCTGGTGACGTCCACCGCGTCGCCCGCGGCGAGGCCCCGCTCGCGCATGTCCTCGGCGTTCAGGAAGAGCACGCGGCGGCCGCCGTGGATGCCGCGGTAGCGGTCGTGCGGGGCGTAGACGGTGGTGTTGAACTGGTCGTGGCTGCGCACCGTGGTGAGGAGCAGCTGCCCCGGCGCGAGCGTCGCGCGCGGCAGCGGGTGCACGGTGAACACCGCCCGGCCGGCCGGCGTGCGGAAGTCGCGCTCGCGGGCGGCGTTGGGCAGCGCGAAGCCGCCGGGCTGGCGCACGCGCTCGTTGTAGCGCGCGAAGCCCGGCACCACGCGCTCGATGGCGTCGCGGATGCGGTCGTAGTCCGCCGCCAGCCACGCCCAGTCCACCGTGCTGCGCGCGCCGAGCGTCGCCCGTGCCAGCCCGGCGACGATGGCC
Source organism: Gemmatimonadaceae bacterium (assembly GCA_035761165.1). Lineage (GTDB taxonomy): Bacteria > Gemmatimonadota > Gemmatimonadetes > Gemmatimonadales > Gemmatimonadaceae > CALCHX01. The sequence goes on along the minus strand of DASTRO010000052.1, from coordinate 4,900 downwards.
GGCTCGCTCCGCAGCTCCGGCGAGGCCGGCGCCAGCACCCCACGTGATGCCTGCACCACGCCCATCGAGTTCTCGGTGCTGACGCACTGCTCGCCGCCCTGCTGCACGTCGCGCTCGCTGCGCCCCAGGCAGGGGAGGAGCAGCGCGCGCGCTCCGGTCACCAGGTGCGCGCGATTCGGCTTCGTGGCCACGTGCACCGTGAGGCGGCAGCGGCGGAGCGCAGCGGCCGTGTACTCCGTGTCGGGCGCGGCCTGCAGGAAGTTGCCCCCCATCGCCACCAGCACCTTCACCCGCCCCTCGTGCATGGCGCGGATGGTGCCCACCACGTCGAGCCCGTGGTGGCGCGGCGGGGCGAAGTGGAACTCGCGCCCCAGCGCGTCCAGGAAGGGCGCGCCCGGCCGCTCCCAGATTCCCACGGTGCGGTCGCCCTGCACGTTGCTGTGCCCGCGCACCGGACAGAGCCCCGCGCCGGGCCGCCCGATCTGCCCGCGCAGCAGGTGCAGGTTGACGATCTCCTGGATGTTGGCCACCGCGTTGCGGTGCTGCGTGAGCCCCATCCCCCAGCAGGTGATCGTGCGGCGCGAGCGCGCGAAGACGTCGGCCGCCTGCTCGATCGCCGCGCGCGGCACGCCGCCCGCGGCCACGACGGCCTCCCACGACGTCTCGCGGATGGCCGCCACGTACGCTTCCGCCCCGGTGGTGTGGCGGCGCACGAAGGCGTGGTCCACAACCGTCCCGGGGGCGCGCGCCTCACGCTCGAGCAGCGCCTTGGCGATCCCCTGCAGCACGGCCACGTCGCCGTTCACGCGCACGCGCAGCAGGAGGTCGGCGATCTCGGTGCCGCGGCCGAGCAGGTCGCGCGCGTCCTGCGGGTGGCGGAAGCGGCGCAGCCCCGTCTCGGCCAGCGGGTTGATGCCGACGATCGTCGCCCCGCGCCGCTTGGCACGCTCCAGCGTCGTCAGCATCCGCGGGTGGTTGGTTCCCGGGTTCTGGCCGATGATGAAGATCGCCTCCGCCTGGTCGAAGTCGGCCAGCGTCACCGTGCCCTTCCCGACGCCGATCGTCGCCGTCAGCGCGGTGCCGCTGGACTCGTGGCAGAGGTTGGAGCAGTCGGGCAGGTTGTTGGTGCCGAACTGCCGCACGAAGAGCTGGTAGAGGAACGCCGCCTCGTTGCTGGTGCGCCCCGAGGTGTAGAACGCCGCCTCGTCCGGCGAGGCGAGCGCGTTCAGCTCCTCGGCCGCGATGGCGAAGGCGTCGTCCCAGGTGATGGGTGCGTAGTGCGTGGCGTCCCGGTCGAGCAGCAGCGGGTGCGTCAGCCGGCCGAGGTCGCCCAGCGCCTGGTCGGAGAGGCGCGACAAGGCGGCCACGTCGTGCGCGGCGAACAGCGCCGGCGTGGCGCGGCGTGTCGTGGCCTCCCACGCCACCGCCTTCGCGCCGTTCTCGCAGAACTCCGCCACCCGACGTTCGTCGTCGGGGTCGGGCCAGGCGCAGCTCTGGCAGTCGAAGCCGCCCACCTGGTTGACCACGCGCAGCGTGCGCAGCGTGCGGGCGGCGCCCATCGAACGCACGGCGCGTGAGAGGCTCACCGCCACGCCGGTGAGCCCGGCCGCGGTGCCGGCAGGCTCGCCGACGCGGATGGCGTCCAGCGTCTCCTCGGGCGGCTGGGCGAGCGCCCCGCGGTCGGCGGCGGACCCGAGCTCGGCGGGACGATCGGCGTCGTGCGCCCCGGCGGCGTCGCGCGATCCGGGCGTCAGCATGCGCCCCTGCCCGCTCCAGGGTGCGGGAAGGCGTCCGCGTCCTCGGCGCGCGGAGTGAGGCAGGCGAAGTCCTTCTCCACCAGGATGCGCAACTCCCCCGTGCCGTCCCCCTCGGTGGCGAACGACTGCACGCTGGAGATGCCGACGTCGTCGGTCTCGATCCACTGCCGGGCGACGGCCTCGGGCAGCGTCACGACGATCGTGCCGGCCTCGAGTCGCGCGCCCACCGCGGTGGCGTCGGGCGACCGCTCGAGCAGGTAGCGCAGCGTGTCGCCCGGCGCGGGGCCGAGGCGCGTCGCCTCGTCCACCCGTCCCCGCGCGGCCAGCGTGGCGACCTCGCCGCGCGAGAGGCGCAGGCGCAGCGTGTCTCCCTTCAGGCGGAGCTTCATGCCATGACCTCCTCCAGCGCCGGCGCGGCTGCGGCCGCGCCGGCCGCCCGGACGCGATCGGCGTCGGCGTAGACGTTGAAGCGCCCGTCGCGCACGAAGCCGAGCAGCGTCATTCCCGCCGCGGCGGCCAGCTCCACGGCCAGGCTGGAGGGCGCGCCGACCGCGGCGAGGACGGGAATGCCGGCGGCGACGGCCTTCTGCACCAGCTCGAAGCTGGCGCGACCGCTCACGAGCAGCACGCCGTCGTGGGCCGGCAGCGCGCCGGCGAGCAGCCGTGCGCCGACCACCTTGTCCACCGCGTTGTGGCGCCCGACGTCCTCGCGCAGCGCGAGCAGCCGGCCGGCGGCGTCGAAGAGCGCCGCGGCGTGCAGGCCGCCGGTGTCGGCGAAGACGGGCTGCGCGCGCCGCAGCGCGGCGGGGAGCGCGTGCACGAGCGCGGCGTCGATGGGCGGCGCGCCGGCCGGCAGTGGCCGCGCGGCGGCGGCGAGGAGCGCATCCAGCGACACGCGGCCGCACACGCCGCAGGCGGACGACGTGTACGAGTGGCGCGCCAGCGGTGCCAACGTCGGCCCGTCGCCGGCCAGGTGCACCGTGACGCTGCCGGCGGCGCCGAGCACGCCGACCGGGGCGGGCTCGACCTGCACGGCGCGCGGCGGCGCGTCGTCGCGCAGGACGCCCTCGGCGAGCAGGAAGCCCACCGCCAGCTCGGCGTCGTGACCGGGCGTGCGCATGGTGACGGCGACGGTACGCGGCGCGACCGTCGCGCCGTCACCGACGACGACGCGGATCTCCAACGGCTCCTCGACCGCCAGCAGGTCGCGCGCCGGGCAGTCGTGACCGCCCTGCACCCGCCGCACCAGCGTCTCGCACGTCTGCACTCCGGGCATTCTCCGCTCCGCGGTGGGCCGAGCCTCTATGATACCATCGTGCACACGGATCGGGGGCGCGACGCGGATCGGGGGCGCGACGCGGATCGGCGGACCGGCGCCGGCTCCGGCGCCGACGACCCGCCGTTGTGCGATTCGCGTCCGGTCCTATGTTATCCGTCCGAGCCGCCTTCCCGGCGAGCGGCTCTCCCTCTGCCTCCGTGGCGCATCGCTCCCCACGACCGCGCGGAGCCTGCCGCCCGATCCCCCTCGTCCGCATGCCCCACTCCCGGCCGGTGACGCCGTGACCGTCGCGCCGTACTTTCGCCACTACGTGGGCGGCGCCTGGCGCGAGAGCGATGGCGACCGCTGGCTGCCCGATGTCAACCCTTCCGACGCGCGCGACGTCGTGGGCCACGTGCCGGACGGCAGCGCGGCCGACGTGGCCGCTGCGGTGGACGCGGCGGCGTCCGCGCTCCCCGCCTGGCGCGCGCTCCCCGGGCCCACGCGCGCCGAGCAGCTGTACCGGTGGGGCGAGGTCATCGGCGCGCGAGTCGAGGAGCTGGCGCTGGCCATGGCGCGCGAGGTGGGCAAGCCGATCGGCGAGGCCCGCGGCGAGGTGGCGCGCTGCGTCACCATCCTGCGCTACTACGCCGGGGAGGCGGTGCGCGAGGTTGGCAGCGTCATCCCCGCGCAGGCGGCCGGCGCGCTGCAGTTCACGCTGCGCGAGCCGCTCGGCGTCGTCGCCCTCGTGACGCCGTGGAACTTCCCGCTCGCCATCCCGCTCTGGAAGGCCGCGCCGGCGCTGGCCTTCGGGAACACGGTGGTGCTCAAGCCCTCCGAGCTCGCCGCGGGGATGGCGGTGCTGCTCGCCGAGACGGCGCACGCCGCCGGGCTGCCGCCGGGCGTCGTCAACGTGCTGCTGGGGAGCGGCGAGACGGTGGGCGAGGCGCTCCTCGCGGCGCCCCAGGTGCGCGGCATCAGCTTCACCGGGTCCGCTCGGGTGGGCGCTCGCGTGGCGGCCGTGGCGGCGGCGCGGAACGTCCGCTACAAGACCGAGATGGGCGGCAAGAACGTCGTCATCGTGCTCCCCGACGCCGACCTGCCGCGCGCCGCGGCGCTCACCGCCGCCGGCGCCATGCGCTACGCCGGACAGAAGTGCACGGCGACGAGCCGCGTCGTCGTCGCGCGCGAGGTGGAGGCGCGCTTCCTGGCGGAGCTGCGCGCGCAGGTGGCGGCGCTGCCGCTCGGCCCCGTCACCGACCCGACGACGGCCGTCGGCCCGCTCATCAGCGAGCGCGCCCGCGACGCCATCCGTGACGTGCTGCGCGACGCCGGCGCCGAGCCGGTGTACGTGGCCGAGCTGCCCGAGGGCGACGGCACCGCGCACGGCTTCTGGCTGCCGCCCACCGTGCTCCGCGGCGTGCCTGCGGACGGCGTGCTCGCGCAGCGCGAGCTCTTCGGCCCCGTCCTCGCCACCTTCGCCGCCGACGACCTGGAGCACGCCCTCGCCCTCGCCAACGACGTGCCCTACGGCCTCAGCGCGTCGCTCTTCACGCGCGACCTGGGGCGTGCGCTGGCCTACGTGCGCGGCATCGAGGCCGGCCTCGTGCGCGTGAACGGCGACACCACCGGCGTGGACCCGCACGCTCCGTTCGGCGGGCTGAAGGGCTCGAGCTCCGGCAGCCGCGAGCAGGGCCCGGCGGCGCGCGAGTTCTACTCCGAGATCCGGACCGTGCAGCTCAACCCGTGACCCCCGCGTCGTGAATCCCTCGACCTCCACCGATGCCGGCCTGCCGACGTCCGACCTGCGCCGGGAGCTCGGCCGGTCGTACGACGCGGCCCCCGAGTTCCCGCCCCACGTCGACGTCGTCGACTCGCACACCGA
>DASTRO010000051.1:0-14210 GCA_035761165.1 Gemmatimonadaceae bacterium | reverse complement strand
GTGGCTGCGCGCCAGGTCGGTGGTGAGCAGGTCGGCCAGGCCGTAGGCGAGCGGCGCGATGTCCGCATCGGCGCTGCCGACGGCGAACGGCGCGACCGCGATGGCGCGCGTGGAGCGCGTGGCGCCGGCCTGCGCCTCCTGCGCCACGGCGCGACGCACCGCGGAGTCCACCGCGGCGCGGCGCGCCGGGGTGACGCGGCCGGGCGGCGGAGCGCACGCGGCGAGCAGCGCCAGCGCCAGTGCGGCGCCGGCCGCGGCCGGCCGGGAGAGCGAGAGGGACATGCGTCCTCCGGAAGGCGCCGCGGGGCGGCGCGGTGAGGTCGGGGCGGGCATGGGCGGCACGAGACGGGACACCGGCATCACGGGCGCGGCGCCTTGGCGCGCTTGGTGGCGGGCATGCGCGAGAGCGCCGCGCCGGTGCCACGGGTGACGCGGGCGGTGCCGGTGGGCGGCGTCAGGTCCGGATCGGACGCGAAGGTCATCGTGTTGATCGGCGTGATCGTCTCGCCGTCCAGCGAGAAGACCGTCCAGAACGTCCCCTCCTGGCCGGTGGGCACCGTGAACTCGGCGCGCAGCCCCTCGCTGTCGAAGACCCGCACCCGCGCACCGGAGCCGGCCAGCGCCGTCCGGCCGGCCGGATCGTCGTCCCCCGCGGCGCTGAACCGATCGGAGTAGTTGTGCACCCCGTAGATGTGCGCGCCGGACGCGATCTGCGTGATGGTGATCGTCTCCGGCCCGAAGCTGTCGGTGTCGTCCACGTCGAGGTTGGCGTAGGGGGGCGCCGACTCGGCGGCGAAGTAGACGTGATAGCTGCCCGCCGACGCCGGGCCGAAGAGGTGCGAGTCGAGGTCGAAGGGCGTCGCTCCCCACGTCAGCACGATGCGCAGCTCGCCCTCCGCCGGCACCGGCGTGGCGATGATGTCGCGCATCGTGGAGGTGCCCGACTCGACCGTGATCGGGCCCGCCGTCGCCTCGAAGAAGCCACCCAGGGTGGCGACCAGCGTGTAGGTGCCGGGCCGCAGCCCGGGGAAGAGGTACGCGCCGCCCGTACCGGCGACCAGCGTGGCCACCGGCGTGCCCGTGGTGGCCGTGCCGGCGTAGAGCGCCACGTTGGCGCCGCCGACGCCCTGGCCGGTCGTCGCGTCCACCACCACGCCGCCGATGGAGGGCGCGATGAGCGAGATCGATGGGACCTCCACCGGGTTCTCCCCCTGCTGCACGGTGACGCTGCGCGAGCCCTCGGCCAGCGTCTCCCCGTCGTCGTCCAGCAGCACGAGGCGGACGATGAGCGGGCAGGCCGGCACCCCACCCTCGGTGGAGCTGGCAGCCTCCTCGAAGCAGCGCGCCAGCTGCGTGGTGACGCCCTCCGTCACCGACGAGTTGGCGGGCACCGTGAGTTCGGCCGGGGAGACGGGGAGCTCGACCTCCTGCTCCTGGGCGTTGAGGAAGAAGACCTGGACGCGCACCGTCCGGTCGCCCTCCGAGGGCGACGTCTGCGCGACGACGTGGAGCCCCGTCGGGACGCCCGCATCCACGGGTGCGGCGGGATCGGTCAGGCAGGCGGTCGCCGCCAGCGGCAACAGCCCGGCGACGACGCGCACGATCGTACGCATGGATGGCATCACCTCGGCCTCGAGTCTCGCGAGGATGTCAGGATGGGGGCGCCAGCGGGCGCCGATCGCCGCGAAGGTAGCGCTCCCTTGGCGTGGCCGCCATGGGAAGAATGAGGGATGCGCCACGCTCCGGCGCGCCCCCCGTCCGGCGACGGGGGCGCGCCCATCCACGCCTACTGCGCCACTCGACTCACGCAGCGCAGCCCGTCGAACCAGCCGCGCTGCAGCACCGGCGGCACGCCGGGCAGGCGCAGCTCCACCACCACGCGCACCGGCGTCCCGTCGGCCAGCGTCATCGGCTGCCCGCCGGACATGCGCGGCGTCCACTCCACCGTGTAGGTGCCGTTGGCGCCCTGCCAGCGGTCCGCGCGGTGGAAGAGCTTGAACAGCGCCCACGGCCCGTTGTACGGGCCGAGGAAGTTCACCTCGGCGCCGCCGAGCTGCCCCGCCAGGCGCGCCGAGCGTGCCGTGCTCGCCTGCCACTGGAAGGGGGTGAGGTCGTTGGCCGTGCGCGTGAAGCGCGCCACCTGGTTGTCCACCGCCACCGTCACGCCGGGGATGGCCTCGGAGAGCACCGGGCGCAGCGCGAAGCTGAAGCGCGGGTCCTCGCTGCCGTCGGGGAAGAGCGCCGCGGAGAGCAGCGCCGCGCGGTTGAAGAAGCCGACGAAGGCGGCGTTGGGCGCCATCGGCGCGCCGGGACGCGGCACCACCTGGTTTCCCTGCCGCGCCAGCACCTTCTGCAGCACCTCGTCGTAGAAGGTCCACATCAGCCCCGTGCCCGGCTTGAACATTCCCGCCACCTCGTCCACCGTCGCCTCGGTGGCGGCGTTCGGGTCGAAGGGGTACTTGCCCATCAGCGTGCCGAAGCTGGCGCAGAAGCGGGCGCCCGCGGCGTTCAGCTCCCCGCTGCCGACGTTGCGCAGGTACGGCTCGACGGCGACGATGGGCTCGCTCAGCAGCTGCTGCACGATCGCCTCGACGTGGCCGGCCGTATCGACGTTGAAGCCCTGTGCCACCTGGTTCACCGCCAGCTTGGCCTGCGACGCGCTCCCCGCCGCCTGCTGCGCGGCGGCCTCGCCCTGCCCCGGCGGTGCCGCCGCGGCCTGGTCCACCGCCGCGCCGAGCGCGGCCAGCGCCTGCACGTACGGCGCGTTGGCCTCGCTCACGTACTTGTCGGTGACGGCCGGCGGCAGCACCGCATGCACCGGCTGGAAGGCCCGCGTCACCGCGCCCGCCGAGTCCACCGCCGTGTTGCGCGACGCCAGGGCGAGCATCGCCAGCAGCGGCGACTGCGGACCGCTCAGCGCCTGCAGCTTCTGCGCGGCGTCCTTGAGGTTGGCGTAGCGCGCCACCCGGCCGGCGCGCAGGTATTCCCGCCAGTGGCGCACGTAGTCGGCCTCGTAGCGCGCGCGCAGCTGGGCGGCCAGCTCGCGCCTGTCGACCGTCGGCGCGGTGGCGTCGGGTCCCAGCACCCACTCCTCGCCCTTGAGGAAGCGGTCCACGTTCTTCAGCGCGTCCTGCATGAAGGCCCAGCCGCCCTTCGTGAAGGCGCCCGGCACCTCGTACGTGTCGACGACGTACGCCGCCGAGCCGGGGACGCTGCGGTTGAACTGCACCGCCGCGTTGCTGCGCGCCGCCTCGGAGGCCATGAACTGGTAGATGCGGTCCGCCCCCTCGAACTGGCGCAGGAAGGCGCGGCCGCGCTCGACGGCCACCTGCTCCGGCGCGTAGTCGTACGGGTCGGCGCGCCGCAGCTCGTCGGCGTAGAACTCGAACTGCCGCTGCGCCAGTGCGGTGCGCTCGGGGTCGAGCTGCCGGCCGTCGAGCCAGGCGCGCAGCAGCGCCGGCGCCAGGAAGGGCACCGTGCTCTTGTCGGCGTGGCCGCTGGTGATGAGGTAGGCCTTGAGCGCGTCGTACGTCGGCCCGTAGTCGGTGGTCGTCGTCGGTGACTCGGGCAGTCCCTGCAACGTGCGCAGCAGCGCGCCGCGCGCCGGCGCGAGCAGCGTGCGCTCGAAGCGCGCGAAGTAGGCGCGACGCGCATCGGGGTACAGGCGGTCGCCCGTGTAGAGCCCCCAGCGCAGCCGCAGCGGCGCGCCGTCGCGGCCGTACTCGCCCAGCCGGGCGACCTCGGCGCGCAGGCTGTCGAGGCGGCGCAGCGCGTCCACGTCGGGTAGCGCACCGAGCGCCGCATCAGGTGCTGCCGGCGCGCCGACCGCACCGGCGGCGGGCGTGGTGGCCTGGACGGCGCGGATGGTGCGCCGCGCGATGCCGCGGTTCCCGGCCCAGCTCAGCGTGAACGCGCCGCCCAGGAGGACGAAGAGCAGCGCCGCGGCGGCCAGCAGCGCGCGCCGCATCCCCGAGACGCGCGTGCCGGCCTCGGTGGCGCGCCGCGCCGCCTCGTCGGCGAGCACGACCTCGGGGAAGACGCGCTCCAGGAAGACCCACTGCGGCTTCTTCCGCGTGACCGGCGCGGCCGCTGGCACGGCCGGAGCCGCGGGCCCACCGGCCGCGCCGGGGGTGCGCAGCGCGCCGAAGACGCTCGTCGCGCCCGACGCCGCCTGCGGCGCGGCGGGAGCACCAGGCGCGGCGACCACCGCCGCCCCGCCGCCCGCCTGCTCGGTGATGACGACGGCGCGCACGCCGGTGAAGTAGAAGCCGCGCACGAACGGGCTCACCGCCAGCTGGCTCGGGCGGCCCAGCTCGACGAGGAACTGCACGGCGAGCGGCGCGATCTTGCGCACCTCGCGCGGGAACTCGTACGCCCCCGGCTTGCGCTCGGCGGCGTGCTCGCGCGGCAGCACGGCGAGGCGGCGCGCGGCCAGCGACTCGACGAGCTGCCGGAACGCCTCGCTCAGCCGCGCCGTCTCGCGCTCGGCGTAGATGCCGTCGCCGGTCACCGCGGGGAGCGTGGTGCCCAGCACCTCGCGCACCTCGTCGCGCGAGAGGTTCTGCACGAAGTCGGCGAAGCCGGGCACGCGGTCCATCTTGGTGAACAGCACGTACACCGGGAGCCGGATGCCCAGCGCCTCGGCCGTCTCGGCGAGCACGGCGCGGAGCTGGCGCGCGGCCGCCGGCACGCTGTCGGTGCTGCCGGGCTTCAGGAACTCGTCGCAGGGGAAGCAGACGACGGCCAGCCGCGGCGCCTGCGCGCCGCGCCCGAGCGCCGCGCCCAACCGGAGCGGCTGCAACCGCTGCAGCAGCCGCGTGCGCTTGGGCGCCTCGGTGGCCACCTGCCCCCCGGCCTCGGCGAGGATCGCCCCGGAAGCCCCGCCGCTCCCCGGCCCGCGCACGTACCAGAGGTTGACGAGGCGCGTCGGCACGATCTGCTCGCCGCGGAACACCTCGCCGGCCAGCAGCTCGGGTTCGAGCCCCGAGCGGACGATCATGGTCGTCTTGGCACCGCCCGCCGGCCCCAGGACGAGCACGGCCGGCAGCGCGCCGAGCCGCGCCCCCCCGGCGAGCTTCGCCGCCGCCAGCCGCTCCTGCGCGGTGGCGACCGCCGCGTCGATCTCGGCGACGTCGGCGTCGGCCGGCGCGGCCGCGCCGGCCTCCGCGCGCGCCTTGCGGTGCAGGTACCAGCCGACGGCGACCGCCGCCACGAGGCCGAGCAGCCAGAGCCCGCCGCGCAGCACCCAGGCGTCGCGCCCGGTGAGGCCGGTGAGCGGCGCGAGGAACCAGACGAGGACCGCGTAGACGAGCAGGAGCAGCGCGGTGAGCAGCCAGATCTTGGTGACGCGGGACATCGCGGGAGGGACCAGGGACCAGGAACCAGGGACCAGAGAGCGCGGGCGCGCGAGGAAGTGGTGCGGGGCGCGATGCGATAGTGACGGCGGTCGGGGCGGACGGCGGTATCGTGTAGTTCGGGGGGGGGCCCCTCGCGACCGTCAGCCGCCGGGCGCGACCGCCCGCCGCGTCAGCCGCCGGCCAGCCGCCGCAGCTCCTCCACGCCCGAGCCGAGCGCGAGGCGGTAGACGACGAAGAGCACGACCACCAGCGCGGCGATCACGCCGAGGCCGATCGCCAGCCGGCGCACCCACGGGTCGCGCCCGACCGACGCCACCCGGTCGGTGGGCGGCCGCCAGGCCGGCGACAGCTCGCCGAGCGGTCCGCGGATGCGGGCGATCTTGTCGCCCACGCGCTGCGTGACGAGCTGCAGCTCCCCCGCCCCACCCACGCTGTAGCGGCCCTGGAAGCCGAGCAGCAGGCAGAGCTCGAAGACCTCGAGCAGGTCGGCCAGCTCCGGGGCGTCGTCGCGCTCGAGCAGCTGCTGCAGGTACTGGAAGAACATCTCGCCGCCCAGATGTCCGCCGAACAGCTCGTCCTGCAGCGGCCGGCGCGGCCAGTCGGCGAACATCGGCTGCCCGCTGTTGAGCACCGACTCGTCGAGGAAGGCGACGACGGCGAAGAGGGCCAGCCGGACGTCAGCGCCCGCGTAGCCGGCGGTGCGCGCGTCCTGCTCGGCGGCGGCCAGCACCTGCTTGGCGTGGAGACGGAAGGACTCCGCGTCGGCGGCCACCTGCCGCCCGGAGCGCAGCCGGACGGTGACGGTCAGGATCTCCTGCAGCGCCAGCGCGAGCCGGCCGGCTCGCATCGTCGGCACGGCGGGCGCGGTGCCGGGGGGGACGTACGCGGACGACCCCACCGGGGAGGCGGGAGCCGTGGGAGCGTGAGTCATCGGGGTACCACGAGACGGCGGAGGTTCGTGCGGGCGCCGCCCTGGCGCCCGCCCAGGCCGCGAAGGTACAGCGCCCGGGGCAGGGCCGCCATGGGAAGGACGACCGGTGGGGACGGAAGGCCGCCAGCTCATCCGCGCGGCCCGCGCGAGGTACACGGCGTGACGGCGCGGCTGTCGTTGTTGGTGCGAACAGGTTCCGGGACGCTCGAGCGCGGAGACCCGGGCAGCGAACGGCGCGACGCATGGTCGAGTCGGTCCGCACGGACGGCCCACGGCCGTCGGGAGCATCACGGCGCCACGACGACATGCGCGGAATCGCCAGGCACATCATTGAACAGTCCGGTGGCGACGGATGCGCCGGCCGGATAGAGCCCGGCCCTGACATCGAAGGCACGCCGCAGCACGCCGTGGGGCGCCAGGACGATCGGCGCTGCGGGCAGTAGCTCCTGACCACCCGCAGGCCCCATCCGGTACCCGAATCCCCGCGCCTCGCTCGCACCAGGGCTGGCGGCCAGCTGGAGCACGGCCGTTCGCGCGAGTGGGTTCTGGACCGAGACGAACACCATGACCCAGCCGCCGGCGGTCCCGCGCCGGACCGTGTCCGGTGCTTCGACATGGACACGCAACGTGGACGAACCGATCACGGACGCCCCAGCGGGTACCTGCGGTGCCGACGATCGGATGTCGGTCGCGCACGGGCCCGCACACGCGACGATCCCTCCGCACCGGTGTCCGAAGTACTCGTACGGGTGCTGGCCGGAATGCCGAGTGCCCAACAAGGCGTGCAACATCTCGTGGCGAACGAGGCGTCCATCCAGGATGACGTTGCCAGCGAGCGTGATCTGGTTGGTGACTGGCCACCAGGAGCCGCTGTGTCCATCGGCTGCGAGGCGGTCCGTGTTCGGGATGCTCGCCCAGCGAATCGCCGCAAAGTCTCCACGTAATCCGGAGCAGCGCTCGGTCGCCGCCCACCACATCGAGTAGGGCGGTTGCGCCGGCATCGGCGTGGCCTGCGTGACTTCTGGTGGCGTGATCGGCGAGCGGCACGCGGCCACGAATGCGAGCGTGACGGACGCCAGGCGGCGTCGCGAGCGCACGGACACGATCATGATCGGGCCTGCACCCACGACCGCAACCGCGCGAGGAGCGTGGTTCCACCAGAACCGACGCGCGACGCCCCTCTGTGTTCGCCAGGAGTGGCAGGACGATCGGCGTGTCCTGGGTGAGAGCCTCGAGAGCGCTGCAACCTCGCCCCGCACCGACCCGCTGTGGACGGGCAGGCGTGACCAGCGGCCACCGGGGCTCCCACAGTGCGCGTCGGCCGGCCCTCCTGGGGGAGCGGTGTCGCTGGCAGCCGACGGGACAGACAGATCGCACCGCGCCGGCGGCTACTCCAGGTCAGGTAGAGTGAATCCCGTCCGCCGGCGGCTGGCCGGAGCGGATAGGCCGTCACCGAGCGACCACAGGACTGGATCGGTCGCACCCCGCCGACCCGCGCGGTGAGGACGTGTGTGTAGCCGGGACGGAGCGCGACCTGTATCGCGGCGAGCCCCACGGTGTCGCCGTGCGCCGTCACCAGCGACACCCGAATCGCCAACTCCGCCGGCGCGGCGAGCTCCAGTGGGGTCGACTGGGGCACGTCGAAGCGCGGGGTGGCAAAGTCCCGCCCCCATTGTTCGTACTGCGCGCCCGAACCCCCAATCGTGACGTGGAGCAGCGCCGGGTCCCGGAAGCGCCCCGTCCCCTCGTAGGCGGTGATGTAGGTGCCGGTCGCGATGCGGGCCACCGCGGGCGCCGACGTCGCCAGCCCGGCGACCGCCGGCAGTCCCACCGGGAGCACCGCCGACGGTAGCGGGGCAGCCGTCGCGCCCCCGCGACACGCGAGCGACGGCAGGAGAACGCCGAGGGCGACGACCGCCGTCGTGCGCCGGTGCGACGCCCCCGTGCGGCGGCACGCGGATGGCGGCTCGAGGCCGGCCCAGACCGACTCGAGGCCCCCCTCACCGCCCCCCTTGCCGGCGCTGGCCTGGTGGATCGCTCCCGGTCCACGCCGTTGGTGGCCACGCCTCACCGTCACTGCCGCAGCCGTGGCGGGATCAGGAGCGCCGATGGGCTACTCACGGCTCGCCCGCACGACGGTTCGCGCTCACGAACGAGACAATGGCCCCGACGAGTCCGGGCGCCAGCGGCGCATCCGGGGCACGGTAGCTGGCGAGCTGACCCACCGGATCCGCGGGCGCCAGCTTCAGCACGTGATTCATGCCCGGAATTCGCGCGACCTCGCACCGTGGGTTGGCCTGCAGCAGGAGATCGGCCTCGGTGGTGGCGACCTGAAGATCGTGCGTGCCCTGCACCACCAGACACGGCACCGTGACGGATGCGATCTCCGACTGCGCCGCGTACCTGAACCAGGACATGAGGTAAGGCTGCACGCTCGGCCGGAACAGAGATGCGAGCTCCGGCGGCGTCGAGTCCACCCTCACGCCGCGCCGGAGTCGCGCGAGGATCGTATCCGCCCGCGCCAGCAGCGGCGCTGGCATCTGCTTGCCCATCTGCTCGTGCAGGATGGCATCAGCGGAGCGGGCAGGGCCCTCCAGGGACACATAGGCCGCCGCGGGCGCCTGCCGCATCGCGCGCAGCCCGAGCAGCGCTCCCTCGCTGTGCCCGGCGACGATGATGCGTGAGAAACGCCGATCGGTGGAAAGGAACCGGATCCAGGCCGCGACATCGTCCGTCAGCAAGTCGAACGTGAGCTCCACCTCGGGGATCGCGGCCGACGCGCTTCCCCCAATGCCACGCTTGTCGAACCGAAGTGTGGCGATCTGGTGGGCCGCGAGCGATTCGGCAAGCTGCCGCAGATGCGCGGAGGTGAAACCGGGAGCGTTGCCATCGCGATCCGTGGGCCCGGAGCCGGCGATGAGCAGGACGACCGGCACCGCCGCGCCGCCGTGCGGGACGAGCAGCGTGCCCACCAATTGGCCCGGCGGCCGCGGGATGGCGACCAACTCGGTGGTCGCGCCAACCGCGTCCTGTGCCACCAGGGACGATGTCACGATCGTCATCAGCGCGAGGGCGCGCAGGACTCGCCGGGCGTGTGGAAGGGACATTCGAGCGTCTCGTGACCGGGCGACGACGGGCAACGCGTGAGGCGGGGCCGTGGAATGACGCGGCTTACGACAGAATACCCAGCCTCGGATGCTGCTGACGGATGGATGGCGGGCAGACGACGACGCGAGTCGCGCCCGTGCTGGCTGTGCTCGCGTTTGATGTTAGGATGCCGGCGATCCAGCACGCATGCAAGAGAGGCGCTCCCGAGCGGCGCGACCGTGGCCCGGTGTCGCCCGACATGGCGCCGGCACGTGGCCGCGGGGCGGGAGACGTCAGGCCGTCCGACGCTTCGCGCGACGATCCCACCAGCACGGCCCCCCCGCCTCCGCCGGGCACCCGTGCCCGAGCCCCGGCTCGTTCCGGTCGGCGGCCACGAGAATCTCTCTGGTGCGAGACAGCGTACCGGTATTATGATGACGCCGTATGCTTTATGCCTGGCAATCACCTTACCCGGCGCGGTGAGCGAGATGTCCTACCAGACCCTCGGCGAGTTCGAGCAGGTGGTGCTGCTCGCCATCCTCCGACTCGGCCCCGACGTCTACGGCGTGCCCATCATGGACGAGATCGAGCGTCGCACGGGGCGCGCGGTGGCCCGCGCGGCGGTGTACGTGACGCTGCGCCGGCTCGAGCAGAAGGGGCTGATCGCCTCGTGGATGGGCGAGCCGACGCCGGAGCGGGGCGGCAAGGCGCGGCGCTACGTACGGATCGAGCCCGAGGGGATCCGGCTCCTGCGCGAGTCGCGACGGGTGCTGGACCAGATGTGGAGCGGCCTGGACCCGGTGCTCGGAGGGTCCCGATGAGCCGGACCGCGACACCGCCCCGCCTCGCGCGCCGGCTCCTCGAGCGCGCGCTGCCGCCGGACGTCCGGGAGGACGTCTCGGGCGACCTCGAAGAGATGTTTCGCCGGCGCTGCGACGCGCGCGGCCCACGTCGGGCGCGGCTCTGGTACTGGCGGGAAGCGGTGTCGTTCTCGGGACGCTTCCTGTGGGAGCGGCTCCGGGACCGGGCGGGGCGGGCGAGGGCGACGGCCGGCGCTTCAGGGCCGGGACGCCGGCATCCGAGCGAGGGCAGCGGTTCGCGTATCTCGTGGCTGGACCTCAAGCTCGGCGTCCGCATGGTCGCGAAGTATCCTGGCCTGTCGCTCGTGTCGGTGCTCGGGATGGCGGTGGCGATCGCCATCGGCGCCCTCGTCTTCGGCGGGGCCGCCGCGATGCTGGACCCGACGCTGCCGCTCGACGGCGGCGACCGCATCGTCGCGGTGCAGACCGACCGCGCCGACACCCCCGGCGACTTCGACCAACACGTGCTGCACGACTTCGTCGTCTGGCGCACCGCGCTGACGACGGTTCGCGACCTCGGTGCCTTCCAGCTGGGCGACCGCAACCTGGTCGTCGAGGACGGGGGGAAGGGCGGGGTAGCGGACGTCGTCGCCGTCGCCGAGATGTCCGCAGCGGGATTCCGCGTGGGGCGCGTGCCGCCGCTGCTGGGGCGCTCGCTCGTGGACGACGACGAGCGTCTCGGCGGACCGCCGGTGGTCGTGATCGGGGAGCGCGAGTGGCAGCGCTACTTCGGCGGCGATCCGAACGTCATCGGCCGGACCGTGCGACTGGGCGGGACGGTGCACACCGTGGTCGGCGTGATGCCCGAGGACTTCCGCTTCCCGCGGAACCACGGCTTCTGGGTCCCGCTGCGGCTGGATGCGTCGCAGTACGAGATTGGCGCCGGGCCATCGATCCAGGTGTTCGGCCGCCTCGCCGATGGGGTCACGCTCGAGCAGGCGCGGGCGCAGGTGGCGACGATCGGGCATCGCATGGCCTCGCAGTATCCCCAGACGCACGAGTACCGCCGGCCGACGGTCGTGCCGTTCACGCACGGTGGAAACGACGGCGTCGACCCGGACGACGTGTGGCTCGTGTACACGTTCCAGCTCGGCGCGAATCTGCTGCTCGTGGTGATCGCCGCGAACGTCGGCGCCCTCGTGTATGCGCGGACGGCGACGCGGACGACCGAGATCGCCGTGCGCACGGCGCTCGGGGCAAGCCGTGCCCGCGTGATCACGCAACTCTTCGTCGAGGCGCTCGTCCTCTCCGCTGCCGCGGCGACGGTCGGGCTGTCGCTCGCCGGGTTCGCGCTCGGCTGGATGCAGCAGCTGCTGATGCAGAAGGGCGTGGGGCTGCCGTTCTGGTTCCACCTCGGGCTGTCTCCCGGCTTGATCGCCTATGTCGGCGCCCTGGCCCTCCTCTGCGGGACGGTGGTGGGCGTGGTGCCGGCGCTGAAGGCGACGGGCCGGCGGGCGTACGGCGGCCTGCAGCAAATGGCGGCGCGCGGGTCGAGCATGCAGCTCGGCCCGACGTGGACCGCGCTGATCATCGGGCAGGTCGCGATCACCGTGGCCATCCTGCCGGCATCGGTCCACCACGCGAGCGTGCTCCTGCGGACCAGCATGCGCGACTCCGACTACCCGGCCGGGGAGTTCCTGCGCGCCGTGATCTCCCTCGACCGGGAGGAGGCGCCGTCCAGCGCCGACAGTGCAGAGGCCGCCGCCGATAAGCGTCGGTTCGACGCACGCTTCGCGAGCCGTGCCGGTGCGCTGCTGCAGCGCCTCGGCGCGGAGCCCGGCGTGAGCGCGGCGTTCGTGAGCGCCTTTCCGGGAGGAGGGCCGGACAGGCGGTTCGAGATCGAGGGCGATCCGGCCGGCAGGAACGCAGCGGCCGACGTGGAGGGTGAGAAGACCACCGTGCGCGCCGTCCCTTCCTCGGCAACCATCGGCGTGTTCGAACTGTTCGACGCTCCCATCGTCGCTGGCCGTGGGTTCGTCGATGCCGATACCGCCGAGGGCTCGACGGCCGTCATCGTGGACACCGCCTTCGCCGCGCGCATCCCGGGCGGCCACGTCCTCGGCCGGCGCATCCGCGGCATCGAGCCGCGCCGTGCCGGTGCGGGCGGCGACGAGGCCGGCCCCGCGCCATGGCTGGAGATCGTGGGCGTCGTCGCCGACCCCCGATCGACGACGGATGACCCCGACGACATCGCCCTCCCGAACGTGTATCGCGCCGTGCCGCTCAGCGCGCTGCGTCGGGACGGCGTGCAGGAGACGTCGATCCTGCTCAGGGTGCGTGCTCGGAGCGGAGTGACGCCGGCCTTCACGCGGCGGCTCCGCGACATGGTGGCGGCGGCCGACCCCGGCCTCAAGCTGCACGATGTGCGGACCGATGCGGAGGTCCTGAGCAGCGGGGCGCGGCTGCTCCGGACCTTCGCCCTCGCCGTGGCCTTCGCGACGCTGAGCGTGCTGCTCCTCTCCGCGGCGGGCATCTACGCGATGCTGTCGTTCACCGTCGCGCAACGGCGGCGCGAGATCGGCATCCGTGCCGCGCTCGGCGCCAACCCCCGCCGCATCGTGATCAGCATCGTCTCCCGAGCGAGCGCCCAGCTCGGGGGCGGCGTCGCGGTCGGGCTGATCCTGGCGCTCGCGCTCGATCGGGCCACGGGCGGCATGGTCATGGGCCAACGGTCCGCGGACACCGTCGGGCTGCAGGGAGCCGCCGCACTCATCTCCATCGTCGCGGCGATCGTGATGGCCGTCGGGCTGATCGCCGCGCTCGGGCCGGCGCGACGCGGCCTCGCGGTCCAGCCGACGGAGGCGCTGCGGGCGGAGTAGGGCTCGCGCCCTACTTCTCCAGCACCACCAGCAGCTCCAGCTCCGCGTCCGGCACCGCGTCGGGCACGTACACGCCCACTGCCTGCGTCTGCACGATGGTGTCCCAGCACGGCCCGCTCCGCGCCAGGGCGAAGTAGACCGTGTCGCTGCGCGGCGCGACGGCGGCCGGGGGATTCGGCAGGTACTCCATGCCGAGCCCCGGGAGCGCGCGCTCGACGAGCTTCAGCACGAAGCGGTGCGCGCACACCTTGGCGAACTGCGGCACGCGCTGCACCACCTCGCCCGGCGTGAGCGGCGCCCGGACGCCGAGAATCCACTGTCCTCGTCCATAGACGCGCGCGTCCGCCACCGGCGCGGCGTGCAGCACCGCCGACTCGCGCACGAGCGGGATGCGCAGGCAGTTCTCGGGGATGATGATGTCCAGGTGCTCGCGGATGTGCCGATCGAGCTGCCCGAACGTCTCCTCCAGCCGCTCCGGGTCGTAGGCGGCGATGGCGCGCGGGTGCGAGTGCAGCGCGAAGGTGCAGAGCGCCCCCGCCAGCCGCGCCAGCTCCACGTACAGCTCCTCCGGCCGCGTGCGGCGCGACGCCAGGTGGTGGCGCAGCGCCGGCAGGCTGGCGTGGATGGTGTGGAGGAGCCAGAAGCTGGCCACCTCCTGGGCGGCGAACTCGCCGAGCGCGTCCGGGCGCCGGCGTGCGCCCAGCGTCTCCCCCTTGGCGTCGAGCATCTCGACGATGCGGGCGAGGAGCTGCAGCAGCCGGTCGCTCGCCCCGATCTGGAGGAGCGGCGGGATGAAGGTGGGGTCGTAGACGAAGTGGCCCGTCCCGTCGCGGCGCACGCGGGCGAGCGGCAGCGAGACCTCGTCGTCGCGCAGCTCGAGGTCGAGCGCGAGGCGGAAGTTCTTGCGCCCGATCCCCACCGGCCGCTCGTCGCGCCCCTCCGTCTCGTCCACCACGAGCCGCAGCTCGTGCTGGAAGCGCGGCGGATGCCCGTTCCCCTCCAGCGCGGCGCCGAGGCCGTTCGCGCCGTTGCCCGTCGCCAGCCCGGCGGTGTTGGCCCCGCCGGGCCGCAGCGCGGGCAGGGCGAGGTGCACCACGTGGCTGTCGCGCGTCGGCGAGAAGACGTCGCCGACCTCGCGCGGCTCGGGGAGCGCGTC
>DASTRO010000050.1:0-14459 GCA_035761165.1 Gemmatimonadaceae bacterium | reverse complement strand
CGCGTCGAGATGTACGGGCAGTCGATGCAGCTCAACCAGGTGGCCACCGTCGCGGCGCCGGAGCCGCGCCTGCTGCTCGTGACGCCCTACGACAAGGGGCAGATCAAGGCGATCGAGAAGGCGATCCGCGACGCCGACCTGGGGCTCGAGCCGTCCACGATGGGCACGACGATCCGCGTGCCGCTGCCGGCGCTGAACGAGCAGCGCCGCAAGGAGCTGGTGAAGGTCGTCCACAAGATGGCCGAGGAGGGGCGCATCGCCGTGCGCCACGTGCGCACCGAGGCGCGCGACCGGCTGAAGAAGCTCGACGGCGTCTCCGAGGACGACAAGAAGCACGCCGAGAAGGAGCTGCAGAAGCAGCACGACGACTCCATGGCCCGGCTCGACGAGCTGATGAAGGCCAAGGAAGCCGAGATCATGGAAGTCTGACCGCGGCGTCGTGCTGTCCTCCCCGACCCTCGCCGACCCGCTGGCGCAGCTCCACGCCGGCGGCGCCGTGCCCCGCCATGTCGCGGTCATCATGGACGGCAACGGCCGCTGGGCCCGTGCGCGCCGCCTCCCGCGCCCGCTCGGGCACCGCTCGGGCATGCGCGCGGTGCGTGAGGTCGTCGAGGGCGCGATCGAGGCCGGGGTGGCGATCCTCTCGCTCTTCGCCTTCTCGCAGGAGAACTGGCAGCGGCCGGCGGCCGAGGTCAGCGCCCTCATGCACCTGCTGGAGGAGTACATCGCCAGCGAGACCGAGGAGCTGCACGAGCGCGGCGTGCAGGTGCGCGTGCTCGGCGACCTGACGCGGCTCAGCCGCGGCGCGGCCGAGGCGGTGGCGCGCGTCACCGCGCGCACGGCCGGCAATCACCGCCTGCGGCTCAACCTCTTCATCTCCTACGGCGGCCGCGCCGAGCTGGTGGACGCGGCGCGCCGGCTGGCGCGGGACGTGGCCGCCGGGCTCCTCGCGGCCGACGCCATCGACGAGGCGGCCTTCGGGGCGCGGCTCTACACGGCCGACTGCCCCGATCCGGACCTGCTGGTGCGCACCTCCGGCGAGCAGCGGATCTCCAACTTCCTCCTCTGGCAGCTCGCCTACACGGAGCTGGTCATCTCGCCCGTGCTCTGGCCGGACTTCCGGCGGCAGCACCTGTTCGACGCGCTCCTCGAGTATCAGCGCCGCGAGCGCCGCTTCGGGCGCGTCTCGGCCTAACACCACGCCCCCGTGTCGGAGCTCGCCAAGCGCGTCATCGTCTCCCTGATCGCCGCGCCGACGGCGATCGCCGCCTCGTGGTACGGGGGGGCGGCGCTGGCCGCGCTGCTCGGCATCATCGCCGCCGTCGGCGCCTGGGAGGTGGGACGCATGGCGCGCGAGCAGGGCGTCCGGCCGCTCGCCGTGGGCGTCGCGCTGGCGGCCGCCGTGCCGCTCCTCGTCCAGGCCTACTACGAGCACGTCTACGCGCTGCCGCTCAGCGTCGCCGCGGTCGTCCTCGTCCTGCTCCTCGGGGCCGCGGTGTGGCTGCGCGGCGTGGACGGGCGGCCGCTCGCCGCCGTCGCGGTGACCGTCTTCGCGGTGCTCTACACGGGCGGCACGCTGGCCTTCGCCTACGGCCTGCGCTACCACCAGTACACCGTGGACCGCGCCGGCGGCACGGCGCTCCTCTTCCTCCCGATCGTCCTCACCTGGGCGTCGGACATCGGCGCCTACTTCGTGGGCCGGGCGGCGGGGCGGCACAAGCTCATCCCGGCGGTGAGCCCCGGCAAGACGGTGGAGGGCGCGCTCGGCGGCGTCGCCGCGACGGTGCTGCTCGCCTGGGCGTACGTGGAGCTCGTGCTGCGGCCGGCGGCGCACCTCACCCTGCGGCCGGCGAGCATCGTGCTCTTCGGCGTCGTCATCAGCGTCGCCGCCCAGCTCGGCGACCTGGCCGAGTCGCTCCTCAAGCGCGACGCCGGCGTCAAGGACAGCTCGAACCTCCTGCCCGGCCACGGCGGCGTGCTGGACCGCGTGGATAGCCTGCTCTTCGTGCTGCCCATCGCCTACCTGCTGCTCGACCGCTTCCGCCTGCTGGTGGCGGCGCCGTGACGATGCGCGGCGTCGCCATCCTGGGCTCCACCGGCTCCGTCGGCACGACGGCGCTGCGCGTGCTGGAGCGGCAGGCCGACCGCTTCCGCGTGGCCGCGCTCACCGCGGGCAGCAACGCGGCGCTGCTCCGCGAGCAGGCCCGCCGCCACCGGCCGGCCTTCGTCGGGCTGGTGGGCACCGGCGACTGCGACGCCCACTGGCACGCCGGCGCCGACTGCCTGGTGGCCGCGGCCACGCTGCCGGAGGTGGACGTCGTGCTCAATGCGGTGGTCGGCGCCGCCGGGCTCGACGCGACGCTGGCGGCGCTCGAGGCGGGCAAGCGGGTGGCGCTGGCCAACAAGGAGACGCTCGTCATGGCCGGTCCGCTGGCGCAGGCCGCGGCGCGACACGGCGGCGGCGAGCTGGTGCCGGTGGACAGCGAGCATTCGGCCATCCTGCAGTGCATCGCCGGGCGGCCGGGCGCGGAGGTGCGGCGCGTCGTGCTCACCGCCTCCGGCGGCCCCTTCCGCGACTGGCCACCCGAGCGGCTGGCACGCGCCACCGTGGCCGACGCGTTGCAGCATCCCACCTGGCAGATGGGCCGCAAGATCACCGTGGACAGCGCCACCCTGGCCAACAAGGCGCTCGAGGTCATCGAGGCGCACTTCCTCTTCGGGCTGCCATACGAGCGCATCGAGGTCGTCGTGCATCCGCAGAGCGTCGTGCACTCCTTCGTCGAGTTCGTGGATGGCAGCGTGCTGGCGCAGCTCGGCGTGCCGACGATGGAGCTGCCGGTGCTCTACGCGCTCACCCACCCCGAGCGCGTCGGCGACACCGGCATGCCCCCGTTCGACCCGGTCGAGCTCTCGCCGCTCACCTTCGAGCCGGTGCGCCACGACGCCTTCCCGGCGCTCGCGCTGGGCGTGCAGGCGGGGCGCGTCGGCGGCGCGGCGCCGGCCGTCTTCAACGCCGCCAACGAGCAGGCCGTGGCGCTCTTCCTCGACGGGCGCATCGGCTTCGCCGACATCTCGCGCGCCATCGCCTCGGCGCTCGAGGGCGCGACGGCGCTGGCCGCCGACTCACGCGACGCGCTGCTCGCCGCCGATGCGGCCGCGCGCCGCCACGTGCGGGAGCTGTTCCGATGCTGAGCTGGCTCGCTCCGATCGTCGTCTTCGGGCTCGTCGTCCTGGTGCACGAGCTGGGGCACTTCCTCGCCGCCAAGGCGATGGGCGTCTACGCCCCGCGCTTCTCCATCGGCTTCGGGCCGGCGCTCTTCCGCCGCCGCTGGGGCGAGACGGAGTACGTGCTGGCCGCGCTGCCACTCGGCGGCTACGTCCGCATGGCCTCGCGCGACGACGAGACGATGGCGCTCATCGAGGGGGGCGGCGAGCACGCCCCCGAGGTGCCGCACACCGTGGGCGGCAGCGGCACGGTGAAGGTGGGGGAGGAGCACATCGGCGACGGGCTGCGGCCGGCCGACTGGGACCCCGAGGCGCTCGTCCCCTTCGGGCCGAAGCCCGTCCCGGAGCACCGCTGGTTCGAGAGCAAGCGGCTGCCGGCGCGGCTGTTCATCCTCGTCGCGGGCGTGGCGATGAACGTCGTCCTGACGTTCGTCGTGCTCACCGGCGCGTACGTGTCGTTCGGCCAGCCCTACCTGCTGCCGGTCGTGGACTCGGTGGTGGCCGGGATGCCCGCCGCCGCGGCCGGCCTGCGCGCGGGCGACCGCATCGTCGCCGTGGACGGCACGCCCGTGGCGCGCTGGTCGGAGGTCGTCGAGCGTGTGACGGTGGCTGCGGGCGACACGCTGGCCGTGCAGGTCCGCCGCGGCGGGACCTCCCTCGCGCTGCGACTGGTGCCGGCAGCAGCGGCCGATACCAACCCGCTCACCGGCGAGGTGCGCGGCGTCGGCCGCATCGGCGCGCTGGCCGACACGGCGCACACCGGCATCGAGCCGATCGGGCTGCCGGAGGCGGTCGCGCGTGGCGCGGCGACCACGTGGCAGATGGGCACCGTCGTCTTCACCACGCTGAAGCGGCTGGCCAACGGGCGGGAGTCGGTGAGCAGCCTCGGCGGCCCGATCGCCATCGCCCAGGTCTCCGTGCAGGCGGCCCGCAGCGGGCCGGAGAACTTCGTCTTCCTGCTCGCGCTCATCAGCATCAACATCGGCATCTTCAACCTGCTGCCGATCCCGATCCTGGACGGTGGGCAGATCGTGCTGAACGTGGCCGAGTCGGTGAAGGGGCGCCCGTTCAGCGTACGGACCAAGGAGCTGATCGCCCGTGCCGGGCTGGCGGCGATCGGCCTCATCTTCGTGTTGGTGATGTTCAACGACATCAAGCGACTCCTGCAGTCGCTGCTCGGCTGATGGGGCGCCGGCGCGCCGTCGTGCTGGCGATCGTGACGGCGCTCCTCGCCGCCGCGCCGGCGGCCGCGCAGACGCACACGCAACGCTTTCTCATCGACAGCGTCGGCGACAGCACCTTCGTCTTCCGTATCGGCGCCGACGACGACTGGGTGCGACGGGGGAGTAGCGGCATCGCCGTGGATCCGCGCCGCCGCGACGCCCTCGTCGCACGCTTCCGCGTGCTGAGCGTGGGCGACCGGCAGGCCACCGCGCTCGTCACCGGGCAGACGACCTTCGTCACGACGGACCACGTGGCGCTGCTGGAGGAGCCACCGCGGAGCTTCTTCCGGCAGGGAGCGTTCTGGGCCGGCGCCTTCCTCGGCGGTGTGCTCGGCGCGCTCGCCGCGCTCTCCTTCTGAGCGGCCTGCCGTCGGGCGCGGGCAGGCGAGCCGGGGCACCCGGCGGCGACCGCTCGGCGCTCAGCGCGGCGCCGGCGTGCAGAGGAGCCGGATCGGCGGCGCGGTGGTCGCGCCAGCGGCGATGTGGATCCGGCCGTCGAAGGCCGAGCACTGGGGCGCGGTGATCTGGAGCTGGTAGTCGCCGGCCGGCAGCACGAGCGGCTCGGCGACCGGCACCGCGCCACGCCGCTCCAGGCCGCCCCCCGTCAGGTTGTACATCGCGCCGCGTGCGGGCTCGATCGGCCGGTCGCCGACACGCACGGCGATGGCGAGCCGGCCGCAGCCCACCGGTGCCAGGCGGACCGAGCGGCGCTCCCCGGCGGCGAGCACCACCATCTGCTCCTTGCGCGCCGTCGTGCAGCCTTCCGGGGCGTCGGGGATGACCGCTCGGACCACGTAGCGCCCGGGCCGCAGCTCGCTCTCCCAGGAGCCGGTGCCGCGCAGTCGGTCGTCGAGATAGACGCGCGCCTCGTCGGGCGTGCTGACGGCGAGATGGCCGCGCGTCGGCGCCGGCGGGGGCGCCGCCGGGCGCGCCGCGCTGTCCGCCGCGGCGCTGTCGCTGGCCACCAGCGAGTCCGCCGGCGGCATGGGCGCGACGACGCCCAGCGACTCGGCGGGCGGTGGCGCGGCGGCCACACTCACCGGGCGCACGTCGTGGCCCCCCAGGGCGAGCGCGCCCACCGTCACCGCGACCGTGGCGGCCGCGGTCGTCCAGAGCACGCGCCGGCGAAGGCGACGGCGGCGCGCGGTGATGCCCGTGGTCGTCCAGAGGCGGTCGAGCGCCGGCACGGCGATCGTGCGCGAGGTCGTCGCGTCGCCGCGGTCGGGGACGGCCTCCAGCGCCTCGCTGAGCGCCTCCGCGGTGGGATAGCGGTCGTCCGGGTCCTTCTCCAGGCAGCGGTGGATGACGCGCGCCAGGTCGGTGGAGATCGCCGGGTTGTGCGTGCGCACGTCGGCCGGCTCGATCTCCACGTGCTGGCGGGCGACCTCGTACCAGTCGTCGCCGGGGAAGGGGAGGACGCCGGCGGCGGCGCGGTAGAGGGTGACGCCGAGCGCGTAGAGGTCGGCGCGGCCGTCGACGGAGCGGCCGCGCGCCTGCTCGGGGGCGAAGTAGTGCGGCGTGCCGACGACGAACTGGGTGCCGGTGTCGTGCGCGTGCGCCGCGACGGCGCGGGCGATCCCGAAGTCGGCGACGACGGCGTTGCCGTGGTCGTCGAAGAGGATGTTGTCCGGCTTCACGTCGCGGTGGACGATGCCCTCCCGGTGGGCGTAGCCGAGGGCGCTGGCGACGTCGAGGCCGAGCCGCACGAGCACCGCGCCCGGCAGCGTGGCGGTCACGCCGAGGCGGTCGGCGAGGTTCTGCGGCAGGTAGTCCATCGCGAAGTACACGGCGTCGCCGTCGCGGCCCACCGCGTAGATCGTGATGATGTTGGGGTGGCGCAGGCGCGCCGCGGTGGAGGCCTCGCGGCGGAAGCGCTCCTCGAAGGCGGGGTCGCCGGCGAACTGCGGCTTGAGCACCTTGACCGCGACGGTGAGGCCGAGCTCGGGATCGAGGCCGCGGTAGACCCAGGCGAAGCCGCCGGTGCCGATGAGCGCGTCGAGGCGGTACTTGCCGAGGGTGCGTCCGAGAAAGCGCTCCGGCAATCGCGAAGCCTTTACAGAGGGAGGCGGGGCCAGTAACTTACGCAGCTTGAGGCAATTGGCGCGTCAGGCGCCGCTGGACGTGCGGAGAATATACACCATGGCCTTCGAAAAATCAGCGACGATCGAGAAGTACCGGACCCACCGGACGGACACGGGGTCGACGCGCGTGCAGGTGGCGGTGATCACCGAGCGCATCAACTACCTCACGGAGCACTTCCGCACGCATCGGAAGGATCACCACGGTCGTCGTGGGCTGCTCAAGCTCGTGGGCAAGCGGCGTCGCCTGCTCGACTACCTGAAGCGGACGGACGTCGAGGGCTACCGTCAGCTCATCCAGGAGCTTGGTCTCCGGTACTGACGCGGGGTCGGTATGCACCGCGCGGGTGTCGCTCTGGCGCCCGCGCGTTTTGTGTTCTCTAGAGGCTCAGGAACGATGATGCAACGCGTAGAGAAGACCTTTGCCGGCCGCCGGCTGACGATCGAGACGGGCCGCATGGCCAAGCAGGCCGCCGGTGCCGCGGTCGTGCGCTTCGGCGACACGATGGTGCTCGCCACGGTCACCGTCAGCGAGACGGTCAGCTCGCTGCCCTTCTTCCCCCTCACCGTCGAGTACAAGGAGCGGACGTACGCGGCGGGCAAGATCCCCGGCGGCTTCATCAAGCGCGAGGGCCGCCCGCACGACGCCGAGATCCTCTCGGCCCGCATCATCGACCGCTCCATCCGGCCCCTCTTCCCCGAGGGGTTCAAGAACGAGGTGCAGGTCTTCGTCTACGTCATCTCCGCCGACCAGGAGAACGACGCCGACGTCCTCGCGCTCGTCGCCACCTCGTTCGCGCTGAACGCGTCCAAGGTCCCCTTCGCCGGCACGATCGCCGGCGTGCGCATCGGCCGCGTGCAGAACAAGTGGGTGCTCAATCCCACGTTCCAGCAGCTCGAGTACAGCGACATGGAGCTCGTCGTCGCCGGCTCCCGCGACTCCATCGTGATGGTCGAGGGCGGCGCGCTCGAGGTGAACGAGGACGACGTCGTCGAGGCGCTGCAGGTGGCCCACCGCGGCATCGCGGAGCTGATCGACATCCAGGAGGAACTGCTCGCCCGGATCGACCGGCCGGCGAAGATGGAGTGGACCAGGGCCGAGCCCCCCGAGGGGATGGTCACGCGCGTCAAGGAGCTGGCCGAGGGCCGCATCGCCGAGGCCATCAACCAGAAGGACAAGCACACGCGCATCGAGGCCGTGGCCCGCGTCAAGCGCGAGGTCTCCGAGCTGCTGCTGGCCGAGTTCCCGGACAACCCGAAGGACATCCACACCCTGGTCGGCGACGTCGAGTACGACAGCCTGCGCTCGCAGGTGCTCGACACCGGCAAGCGCGTGGACGGGCGCGATCCGAACGAGGTGCGGCCGATCTCGATCGACACCGGCCTCCTGCCGCGCGCCCACGGCTCCGCGCTGTTCACGCGCGGGCAGACGCAGGCGCTCGTCGTCACGACGCTCGGCACGGCCAACGACGTCCAGCGGCTCGACACGATCGACGACGCCGGTGAGACGACGAAGTCGTTCATGCTGCACTACAACTTCCCGCCCTTCTCCACCGGCGAGGTGCGCCCGGTGCGCGGCACCAGCCGTCGCGAGATCGGCCACGGGAACCTGGCCGAGCGCGCGCTGCAGTCGGTGCTCCCGCCGTTCGACGAGTTCCCGTACACCATCCGCATCGTCTCCGACGTGCTGGAGTCCAACGGCTCGTCGTCGATGGCCTCGGTGTGCGGCGGGTCGCTGGCGATGATGGACGCCGGCGTGCCGATCCGCGCCGCCGTCGCCGGCGTGGCGATGGGGCTCATCAAGGAAGGGGACCGCTACGCGATCCTCACCGACATCCTGGGCACCGAGGACCACCTCGGCGACCTCGACTTCAAGGTGGCCGGCACCGCCGACGGCATCACGGCCATCCAGATGGACATGAAGGTCGAGGGGCTCGACGTGGCCATCCTGCGCGAGGCGCTGACGCGCGCCCGCGAGGGGCGGCTGCACATCCTCGGCGAGATGAACAAGGCGCTGGCCCAGCCGCGCGAGGAGCTCTCGCCCTACGCGCCGCGCATCGTCACGGTGCAGATCAACCCCGAGAAGATCGGCGACCTGATCGGCCCGAAGGGGAAGACGATCCGCGGCATCCAGGACGAGACGGGCGCCGAGATCACGGTGGACGACACGGGCATGGTGACGATCGCCGCCGTGGGCGGCGAGAGCATGGAGCGCGCGCGGCAGATGGTGCGCGCGGTCACCGCCGAGCCGGTGGTGGGGGAGATCTACGAGGGCACGGTGAAGAGCACGACGGCCTTCGGCGCCTTCGTCGAGATCATGCCCGGGACCGAGGCGTTGCTCCACATCTCCGAGCTGCGTCACGGCCGCACGGAGAAGACCGAGGACGTGGTGAAGAAGGGCGACCACGTGCGCGTGAAGCTCATCGACCGCGACGAGCGCGGACGCCTGCGCCTCTCGATGAAGGCGCTCGAGCCCGCGCCCGGCCAGGAGAACGGCGGCGAGAGTGGCGCGGCGCCCGCGGCGCCCGCGGCCGGCGAGACGGCCGCCCCGCGCGAGCGCCAGGAGCGCGGCGGCCGGCCGCCGCGCGAGCGCCGCGAGCGCGCCGAGTCCGCCGCCGGGGCCGAGGGCGAGCAGGGCGCGACGGGCGAGGAGGGCGCGCCGGCCGCCACCGCGACCTCCGGTGGCGGGGATGGGCGCGGCCGGCGCCCGCGCCGTGGCAGCGGCCGCAGTGGCGGGGACCGCTCGCGCGAGTGATGACGACCGCCGCCTTCGGCCCCGACGGGGGCCTGCGGCGCACCGTGCTGGCCAACGGACTGACCGTACTCTCGGAGCACATGCCGGGAGTGCGGTCGGTTGCGTTGGGGGCGTGGGTGCGCGCCGCGTCGCTGCACGAGCCGCCCGAGCGCATGGGCGTCTCGCACCTGCTGGAGCACATGGTCTTCAAGGGGACCGCCAATCGCAGTGCGCGCGAGCTGGCGCTCGCCCTCGAGGTGCTCGGCGGCTCGCTCGACGCCTACACGGCGCGCGAGCACACGTCCTATCAGGCGCGCGTGCTCGACCAGCACCTGCCCGAGGCCGCGGACGTGCTGGCCGACCTGATCTTCCGTCCCACGCTGCGCGCCGAGGACCTGCGCCTGGAGCGCAAGGTGGTGCTCGAGGAGATCAGCATGGTCGAGGACACGCCGGACGACCTGGTCTTCGAGCTGCACAACGGCGCGCTGTGGGGCGACCAGCCGCACGGCTACGCCATCCTCGGCACGCGCGAGACCGTGCGCGCGCTGGGCGTGCGCGAGCTGCGCGCGCTGCATGCGCGCGCCTATCACCCGGCCCAGATCGTCGTCGCCGCGGCCGGGAACGTGGAGCACGAGCGGCTGCTCGAGGTGCTGGAGCGCTGCGGCTGGTTCGCGCAGCCGGCCGGCGACGCCACGCCGCTCCCGGCGCCCGCGCCCGTGCCGCTCGCCCCGTCCACTCGCCACGTGCCGCGCGACCTCGCGCAGACGCACCTCGTCTTCGGCGCCCCCACCGTGGCGTACGCCGACCCGCGCCGCTACGTCGTCTCGCTCGTCAGCACGCTGCTCGGGGGCGGCATGAGCTCGCGGCTCTTCCAGCGCGTGCGTGAGGAGCTCGGACTCGCCTACGCCGTCCACACCTTCCAGTCGTTCCACGTGGACGTCGGCGTGCACGGCGTGTACGTCGCCACCGCGCCGGAGTCGGCCGCAGCCGCCGCCGACGCGATCCGGGCGGAGCTGGCGACGCTGGCGGAGCACGGGTTGCCGGAGGACGAGCTGGCGATGGGCAAGAGCCAGCTGAAGGGGCAGATCGTCCTCTCGCTGGACAGCGTCAGCGCCCGCATGTACCGCGCCGCGGCGCTGGACCTCTACGGCGCGCCCTACCGCTCCGTGGACGAGGTGCTGGCGCTGGTGGACGCGATCACGCCCGCCGAGGCGGCGGCCATCTGTGCAGAGCACTTCGATCCCGCGCGGCAGACGATCCTCAGCCTCGGGCCCGCGGCGCCCGCAGCGGCGTGAGCGCCCGCGGAAGCGCGAGCGCCGGCCGACGCGTGGCAATTCCGGCGCGACGGCTTACCTTTCCCGCGCGCGTGTGACGCCGCGCGCCGCGGCTGCACTTCCCGGCGGCGCGCGCTCCCGACCCTCCGATCCAGCGCGTCAGACCATGAAAATCGGCGTACCGAAAGAGATCAAGACCAACGAGAACCGGGTGGCGCTCGTGCCGGCCGGGGCCGAGGCGCTCGCCGCCGCCGGCCATACCGTCCTCCTCGAGCAGGGTGCGGGGGAGGGGAGCGGCTTCAGCGACGACATGTACACGGCCGTCGGCGCGAAGATCGTCCCCGACGCGGCCGCCGCCTGGGGCGAGGCGGACATGGTGATGAAGGTGAAGGAGCCGATCGAGCGCGAGTGGCAGTTCCTGCGCGAGGGGCTCACCGTCTTCACCTACTTCCACTTCGCGGCCGACGAGAAGCTCACCCGCGCCCATCTGGAGAGCGGCGCCACCTGCATCGCGTACGAGACGGTGGAGCTGCCGAGCCGCGAGCTGCCCCTCCTCACGCCCATGTCGGAGGTGGCCGGCCGGATGGCGGTGCAGCAGGGTGCCAAGTACCTCGAGAAGCTCTACGGCGGCCGCGGCGTGCTGCTCGGCGGCGTGCCCGGCGTCCCGCCGGCCAAGGTGGTCATCCTCGGCGGCGGCATCGTCGGCATCAACGCGGCCAAGATGGCCGCGGGGCTCGGCGCCAAGGTGACGGTGATGGACGTCTCGCTGGAGCGGCTCCGCTACCTCTCCGACGTCATGCCGGCCAACGTGCAGATGATCTACTCCAACCGGCACAACATCCTGGAGCAGATCTCGACCGCCGACCTGGTGGTGGGGGGCGTCCTCATCCCCGGCGCCAAGGCGCCCAAGCTGGTGCGGCGCGAGGACCTGCGGCAGATGCGCCCGGGGGCGGTGATCGTCGACGTGGCCGTGGACCAGGGCGGTTGCGTGGAGACCATTCGGCCGACGACGCACGAGAACCCGACCTACGTGGTGGAGGGGGTGATCCACTACGGGGTGGCGAACATGCCGGGCGGGGTCCCGCGGACCTCCACGCTGGCACTCACCAACGCCACGTTGCCGTACGCGCTGCAGCTGGCGAACAAGGGCTGGCGCCACGCGCTGCGCGACAACGGGGCCCTGCTCAAGGGGCTGAACATGACCCAGCGGCAGGTCACCTATCCCGCGGTGGCCGAGGCCTTCGGCCTGCCGTACGCCGAGCCGGCGCAGTTCCTGGCCTGACGATGCGGCGCGACGGGGCGCTGGCCGGCGCGCCGGCCAGCGCCCCGTCGGGGCCATCCCCGGATGACGCGCTAATGCGCGGTCGGGCAACGCCTTGTTAGCGTTTTCCCGAGCGAGTAGCTTTCGGCGCGACCGTCCGCCCCCCGCCGTCACCGAGCGCCCACCCGGGCGTGAAACTGGTATTGCATGCGCTGGCCTTTCTTCTCGAAGGGATCGCTCTTTCCCGCGAACGCGATCGCCGTCGACCTCGGCACCGCCAACACGCTGATCTACGTGAAGGGCGAGGGCATCGTCCTCAACGAGCCCTCCGTCGTCGCGCTCGATCGCGACACCAAGCGCATCAAGGGCGTGGGGCTCGAAGCCAAGCGCATGCTCGGCCGCACGCCGGAGGGCGTGCTCGCCGTGCGGCCGATGAAGGACGGCGTCATCGCCGACTTCGACGTCACCGAGAAGATGCTCCGCTTCTTCCTGGAGCTGATCATCAAGAAGCACTTCTTCAAGGTGAAGCCGCGCGTCATCGTCTGCGTCCCCTCGGGGATCACCGAGGTAGAGAAGCGTGCGGTGCGCGACTCCGCGCTCGGCGCCGGCGCCAAGGAGGTCTTCATGGCCGCCGAGCCGATGGTGGCGGCGATCGGCGTCGGCCTGCCGGTGGACACGCCGACCGGCAACATGGTGATCGACATCGGCGGCGGCACGACGGAGATCGCCGTCATCGCCCTCTCGGGCATCGTCAGCGACACGTCGATCCGCACCGGCGGCGACGAGCTGGACATCTCCATCGTCCAGTTCATGCGCAAGAACTACAACCTGCTCATCGGCGAGCCCACGGCGGAGCAGATCAAGATCCAGATCGGCTCCGCCTATCCCGTGGGGGACGAGCGGGAGATGGACGTGAAGGGGCGCGACCTCGTCTCGGGCATCCCGAAGACGGTGCGCGTGCACTCGGCCGAGATCCGCGAGGCCATCCAGGAGCCCATCCAGCAGATCGTGGACGCCGTGCGCCGCGCGCTGGAGATCACGCCGCCCGAGCTGTCGAGCGACATCGTGGACCGCGGGATCGTGATGACCGGCGGCGGCGCGCTCATCCGGGGCCTGGACGTGCTGCTGAGCCAGGAGACCAGCCTCCCGATCCACGTCGACGAGGACCCGCTCACCTGCGTGGTGCGCGGCACCGGGAAGATCCTCGACGACGAGGAGAAGTACTGGTCGGTCCTCAGTAGCTGAGGGCGTCCGGATGGCCCGGACCACCGTCGCGCAGGGCAGCCGCATCGACGCCGCGGTGACGGTCGTCCTGGCCGCCGCCGCCCTCATCGCCCTCGCCCTCCCGGCCGACTACCGCGGCCCGATGGCGGCTGCGGTCCGCAGCAGCGTGGGCGTGCCGCTGCTGGCGCTGCAGGCGCGCGCCGAGCGCACCCGGGCCGCCTTCCTGGCACACGACTCCACCAACCGGGTGATCGACAGCCTGGCCATGGAGGCGGTGGACGCGCGGGCGCTGCGCGCCGAGAACGCGCACCTGCGCGACCTGCTCGGCCTGGCCGCGCGGCTGCAGTGGGGCTTCATCGCCTCGGGCACCGACTTCATCCCCGCCGAGGCCTTCGGCGAGCGCGGCATCGGGCGGCGGGTGACCCTGACGCTGGACGCCGGCAGCCAGGCGGGGATCGCCACGTACGCGCCGGTGATCGCGCCATCCGGGCTGGTGGGTCGCGTGCGGGCCGTGGACCCGACGTCGAGCATCGTCGAGCTCTTCTCGCACGAGAACTTCCGCGTCAGTGCGATGACCGCTGACCAGCGCGTGGTCGGGATCGTCCAGGCGCATCACGGCGACCTGGACGAGGACGAGTATCTCCTCGAGATGAAGGACGTCCCCTTCCGCAACGTGCTGAAGCCCGGGACGTTGATCTACACCTCGGGACTCGGCGGGACGATGCCGAGCTACATCCCGGTCGGCACCGTGATCCGGGAGTTGGGCACCTCCGAGCTGTGGGCCCGCACCTACCTGCTGCGCCCGGCGGTCCGGCCGGGGGAGATCCGTTCGGTGCTCGTCCTGCTGCCCGCCCGCGCCGAGGCGGGCGTGGAGGGCGTCTGGGCGTCGTCTCCGGACTCGGCGGCGCGGGCGGCGGCGGCCGCCGGGGACTCGCTGCGGGCGCTCCAGGCCGCGGCAGACTCGGCGGCCCGCGCCGAGGCCCTGCGCCAGCGACTGCTCGACTCGCTGCGCCGGGCCGGGGTGCAGCTCACGCCCGCGCCGGCGGCCGCCGACTCCGCGGCGCCTGCAGCGCCAGTGGCGCCCGCGGCGGCGCCCCGTCCGGCCGCCGCCCCGCCGGCCCGACCGCCAGCGTCGCCGGCCCGGGCCGGGGGGCGCGACAGCGTGCCGCCCGGGCGGCGGAGCGTGTCCGCGGACGACAGCGCCCGTCCGGCACCCACGCGGCTGCGGCCGGATACGCCCGCCACTGCGTCCCCGCCGCCCGCCGCGCGGCCGACCGTTCCGTCGCCCCCGCCGCCCGGCCCGACCGCTCGATGAGCTTCGCCCGCCTCCTCCGCACCGTCCTGCTGTTCGCGACGCTCATCGCGTTACATTTCACCGTCAGACCTCTCCTCGCCGCGCGCGCCGCGGTGGACTTCCTCGTCATCGCCCTGCTGCTCGCG
>DASTRO010000049.1:0-29460 GCA_035761165.1 Gemmatimonadaceae bacterium | reverse complement strand
CGGATGGCTGGGCCATCC
This sequence comes from Gemmatimonadaceae bacterium, assembly GCA_035761165.1. Classification (GTDB taxonomy): domain Bacteria; phylum Gemmatimonadota; class Gemmatimonadetes; order Gemmatimonadales; family Gemmatimonadaceae; genus CALCHX01. The sequence goes on along the minus strand of DASTRO010000049.1, from coordinate 29,442 downwards.
GCGCCGCTTCTTGCTTCCCCCGCCATCGGCGGCTCACTGCCGCGGACGCGCCAGCGCCTCCGAGGGGCGCACGTGCTCGGGTAGCTCCGCCACGCCGAACCCCTCCCGCAGCCAGCCCTGCGCCTCGTCGAGATACCCCTCCACCACGGCCACCACGCGCGCGTCGGGCGGCGCGGTGAGCAGGCGGCCCGAGGCGACCGCGAGGAGCGCCGCGGCCAGGCGCTCGGCGTGCGAGCCGCCCCCGCGCTCGCGCAGGGCGTCGCGGTACCGGGCGAGGCGCGTGTTGAACTGCCGCTGGGCGACCCGGACCCGCTCCGGCGCCACGCCGGGGTCGCGCTCGAAGAGCTCCATCAGCGCGTGGGAGACGGCCGCCGCGCTCCGGTCGTCGAGGGCGTCGCGCTCGGCCACGAGGAGCGCCAGGGCGCGGCGGCAGTAGCGGAGCTCCCACCGGGCGTGGTCCTCGTCGCCGCCGGTGGCGTGCTCGGCAAGCCAGCGCACGTCGGCATCGGCCGGCTCCGCCCAGGCGGCGCGGGCGTAGGCGCCGGCCCGGCCGCGCAGGCGCCGCCGCTCCCGCCAGTCGTGCCAGAGCCCCACGAGCGTGTGGGAGTGGGAAAGCGGCCGGTCAGGCCTGCAGGACGGGGAGGCGCGTGCGCCGGCGCTGCCCGTCATCGAGCGCATCGGGGCCATCGCCGGCGTCGGGCAGGGGCAGCCGCAGCCCGACGCGCTCCCGCACCTCCTGCTCGTCGTGCAGCAGGTCGGAGAGCCGGACGCTCTCCAGCACGCTGTCGATCTTCTGTTGCAGGAGCATCCAGACCGGCCGGATGCTGCAGTCGTGCGAGGCTGCGCAGCGCTCCTCGGCCACCGGGTGACTGACGCAGTGGAGCTCGAACGTCGCGTGCTCGGAGGCGGCGATGACGTCGCGCACCGAGACCTCGACCGGCGGACGGGCCAGAGCGTAGCCGCCACGCGCACCGCGCGTGCTCTTCACGATGCCGGCGCGGCGGAGCCGGAGGAGGATCTGCTCGACGTAGTCCGGCGGGAGCGCCTCGCGCTCGGCGATGTCGCGCCCGGGCACCGGCCCCTCCGACGCACGGCGGGCCAGGTGGAGCGAGCAGATGAGGCCGTACTCGGCCCAGGTGGTGATGCGCACGTCTGCAGGATAGGCAGGTGGCGGGGGAAGGACAAGGAGCGAGGGAGGAGGGGAGCGGACGTGGCGGACGGGTCGCGGCGCGGGGCCCCCCCCGAAGACCAGGATGGCACCCGCTCACCGCGCGAGCATCACCGAAACACTGCCCGGTGTCCCCGCTTCCCTCTTCCCTCCCCCGACCTGCCCTCCCCTCAACCTCCGGCCGCCGCCCCGTGCGCGCCGCCGGGCACGCCGATCTCCGTCATCTTCCGGAGGTCGAGCACGTCGTCCACCTCGTCCGCCGGAAGGACGTTGTCGCGCTTCACCAGGTCGCGGATCAGCACCCCCTCCTTCACCGACTGCTTGCTGATCTCCGCCGCCCTGGCATAGCCGATGTGCGGCATGAGGGCAGTGGCCAGCGCGGCGGAGCGCTCCACCCAGTAGGAGCACATCGCCTCGTTGGCCTGGATCCCCGTCACACAGCGCTCGGTCAGCACCGTCGCCGCGTTGGTCAGGATGCGCATCGCCAGCAGCACGTTGAAGGCGATCACCGGCATCATCACGTTCAGCTCGAGCTGCCCGTGCTCGCTCGCGAACGCGACGGTGGTGTCCAGGCCGATCACCTGCAGACAGACCTGGTTCACCATCTCGGCGATGGACGGGTTGATCTTGCCGGGCATGATCGACGAGCCGGGCTGCACGGCCGGGAGCGTGATCTCGTCGATGCCGGTGCGCGGACCCATCACCATCATGCGCAGGTCGCTCGAGATCTTGCTCAGGTCGATGGCGAGCGTGCGGAGCTGGGCGCTGAAGCCGGCCACGTCTCCCATGCTCTGCATGAGCTGGATGCGGTCCTGGCCGACACGCAGCTCCAGGCCGGTGATCTGCGTGAGGTACTTGTTCATCAGCGCCGGATACTCCGGCTCCACCGTCACGCCCGTGCCGACGGCGCTGCCGCCGATGCCGAGGTCGCGCAGGTAGTCGGCCGCCTGCTGCACGCGGCGGACGCCGCGATCCATGGAGCCGGCGTAGGCGGTGAACTCCTGGCCGAGGCGGATCGGCATCGCGTCCTGCAGGTGGGTGCGCCCCGCCTTCACGATGTGGTCGAACTCGCGCCCCTTCGCGGCGAAGGCATCGCGCAGCCCCTCGAACGCGGCGACCAGCGCACCGAGCTGCGACAGGCACGCCAGCCGGATGTTGGTCGGGATCGTGTCGTTCGTGCTCTGCGCCATGTTGACGTGATCGTTCGGGTGCACCGGCTTGTACTCGCCGCGCCGCCCGCCGAGGAGCTCGTTGGCGCGGTTGGCCAGCACCTCGTTCACGTTCATGTTGTGCGACGTCCCCGCGCCGGCCTGGTAGGGATCGACGACGAACTGGTCGTCGTGCTGGCCGGCCAGCACCTCGTCGGCGGCCCGCACGATGGCGTCGGCCAGCCGCGCGTCGAGGCGGCCCGTCTCCTTGTGGGTGAGCGCCGCCGCCTTCTTGATCCAGACCTGCGCCGTCACGAAGGGCTTCAGCGGCCGCAGCCCGCTGATCGGGAAGTTCTCCATCGCGCGCACGGTCTGCACGCCGTACAGCGCGTCGGCCGGCACCTCCTTGGTGCCGAGCGGGTCCTTCTCGGTACGAGTGGCGGTCGCCATCTCGATCTCCTGTGAGTGCTCGAAGTGAACGAGAAACGGGTGCCCGCCGCCCGGCGCGGCGGGCCGATCAGAACGGCTGCTCCCAGCGGCGCAGCGCCGAGACGCCGCCCACCAGGACGGTGAACGCGCCGACGACGCCCAGCCCGGCCCAGAAGAGGCGCTGCGGCGCGAGCGACCGCACGGTCCCCGGTGCCGCCGCGGCGTCGCCCATCGGCACGGGCGTTCCCGGTCGGAGGACGCGCCGCGAGGTGTCCAGCAGCCCGAGCGCGCCGGCCAGGAAGAGCAGCACGGCGCCGGTGAGGCGCGCGGCGCGCAGCCGCGTGCGGCCGGCGAACAGCTCGCTGGCGGCGATCGCCAGTGCCGTCACCACGGCGGCGCCGGCGACGACCAGGTAGACGCGGTCGTGCACGCCGGCCGCGGTGCCGTGCAGCGGCAGGCCGCGCACCAGCCCCGGCGCGGTGCCGATCAGCGCCGTGAGCGCCGCGCCGCACCAGAGCGCGGCCAGCACGAGGCTCGCGATCGGCTTGGCTGGCGCCGTGGCCCGGTAGAGATGGGTTCTGCTCATCGCTCCTGCGTGCGAGCCGGTCCGCGCGGCTCAGCCGCGCACCAGCCGGATGCTGCCATTGAGAAACGGATTGGACGCCAGCTCCGCGCCGATCGTCGTCGTCGGTCCGTGGCCCGGGTAGACGACGGTCTCCGGCGGGAGCGTGGCCAGCCGCTCGAGCGTCGCGGCCAGCTGGCGCGGGTCGGCGAGCGGGAGATCGGTGCGCCCCACCGAGCCGGCGAACAGGCAGTCGCCGACGAAGGCGGCGCCGTGCCCGACGAGCACGACGTGCCCGGGCGCGTGCCCGGGCGCGTGCCAGACGTCGAAGCGCAACGCGCCGAGGGCGAGCACGTCGCCGTCGGCGAGCGCCACGTCCGCCGGTGGGGGCTGCTCGACGTCCAGCCCGTAGACCAGGGCCGAGTCGGCGGCCCGGGCGTAGAGCGGCGCGTCGGCCGGGTGCAGGTGGATGGGCGCTCCCGTGGCCCGGCGCAGCGCGCCCACCGCGCCGACGTGGTCGAAGTGGGCGTGCGTCAGCCAGATCGCCGCGAGCCGCGCCCCACTGCCCTGCACCGCGGCCAGCAGCCGCTCGTCCTCGGCACCGGGGTCGATGAGGGCCGCCTCACTGGTGGCCTCGTCGACCACGAGGTGGCAGTTCTCCTGCAGCGGCCCGACGGCGATCGTCGCGACCTTCACCGCGACTCCATCTCCCGCTCGGGCACGAGGTCGTGCGCTGCGGGGCGCCTCACGCCGCATCCTCCTGGTCGGCCGGGACGGGCGCCTCCGCCGTCTCGAGAATCGGCGACTCGCCGAGGCCGTGATGCGCCAACCACCGCTCGGCCTCCAACGCGGCCATGCAGCCGGTGGCCGCCGCGCTGATCGCCTGGCGATAGTAGTCGTCCATCACGTCGCCGGCGGCGAAGACGCCGGGCACGCTCGTGGCCGTGCGCCACGACGCGGTGCGGATGTAGCCGTGCGGCGTGAGGTCGAGCTGCCCCTCGAGGAACGCCGTGTTGGGCGTGTGGCCGATCGCCACGAACAGCCCCCCGACCTCCAGGTCCTGCCGCGCGCCGGTCGTGGTGTCCTCGAGCCGCACGCCGGTGATGGCGTCGTAGCCCAGCACCTCGACCACCTGCGTGTTCCAGAGCACGCGAACCTTGGGGTGCGACAGCGCGCGCTCGGCCATCACCTTGGAGGCGCGGAACTGGTCGCGCCGGTGCGCGATCACCACCTCGCCGGCGAATTTGGTGAGGTAGAGCGCCTCCTCCATCGCCGTGTCGCCGCCGCCCACGACGAGCAGCCGCTTGCCGCGGTAGAACGGCAGCGCGCCGTCGCAGACCGCGCACGCCGAGACGCCGCCCCCGGTCTGGGCCAGGCGCTCCTCGTTCGGGATGCCGAGCCACTTGGCGTTGGCGCCCGTCGCGACGATGAGGGTCAGCGCCTCGAGCGACGGACCGTCGCTCGGCTCCACGCGGAAGGGGTGCGCCGCGAGGTCCACGCGCTGCACGGTCATCGGCACGACACGCACGCCGAAGCGCAGCGCCTGCTCGCGCATGCGTTGCATGAGGTCGGGCCCGGTGATCCCCTCCGGGAATCCCGGGAAGTTCTCCACCTCGGTGGTCGTCATGAGCTGGCCGCCGGGGAGCATCGTGCCGATCGGCTCCCCCTCGTAGACCAGCGGCGCGAGGTTCGCGCGCGCGGCGTAGATGGCGGCGGTCCAGGCGGCGGGACCCGACCCGATGATGACGACGTTCTCCGGCATGCTCGTGGCCCGTGGTGATCGCGGATGGGCGCGGCGGCCGCGCCATGGCCCGGTACGGCGACGCCCGGTGTGGCGCCGCCCGACGCGGCTAAATGTGGCAGCGCCGCGCCGCCGGTGGAACCGTCTGCGGCACGGTGATCGCGCGTCGCCTCACGTCCGGACGTGCCGGCCGCCGTCGACGATCAGCGTCTCGCCCGTGACGTACGGCGCGCTCGCCAGGAAGAGCACCGCGTCCACCACGTCCTCCGGCGTGCCCAGCCGGCGCAGGGGCGTCGTCGCGGCGAGTCGCTCGGCGGCGGCCGCATCCCACGCCTCGGGGAGCAGCACGGCACCGGGAGCGACGGCATTCACGCGCACCGCGGGAGCGAGCGCGTGCGCCAGGGCGCGCGTCATCTGCACCACGCCCGCCTTGCTGATGCCGTGCGGCACGTACGCCGGCCACGTCTCGAAGGCGGCCAGGTCGGCCAGGTTGACGATGGCGCCGCCGGCCGTCATCCGTCGCGCCGCGGCCTGGGCGGCGAAGAATGGCGCGCGCAGGTTGAGCGCCATCATCGCGTCCCAGGCGGCCGGCGTGACCTCGCCGACGGGCGTGCGCACCATCACCGCCGCCGAGTTGACGAGCACGTCGAGCCGGCCGAAGTGGTCGGCGACGGCGTCCACCAGCGCGGCGGGCGCGTCCGGCTCGCGGAGGTCGGCGGCGAAGACGTGGGCCCGGCCGCCGAGTCGCGCGACCTCGGCGGCCGTCTCCAGAGCGCCCTCCGCCGATCCGTGATGATGCACGGCCACCGCGGCGCCCCGACCGCCGAAGCCGAGTGCGAGCGCGCGTCCCAGCCGGCGGCCGGAGCCGGTGACGAGCACGACGCGGTCGCGCAGCGTCACGGGCGCTCGCCTCCGGCGGGCGGCACGTTCAGGCGCCGGCGGTGGCGCGCGCCGCCACCCGGGCGTCCTGCTGCTCCAGCCAGGCGATCGGCACCTGCAGCGCGCCCAGTGTGCGGGGGCCCTCGCTGGCCCCATGCCAGTCCGAGCCACCGCTGTAGACGAGGCGGAAGTGATCGGCCAGCGCGGTGAGCCGCGCCACGTCCTCGGCGGAATGGCTGGGGTGACGCACCTCGAGGCCGTCGAGCCCGTCGCGTACGAAGCGCTCGACGCGCTCGCGGCTGCCGTCCGCACCCGGGTGCGCGAAGACGAGCAGGCCGCCGGCCTCGTGGACGAGCCGCGCCGCCTCGCGCACCGGCAGCAGCTCCTTGGCGACGTAGGCCGGCCGTCCGGTGCCGAGCCAGCGGTCGAAGGCCTCGCGGTTGTCGCGCACCAATCCGGCGGCGATGAGCGCGCGTGCGACGTGTGGGCGCCCCACCGCCCCGCCCCCGGCGGCGGCGAGCACGTCGTCGAGCTGCACCGGCAGCCCGTTCGCCTTGAGCTTCTCGACGATGGCCGCGGCGCGCGCCTCGCGCCCGACGCGGAAGCGCGACAGCTCGGCATCCACGCGCGCCGGGTCGCGCAGGTGCAGGGCGAGGAGGTGGACCTCCTTCTCGCCGTCGTGGGCGCTCAGCTCGGCGCCGGCCACGACGCGCACCCCGAGCTCCTCGCCCGCCGCCTGCGCCTCGGGAACGCCGGCCAGCGTGTCGTGGTCGGTGAGGGCGATCGCCGCCAGACCGGCGCGGCGCGCCGCGGCCACCACCTCGCGCGGCGGCAGCGCGCCGTCGGAGGCGGTGGAGTGCGAGTGCAGGTCGACGAAGGGGCCGCCGCGCGGGCTGCCCTCCCCGGGTGCCGTCACGGCGCGTAGCCGGCTTCGGGCGAGGTGGCGCTCGGCTGCGACTGCACGAAGAGCTCGCGCAACCGCTCGTCGGAGAGCTCGGCCAGCGACTGCTCGCGCGAGCGCGCCCCGACGGGCGAGTAGCGCGTCACCCGCACCTCGCGCTCCGCGCCGGTGCCGCGCACGAAGATGAGGCCGAACTCGTCGTGCTCGTATTGCGTGACGTAGCCGGACGGGAAGACCCGCCACGGCTCGCCGTCCACGGTGAGGATGCGCGTCGGCATGGCTGTCAGGCGAGGGCGCGGCGACGGCGCCTCAGAGCGCCGTCTCCGGGAAGGTCTCGATCTGCTTCTTCACGAAGGCCAGGAAGTTGTCGGCCGTGGCACCGTCGATGAGGCGGTGGTCGAAGCTGATGGAGAAGTAGCTGCAGGTGCGGATGGCGATGGTGTCCTCGCCGTCCGCGCCGGTCACCACCTTGGGCCGCTTCTCGATCGCCCCCACGCCGAGGATCCCCACCTGCGGCTGGTTGATGATCGGCGTGCCCATGAGGGAGCCGAAGACGCCCGGATTGGTGATGGTGAAGGTGCCGTTCTGCACCTCCTCGGGACGCAGCTTCTTGGCGCGCGCGCGCGATGCGAGGTCGTTCAGCGCGCGCGTCAGCCCGGTCACCGAGAGGTCGTCGGCGTTCTTGATGACCGGGACGATGAGCCCCCAGTCCAGCGCGACGGCGATGCCGACGTTGATCTGCTTGCGGTAGATGATCTCGGTGCCGCGGTAGGACGCGTTGAGGATCGGGAACTGCTTCAGCCCGTCGACCACCGCGCGGATGATGAAGGGCATGTAGGTCAGCTTCTGCCCGGTGGCCGCCTCGAACTCGCGACGCTTGTGCGCGCGGATGCGCGCGACGCGCGTGAAGTCGATCTCGAAGAACGAGGTGACGTGCGCGGCGGTGCGACGCGAGATGGCCATGTGCTCGCTGATCATCGCGCGCATCTTGGACATCGGCTCCACGACGTCCCCGGGCCACGGCTCGGCCGCGTACGGATTCGCCTCCACCGGCGGCAGGCCGCCCGGGGCGTAGAGCGACGCCCCCGGCACGGGCTGGGCGGTGGGGGCGACCGAGGGGGCCGCACCGGCGGTCGCGCCAGCCGCGGCACCGTTCTCGAGGTACTGGAGGATGTCGCGCTTGGTGACCCGGCCGGCGACGCCGGAGCCCTGCAGGCCGGACAGCTCGATGCCGTGCTCGGCGGCGATCTTCCGCACGAGCGGCGACGACTTGGTGCGGAGCCGCTCCTCGAGGCTGGCCGCGGCACCGGCGGGCGCGGGTTCGGTACCGACGGCGGCGATCCGCTGCGGCGGCCCGGCGGGCGTGGCGGCAACGTTGCTGTCGGGGGGGCCCCCCCGGCCGGCCGAGGGCGCGGCCGGTGCGCCGCCGGTCGGCGCCGTCGCCGGCGCGCCACCGGCCGGCGCCGGCGCGAGCGCCGCCCCCTTCTCCGTCTCGATGCGCGCCACGACGGTCTGCACCGGCACCGTCTGCCCCTCGCCGACGACGATCTCGGCGAGCACCCCGGCGGTGGGGGCGGGGATCTCGGCGTCCACCTTGTCGGTGGAGATCTCGAAGATCGGCTCGTCGCGCTTGACCTCGTCGCCCACCTGCTTCAGCCAGCGCGACAGGGTCCCCTCGGCGATCGACTCGCCCATCTGCGGCATGATGACGTCTACGCGTGCCACCGCTCACCCTCGGTCTGTGTGGTCGTTCCCCGGCTCGCCCGGGGGCCGGCGCCGCATCTTCCACAGCAGGACGCCCGGCAGCCCGATGGCGCCCACGACGGCGCCCGCGAAGGCGAATTTATACCAGTTGCAGGGGACCGGCAGGTCGTTGCAGTTCCCGACCCGCGTGAAGAACGACAGGATCTTGAGCACCATGATGGCGATGATGCCGCCCCCGAACCAGCCGCCGAGCACCGTCGCGCACCCGAAGCCGGCGCGCCCCCAGCAACCGGAGATCTCCTCGGACCCGGCCTGCTCCGCCATCGCCACCCTCAGTAGGCCGCGAGCCGCCGGGCGGCCCGCACCACGTCCGCCGCCTGCGGCAGCACGAAGTCCTCGAGCGCCGGCGCGTAGGGCAGCGGCACGTCGTGCGCCGTCACGCGCAGCACCGGCGCGTCCAGCCACTCGAATGCCAGCTCGTTGATGCGCGCCGTGATCTCGCCCGCCACCCCGCCGGTGCGCGTGTCCTCGTGCACGACGAGCACCCGGTTGGTCTTCCGCACCGTCGCGACGATCGCCTCGTCGTCCATCGGCAGCAGCGAGCGCAGGTCCAGCACCTCCACCGAGAGCCCGTCCTCGCGCTCGAGCTGCTCGGCCGCCTCCAGCGCCTTCCAGACGGTGGCCGCGTAGGTGATGATCGAGAGGTCGCGCCCCTCGCGCGCCAGGCGTGCCTTGCCGATCGGCACGACGTGGTCCCCCGCCGGCATCTCGGCCTTGAGCCGCCGGTAGAGATACTTGTGCTCGAAGAAGAGCACGCAGTCCTCGTCGCGGATCGCCGCCTTGAGCAGCCCCTTGGCGTCCTCGGGCGTGGCCGGGTAGACGATCTTCAGCCCCGGCGTGTGGAGGAACGCCGCCTCCGGGTTCTGCGAGTGGAAGGGCCCGCCGCGCACGTAGCCGCCGGACGGGCCCCGCACCACCATCGGGCACGGCAGGAACGCCCGGTAGCGCGCCGTCGCGACGTAGTTCGTAAGCATGTCGTAGGCGCACGAGATGAAGTCGATGAACTGCAGCTCCACCACCGGCCGCATCCCCATGTGCGCCGCGCCCGCCGCCGCGCCGACGAAGCCCGCCTCGGCGATCGGCATGTCGAGCACGCGCCGCTCGCCGAAGCGGTCGAGCAGCCCCTCGGTCACCTTGAACGCGCCGCCGTAGCGCCCGATGTCCTCGCCCATCAGGAAGACGTCGGGGTCACGCTCCATCTCCTCCGTCAGCGCCTCGCGGATCGCCTCCAGGTAGGTGATCTCAGCCATCGTACGTCCCCCAGCCCTGCGCCCGCTCGCGGCCGTAGCCCGCGTCGCCGCCCTCGCGGCGATACCAGTGTGGCTCCACCGCCGGCGGGTCGGCGTAGACGCCGAGCAGCGCGTCGTGCGGCTCCGGGAAGGGTGACGCCTCGGCGGCGTCGGTGGCGGCGTCGATCTCCGCGGTGACGCGGGCATCGATCGCGTCCAGCTCCGCCTGCGCCACCCCCTCCTCGCCGATGAGGCGCGCGACGTAGCGGGCGATGGGATCGTTCTCGCGCTCCCACCGCTCGATCTCGCCCGGCGGCACGTACGACTGGTTGTCGTGCTCGGCGTGCCCCTTCCGGCGATAGGTGACGAGCTCGATGAGGGTGACGCCCTCGCCGCGCCGCGCGCGGTCCACCGCCCGCTTCGTCACGTCGTGGACGGCGAGCACGTCGTTCCCGTCGGCGCGCTCGCCGGCGACCCCGTAGCCGATGGCCTTGTCCACGAAGCGCTCGGCCGCCGTCTGCTTGTCGATCGGCGTGGAATAGGCGTAGCCGTTGTTCTCCACGATCACGACGAGCGGGCAGCGCTGCACGGCGGCGAGGTTGATCCCCTCGTGGAAGGCACCGGTGGAGGTGGCCCCGTCACCGACGTAGACCAGCCCCACGCGATCCTGGCCGCGCAGCTTGAACGACAGCGTGACGCCGGCCATCACCGGCACCATGTCGCCCAGGTGCGAGATCTGGCCGATGAAGCCGCGCACGGTGTCGCCGAAGTGGATGTTGAGCTCGCGCCCGCGCGTCGGCGAGTCGCCCTTCGCCATGTACTGGCGCAGGATCTCGTCCGGCCGTGCCCCCTGGACCAGCATGGAGCCCAGGTTGCGGATGAGCGGCGAGAGGACGTCGCCCTTGGCGCGGTCGAGCGCGTACGCGCTGCCCACGGCGTCCGCCTCCTGGCCCAGCGAGCGGAAGAGGCCGCCAACGACCTTCGTCTGGCGGTAGAGGTTCACCAGCCGCTCCTCGAGCGAGCGGGTGAGCCGCATGTAGTAGTAGAGCTCCAGCTTGGCGGCGCGGTCCAGCGTGGCGGCGGGGCGCGCGGCGGCGGCGCGGCCGGGCCGCGCGGCGCCACTCCGGGTACGGGGCGGCATCAGGATCAGTAGGCGGCGTCGAGCCGGTGGGCCGGGTCGGCGCGCTTGTGGAGCCGCACGAAGAACTTCTTCACGTTGCGGTCCAGGCGGCTCTCCCCCATCTGGTCGGTGTCCGCCTCGACGAAGGTGTAGTGGCCCCCCTCGGGACGGACGGTCAGGCGGAGCGTGCCGAGGGCGCCGTCGAAGGTGCGCGAGCGCTCCCCGCTCGCACCGGCGGCGAGGCCGATCGTCGGGAAGAAGGCGTCGGCCTCGTCGAGCACGTCGACCGGCAGCAGCTGCGTGCGGTGGAAGTGGCGCATGCGGCTCAGGAGCCGAGCGGGCGGGCGGGGCGGACTTCCTGGATCCAGTCCACGCGCTGCAGCGGCCGCGTGGAGTCGGCGCGGAACTGCACGGCCATCGCCCACTCGCCGGCGGTGATGAAGCGCAGCGTGGCGTAGTACGTCCCCACCTCGTCGCCCTTCTCGAAGCCGTTCCAGGTGTTCGCGTTGTCGTGGCTGGTGGCGAAGATGCGCCCCTCGCCGTTCTCCACCGGCTGCTGCGTCTCCCGGTCGGTGACGACCACGCGCCACCGGCTCGCCTCGCGGGCGAACGGGGGCATCGTGTCCGCGCTGATGCGGAAGGTGAAGTCCTCCGTGGACAGCCGGATCTCCGGCGAGCGGGGCTGCGGCGCGCCGCACGCCGCGACGAGCAGCAGCGCGGCGGCGGCGGCCAGCGGGCGAACGGCGCGCCTGGTCATGACGGATAGTACTCCAGGCCGAGGTGGGTGATCTGCTCCTCCCCCATGAGGTGGCGGAGCGTGTTCTTCAGCTTCGTCTGCTGGATGAACAGGTCGTGCTCCGGCTGCAGGCCCGGGGCCGTCATCGGGCTCTTGTAGTAGAAGGAGAGCCACTCCTGGATCCCCTTCAGCCCGGCGCGCTGGGCGAAGTCGGAGAACAGGGCCAGATCCAGCACGATCGGCGCCGCCAGGATGGAGTCGCGGCAGAGGAAGTTCACCTTGATCTGCATCGGGTAGCCCATCCACCCGACGATGTCGATGTTGTCCCAGCCTTCCTTGTTGTCGCCGCGCGGCGGGTAGTAGTTGATCCGCACGACGTGCGAGAAGCCCTTGTACAGGTCCGGGTAGTACTCGGGCTGCAGGATGGTGTGCAGGACGCTCAGCTTGCTCTCCTCCTTCGTCTTGAAGGAGGCCGGGTCGTCCAGCACCTCGCCGTCGCGGTTGCCGAGGATGTTCGTGGAGTACCAGCCGGCCAGGCCGAGCATGCGCGCCTTGAGCCCCGGCGCGATGACGGTCTTCATCCACGTCTGGCCGGTCTTGAAGTCCTTGCCCGAGATCGGCACGCCGCGCTCGATGGCCAGCTGGATGAGCGCCGGCGCGTCGGCCGCCAGGTTGGGGGCGCCGTTGGCGAACGGCACGTCCTCCATGATCGACGCCCAGGCATAGAGCATCGAGGGAGCGATGGCGTCGTCGTTGGCGTCCATCGCGCGCTCGAACGCCTCGATCGTCGCGTGCTGCGGGCCCGGCTTGATGTACGCCTCGGTGGAGGCGCACCACACCATCACGCAGCGCTCCAGCCCGTGCCGCGCCTTGAAGGTGCGGATGTCCTGCCGCAGCTGCTCGGCCAGGTCGCGCTTCGTCTTGCCGTGCTTGACGTTGGTGCCGACGAGCCGGGTGACGTACTTCTGGTCGAAGACGGCGGGCATCGGGACGATGCCCTGCAGGAAGTCGGCGATCGGGGCGATGTCGCGCTCGTCGAGCACGCCGGCCTTGCGGGCGGCGGTGAGGGCGTCGTCGGGGATCGGATCCCAGGCGCCGAAGACGAGGTCCTCGAGCCCGGCCAGCGGCACGAAGTCCTTGATGAGGGGGCTCCGCCCCTCGGTGCGCTTGCCGAGGCGGATGGTCGCCATCTGGGTGAGCGACCCGATCGGCCGCGACAGCCCGCGCCGCACGCTCTCCACGCCGGCCATGAAGGTGGTCGCGACGGCGCCGAGGCCGGGCGTGAGAATCCCGAGACGACCCTCGGCGGGGCGGACCTTGGCGGCCGCGGCGCTGGACGAATCCTGCACGAAGCTCTCCTATCGGATGAAGGCGTGGGTCGCCGGCTCGGCGCGCACCACGGAGTCGGGCGCGCCCGGTGCGGACGGGCGCGGCTCGGCCGCCGGCTCGCCGCCGGTGCCGTGGCCCGCTGCCCCGCCGCTGGTCGCGCGGTAGACGAAGGCGATGCGCTGCACCGCGGTGATCCAGGCGGTGACCGAGAGCAGCGTCACGATCGCCATGAGCACCCAGCCGTGGAGCGCGAGGCCGAAGAACGCCTGCGGCGCCGAGAGCAGCGTGACGCGCTCCGGGCGCTGCATGATCCCCACCTTGGCATCGATCCCCAGCGCCTCGGCGCGGGCCCGCGTGTAGGAGGTGAGGAAGGTGCCGATGATGCCGAGCAGCGAGATGACCACCATCACCACGTTGTGGTGCACGGCGCTGGTGGCGTAGAAGACCGTGAGGCCGCCCATCACGACGCCGTCGGCCACCCGATCGAGGGTGGAGTCGTAGAACGCCCCGAAGACGGTGGAGCGGCCGGTGCGGCGGGCGACGGTGCCGTCGAGCACGTCGAAGAGCGCGGTGAGCCCGATGACCCACCCCGCGAGCGAGATGTGCCCGGTCGCGTAGATGACGCCCCCGGTCAGCGAGCAGAGCGTGCCGACCGTGGTGATCGTGTTGGGGTTGACGCGCCGCCGGACGAGGAAGTCGGCAACCGGTTCGATCAGCCGGAGGTAGCCGGTCTTAATCCACTCCCACAGTCTCTTCATTCACCGGGGGCGGGAATGCGGGGAAGCTCGCCGCCCGCCGCAGGGAAGCGAGATGAGGCGACAACGCGCCGGACGGGTGCCCGGCCCGGAAAAAGTACCCGCCCCGAAACGGTCAAGCAACTGCTCCGCTCGCGTCCTCCGGCGCCGGCCGCCGCCCTGCCCCGGTCAGGGCACGCGCCACTCGTACACGCCGCCGCCGAGCGTCACGTTGGGCCGCTCGTACGTGCGCACACCGTCCACCTGACGCGCGCGTAGCGTCACGGTCGCCCCGGGCTCCACGCCCTGCACGGTCACCTCCTGCGTGGAATTCGCATCGATCTGGCGCACGAACATCTCGCTGCCGTTGCGCACCACGTAGACGTTCACCGGCATGCTCAGGGTGTTGGTCACGCGCAGCGCGACGGCGGCCTGCGCGGCCGCCGGCTCCGGACCGGTGCCAACCTCCACCTGCCGGCCCGTGCAGGCGGCGAGGGCGAGCGCGAGGACTGCGACGAATGCTTTCATGTCGGGTTCTCCCGAGAGTGTGTTCGCTGCCCGGACGTCGCCGGGGCGTCGCAAGAGCCGTGCTGATGCGCAGCCGCGCGCGGGCGCGACCGCGATTCCACCCCTCCGGCCCAGGCGGTATTATGCTCGAGCCGAGCGCGCGTGTGCAGCGTGCTCCTCCTCCCGCCGCCTCCATCCCTCCGCGATGTCTCCACGTCCGGCCCAGTCGCGCCTCGCCCTTCTCGCGCTCCTTCTCGCCGGGGCGGGCTGCGTCCCCCCGGCCAGCTCCGGACGCCCGGCCGGACCGTCCATGGTGCCCGGCGCCCCGCCACCGGGGCCGGTGGATCCGCACCGCGCCCTGTCGGCGGCGCAGCGCCGGTGGGTGGACTCCACCCTGGCCACGCTCTCCCTGCACGACCGCGTCGCGCAGCTCGTCATGCCCTGGGTGCTCGGCGACTACGTCAATGCCGACGCGCCGGCGTTCGTGCAGGTCCGCCGCTGGATCACCGAGGACCACGTCGGCGGCGTCGTCATGTCGCTCGGCTCACCGATCGAGGTGGCCGCGAAGATCAACGCCATGCAGCGACTGGCGCCGATTCCGCTGCTCGTCGCCTCCGACCTGGAGCCCGGGCTGGGCCGGTTGGAAGGGGGCGTCTTCACCCCGTCGCTCACGAGCGCGGGCAGCGCCACCGTGCTGCCGAGCGCCATGGCGATCGGCGCTGCCGGCAGCACGACGCTGGCCCGTGAAGCGGGGCGCGTCACCGGGCTGGAGGCGCGCGCCGTCGGCATCCGCCTGGTGTTCGCTCCGGTGGCGGACGTCAACAACAACCCGGACAATCCGGTCATCAACGTCCGCTCGTTCGGCGAGGACCCGCAGCGCGTGGCGGAGCTCACCGCCGCCTTCACGGCCGGCCTGGAGTCGGCCGGCGTCGCCGCCACGCTGAAGCACTTCCCGGGACACGGCGACACCGACGCCGACTCCCACCTGCGACTTCCGGTGGTGACGAGCGACGCGGCGCGCCTGGACAGCGTGGAGCTGGTCCCCTTCCGCCGCGCGATCGATGCCGGCGCGGCCGGGGTGATGACGGCGCACATCGCCCTCCCGGCGATCGGCGGCGACAGCACGCCGGCCACGCTGCGGCCGGCGATCATGACCGGGCTGCTGCGCGACTCGCTGGACTTCGACGGGCTGGTGGTGACCGACGCGCTGACGATGCAGGGGATCGGCCGCGGCTACGGGCCAGAGGAGAGCGTCGTGCTGGCGCTACGCGCCGGCGCGGACATCCTGCTCATGCCGGCCGACGTGCCGGGCGCCATCGCCGGCGTGCTGGCGGCGGTGGAACGGGGCGAGCTGAGCGCCGAGCGAATCACCGCCTCGACGCGGCGCGTGCTCGAGTGGAAGGTGCGGACCGGCACGATCGCCGAACCGATCGTCTCGCTGGAGACGCTGCGGCAGCTGGTGGGCGCGCCCGCGCACTGGCGCCTGGCCGACACCATCGCCGCGCGCGCCGTGACGTTGCTGCGCGACAGCACGCGCCTGGTGCCGATCGCGGCCGGGCAGGCGCTGGCCGTGCTCACCTATGCACCCGAGCTCGACGTGGCCGCCGGGCGCACCTTCGCCGCCGAGCTGCGCGCGCATTTCCCGCGGGCGCGGGTAGTGCGGGCCTCGCCGACCACCACCGCGGCCGACCTGGCCGCGCTCGCGCGGGAGCTCACACCCGGCTCCCGCCTGGTGGTCACGACGCACGTGCGGACCATCGAGGGTGAGGGCGGCTTCGCCGTCGCGCCGGCGGTGGCCGCGTGGGTGGACTCGGTGGCGCACACGGTGCCGACGACGCTCGTCTCCTTCAGCAATCCGTACGTCATCCGGCAGTTCCCGTCGGTGGGAGCGTACCTGGCCACCTACGGCCGCGGCGAGGCGCTGGAGCGGGCCGCCGCGCGCGCGCTGGCGGGGCTCGCCCCGATCACCGGCCGCGCCCCCATCTCGCTCCCCGGCTACTTCCGACGGGGCGACGGCCTGCAGCGCGGGGGGCAGCCGTGAGCCGCGACGTCCCGCTCACCGGCATGGCCGCGCTGGCTGCCGCCGCGCTCCTCGCGGCGTGTGCCGGCAGCCCGGTGCCAGCGAGCACTCCGGCACCGGCGCTCCGCGACTCCGCGGCCCGCACGCTGGCGCTGCGCGACACGCTGCAGGCCGTGCTGCGCCAGGCCGTCGCCGACAGCGCCTTCCCCGGCGCCTATGCCGTCGTCGGCACGCACGCCGGGGTCCTCGCCGAGGCGGCCGCAGGCCACCTGGACTGGCAGCCGTCGCCCGTGCCGGACGCGCATACCCTGTGGGACATGGCCTCGCTCACCAAGGTCGTGGCCCTCACCTCGGCCATGATGCAGCTGGTCGAGCAGGGGCGTGTCGAGCTGGACGCGCCGGTGCAGCAATACCTGCCGGAGTGGACCGGGCCCGGCAAGGAGCGCGTGACCATCCGGCACCTCCTCACGCACTCGTCCGGGCTGCCGGCCTGGCGCCCGCTGTACAAGGAGGCGGACTCGCCGGCGGCCGCCCGCGCGCTGGTGCTGGCGACGCCGCTCGACACGCTGCCGGGCGTGCGCTACGTCTACAGCGACCTGGGCGCGATCCTTCTCGGTCTCGTCGTGGAGCGCGTCACCGGGGAGCCGCTCGACCGGTACGTGCAGGCGCACGTCTTCGGCCCGCTGCGGATGACGGGGACGATGTACCTTCCGCCCGACTCGCTCCTGCCGCGCATCGCGCCCACCGAGGTGGACCCGTGGCGCCAGCGGCACCTGCGCGGCGAGGTGCACGACGAGAACGCGTATGCCCTGGGCGGCGTCTCGGCGCACGCCGGACTGTTCAGCACCGGCCACGACCTGGCGCGGCTCGCGCGGATGTACCTGAACGGGGGCGAGCTGGACGGGGCGCGGATCGTCGGTGCCGAGACGATCCGCCGCTTCACGGCGGTGCAGGACAGCGCGCTCTCCCATCGGGCCCTCGGCTGGGAGACGCCGAACGGCACGAATTCGGCGGGGCACCTGCTCTCGACGCGGGCGTTCGGCCACACCGGCTTCACCGGCACGTCGATCTGGATCGATCCGGGGCGCGACCTGTTCATCATCCTGCTCACGAACCGCGTCAACCCGACGCGGGAGAACCGGCGCATCGGCCGCGTGCGCATCGCGGTCGCCGACGCGGCGGTGACGGCGCTCGGACTGGCCGGCGAGCCCGCCGTGGCGCCGGGGGGCGGCGCGCCGCCCCGCTGACCGGACGGCCGGGCCGGGCCGCCACCGGCGCGGTCTGTCGCGCAGCTTGTAGGGATGGGCCGAAGCATCTATCTTACAACACGATACGCGGTGCATGCGGCACCGCTCCCAGGAGGTCACGAATGAGCACGATGCAACAGCCCGCGCTGGCGGTCACCGTCACCGACGTCGCCGCCGCCGAGGTCAAGAAGTTCATGGATCAGGAGGGCGTCGCCTACGATCAGGGCGGGCTGCGCGTGAGCGTGCAGCCGGGCGGGTGCAGCGGCTTCCGCTACGGCCTCCTCATCGAGGATCAGCCCGCCGAGGACGACCTGGTCCTCGAGCAGGCCGGCTTCCGCGTCTTCGTGGATCCGTTCTCCGCGCAGTACCTGAGCGGCGTGACCATCGACTACGTCTCGTCGATGCAGGGCTCGGGCTTCACGTTCAAGAACCCGAACGCCACGGGTGGCTGCGGGTGCGGTAGCTCGTTCTCCGCGTAAGCGGCGAGAGTGCCCATGATCGATCCCGCTACCGCCGCCCGCCGGGGCGACGGGACGACGGTGGAGGCCCGCGATGCCCTGGGGGCGCGCGGGCCTTCTCGTGTCCCCGACGGCCCGGCCGGCCGCGAATGCATCCCGACGGTGGTCGTCGACGACCACGACGACATCGCCCGCCTCGTCGCGGCGCGCATCGCCGCGCTCGTCCGCGCCCGGGCCGCCGAGGGACGGCCCGCCGTGCTCGGCCTCGCCACCGGCTCCACGCCCATCGGCATCTACCGCGAGCTCATCCGGATGCACCGCGAGGAGGGACTCAGCTTCCGCCACGTGGTGACCTTCAACCTGGACGAGTACTACCCGATGCCGCCGGACAGCATCCACTCGTACCACCGGTACATGTGGGAGAACCTGTTCGCGCACATCGACGTGCGGCCGGAGCACGTGCACATCCCGCCGGGCACGGTGGGGCGCGACGACGTGGCCGCGGCCTGCGAGGCGTACGAGCAGGCGATCCGCGACGCGGGGGGCATCGACTTCCAGATCCTCGGCATCGGCAAGACGGGCCACATCGGCTTCAACGAGCCCGGCTCGGGCGCCGACAGCCGCACGCGCCTGGTCACGCTCGACCTGGTGACGCGCCGCGACGCGGCGGCGGACTTCTTCGGCGAGGAGAACGTGCCACGGGAGGCGATCACCATGGGGATCGCGACGATCCTCGGGGCGCGTGAGATCGCCATCATCGCCACCGGCGAGCACAAGGCCGCCATCGTGCAGCGCGCCGTGGAGGGGCCGATCGACCGCGCCGTGGCCGCCACCTTCCTGCAGCGCCACGCGCACACGACGTTCTACCTGGACGCCGCCGCGGCCACCGAGCTGACGCGCTTCGCCACGCCCTGGCTGGTGGACGAGGTGGAGTGGACCGACCAGATGGCCGTGCGCGCCGTGACCTGGCTCTCGCGGCAGACGGGGCGCGCCATCCTCAAGCTCACCGCACGCGACTACGCCGAGCACCATCTCGCGGCGCTCGTCTCGCGCCACGGTTCCCCGGGCGCGGTGAACGGGCTGGTGTTCAACGCGCTCGGCGCGAAGATCCGCGGCCGTTCCAAGCTGCCGGACGGCAAGCGCATCATCTGCTTCTCGCCGCACCCCGACGACGACGTGATCTCCATGGGCGGCATCCTGCGCAAGCTGGTGCTGAACGGGAACGACATCACCGTCGCCTACATGACGAGCGGCAACATCGCCGTCTTCGATCACGACGTGCTGCGCTACGTGGACTTCCTGCAGCGCATGGCGCGCGAGGGCGCGCTGCGCCCGGAGGACGTGGACCCGCTGGCGGCTCGCGTGCGCGAGTTCATCGCCACCAAGCAGCCGGGCGACGTGGACATCCCGGAGATCCAGGACATCAAGCGGCTCATCCGCGAGTCGGAGGCGGTGGCGGGCATCCAGGTCATCGGTCTCTCGCGGCAGGACGCGCGCTTCCTGAACCTGCCCTTCTACCAGACGGGCAAGGTCCGCAAGGACCCCATCGGCCCGGAGGACGTCGCCATCGTGCGCGAGCTGTTGGAGGAGATCCGGCCGGACATGATCTTCGTCGCCGGCGACCTCTCCGACCCGCACGGGACGCACCGCATGTGCAAGGAGGCGATCGAGCGCGCGCTGGCCGAGGCGCCCATCCCCCGCCCCGAGACCTGGCTCTACCGCGGCGCCTGGCAGGAGTGGCCGATCACCGAGGCCACCTGGCTCGTCCCGATGTCGCAGGAGGAGCTGCGGCTCAAGATCCAGGCGATCTTCAAGCACCAGTCGCAGAAGGACTCCGCCCCCTTCCCCGGCCAGGACGAACGCGAGTTCTGGGAGCGGGCCGAGGCGCGCAACACGGGCACCGCGGCGGAGCTGGACGCGCTGGGCCTCGCCGAGTACTTCGCCATGGAGGCCTATGTCGTCGAGTGACGTGAGCAGCGGCCGGCCGACCGGCCGGCCCATCGGCGCGCCCGGAGGCAGCGCGTGAGGCACGCCTTCACCTGGCTCGACCTGGGCGTCCTCATCCTGTACCTCCTCGGCACGACCGCCCTCGGCATCTGGCTCGGCCGCGGGCAGCGCAGCGCCAAGGACTACTTCGTCGCCGACCGGGCGATCCCGTGGTGGGCGATCCTCTTCTCGGTCGTGGCCACCGAGACGAGCGCGCTGACCTTCATCAGCATCCCGGGGCTCGCCTACCTCACCGATCTGTCGTTCCTGCAGATCACCTTCGGCTACCTGCTGGGCCGCATCGTCGTCGCCTACACGCTGCTGCCCCGCTACTACCAGGGGGAGCTGGTCACGGCCTACGCGCTGCTCGAGCGGCGCTTCGGTGGGGCGACGCGCCGCTTCGCGTCGGTCGTCTTCATGGCGACGCGTGCCTTCGGCGACTCGGTCCGCGTCTTCGCGACGGCCATCCCGGTCGCCCTCATCATCGGGCCGCTCTTCCCGACGGCGCCGGTGATGCCGCTCTCGATCCTCATCCTCGGCGCGTTCACCCTGGTCTACACCTACCACGGCGGCATGCGCGCGGTGGTCTGGACGGACGTGCTGCAGACGGGCGTCTACCTGCTCGGCGGCCTGGCCGCGGTGTACCTCATCGGGCAGGGCGTGACGGGCGGCTGGAGCGAGATCTTCGCGCGGGCCGGGGCCGCGGGCAAGCTGCGCGTCCTCGATCCGTACACCGGCCTGGATCGCCCGCACACCGTGCTGGCGGGGCTGCTCGGCGGCGCCTTCCTGTCGATGGCCTCGCACGGCGCCGACCAGCTCATCGTGCAGCGCCTGCTCGCCTCGGAGACGCTCCGCGACGCCCGGAAGGCGCTCATCGGCAGCGGCGTCGCCGTCATCCTGCAGTTCGCGCTCTTCCTCGTCATCGGGCTCGGGCTGCACGCCTTCTACGGCGGGCAGAGCTTCGCCACGCCGGACGAGATCTTCCCGCGTTTCATCGTCGAGGTGATGCCGCCGGGGCTCACCGGGCTGGTGATCGCCGCCATCCTGGCCGCCGCCATGAGCACCGTCTCCGGCTCGCTCAACTCGCTCTCGGCGGCGACGACGCACGACATCTACCTGCCGCTCACCGGCCGCTCGGCCGACGACCCGGGGCTGCTGCGCACGGGGAAGCTGTTCACGCTGGTGTGGGCGGTGGTGCTCATCGGCGGCGCGATGCTCTACCGCGCGCAGGGCACGCCGGTCGTCACGGTCGCGCTGTCGATCGCCTCGTTCACCTACGGAGGGCTGCTCGGCGGCTTCTTCCTCGGGCTGCTCTGGCGTCGGGCGGTGCAGCGCGACGCCATCCTCGGCATGTCGATCGGCATCCTCGTCATGACGTTCGTCGTCTTCGCGCGGCCGATCGCCGCGGCGGTGCCGGCGCTCGCCGGCCCGCTGGCGCCGCTCGCCCGCATCGCCTGGCCGTGGTACGTGCTCATCGGCACCAGCATCACCCTCCTCGTCGGCATCGTCTCGTCGTTCACCCATCCGGCGCCCACGCCGGCCGCGATCGCACAGCGGAGAGCGGCATGACGATGATCGTCGTGGGGCTGGACGGGGGGGGCTCGCGCACGCGGGCCCTCGTGGCCGACGAGCGCGGCACCGAGATCGTGCGCGTGGAGGGGCCGCCGAGCGCCGTGCGCCCCGGTGCGGTGGATGCCTCGGCCGACGTGCTGGCGGCACTGGTGCGCGACGCGCTGGCCGCCGCAGCGATGGAGCACGTGACGCCCAAGGTCGTCTGCGCCGGGGTGGCCGGCGCCGGGCGGGACGCCGAGCGCGACGCGCTGTGGCAGGCGCTCTCCAGCCGCGAGATCGCCGACGACGTCGTCGTGCACGCCGACGCGACGGTGGCGCTGGACGACGCCTTCGGCGACGGCGCGGGGGTGCTGCTCGTCGCCGGCACGGGATCGGTGGCGTTCGCGCGCGGCCCCACGGGCACCTTCGCGCGCTGCGGCGGCTGGGGGCCGGTGATCGGCGACGAGGGGAGCGGCGCGTGGATCGGGCGACGCGCGCTGAGCGTGGTGGCGGCGGCGACCGACGGCCGCGAGCCCGGCACGGCGCTGGTCGGCGCGATCCTGACGGCCGCCGAGGTGGAGAGCGTCGAGGCGCTGATCGCCTGGGCGGCCGAGGCCACGCCGGCGCGCCTGGCGGCCCTCGCACCGGCGGTGCTGCAGACGGCCGAGGCGGGCGACCTGCGCGCCAACGCGCTCCTCAGCATCGCCGTCGAGGAGCTCGTCCTGCACGTGCGTACCCTGGGGCGGCAGCTCTTCACCGACGAGCGCGCGGCGATCCCGGTGGCGTTCACCGGCGGGCTGCTGACACGCGGCTCGCCGCTCCGGCGCCGACTGGAGCATCGCCTCAAGACGGCCGTGCCGGGCGCGCAGGTGCGCGCCGAGCCGGTGGACCCGGTGCGCGGTGCGGTGCGCGGGGCGCTGCGCTTCCTCGGGCTCGCCCCGGAGGCGGAGGCGCCGGTCAGCGCCTGACGACCTGACGGTCGACAGCGCCTAGCGACAGGGCGCACGAGGACGGGTCAGGTCCTCGTGCGCCCTGTCGCCTGTCTCCCGTCACTCGCCGGTCAGACCGGCGTCGTGGGTGCCTTGCGCGGCGCCTCCGGCACCTCCGGCACCTGGGGCGGCGGCCAGCCCGGGCTCTCGTCGAGCGCGCCGGCGCCCGCCTCCACCCCCTCCGCCGGGATCATCGACGCGTCCCAGACGCGTTCCGAGCGGCCGATGAAGGCCGTCGCCACCAGGTCACCGAGGACGTTCACCGTCGTGCGCGACATGTCGAGGATGCGGTCGATGCCGAGGATGAGGGCGATGCCCTCCGCCGGCACGCGGAACATCGCCAGGATGCCGACGAGCAGCGGCAGCGAGCCGCCCGGCACGCCGGCCGCGCCCACCGCCGTGACGACGCACATCAGCATGACGACCAGCTGCTGGCCGATCGTCAGGTCGACGCCGAACACCTGCGCCAGGAAGATCACCGTCACGCCCTCGTAGAGCGACGTGCCGTTCATGTTCATCGTGGCGCCGAGCGGCAGCACGAAGCCGGCGATCTGCGGCGGCATGCCGAGGTTCTGCTCGGCCGTGGCGATGGAGGTGGGGAGCGTACCGCTGCTGGAGCTGGTGGAGAAGGCGGTGACGATCGGCGCCTTCACCCGCGAGAAGAACGTCAGCGGGGACACACGAACCAGCAGCCGCAGGATCCACGAGTAGTTGATCACG
This sequence comes from Gemmatimonadaceae bacterium, assembly GCA_035761165.1. GTDB lineage: Bacteria > Gemmatimonadota > Gemmatimonadetes > Gemmatimonadales > Gemmatimonadaceae > CALCHX01. The sequence goes on along the minus strand of DASTRO010000049.1, from coordinate 6,224 downwards.
GCGTGCAGCAGCAGCCCGACCACGACCACCGTGGCGTACACCGAGAGCGGCAGGAGGAGCGAGAAGCCGAAGCGCGAGGTGACGCCGAAGATCAGGCCGGCCACGCCGTAGGGCGCCAGCTTCATCGCCATGTCCACGATCTTCAGGACGATGTCGTTCAGCGCCTCCAGCCAGTTCATCATGAACTTGGCGCGCTCGGCGGCGATCATCGTGATGGCGGCGCCGAAGATGATGCCGAAGAAGATGATCCCCAGCAGGTCCAGATCCACCGCGGAGCGGACCGGGTTGCGCGTGACGATGTTGACCAGCGTCTGCATGCCGAAGGTGGACGACGCCGCCGCCTCGATGCGGCTGGCGGCATCGCCCGCGTAGGTCTGCAGGAGCTGCGTCCGCACGGCCGGCGTGATGCGGCTGCCCGGCCGAATGAGCTGCACGAGCACCAGCCCGACCAGCACCGACAGCGCGGTGCTGGTGAGGAAGAAGCCGAGCGTCTTGGCCCCGACCCGGCCCACGCGCCGCAGGTCGCCGAGCCCCGCCACGCCCAGCGCGATGGACGCGAAGACGAGCGGGATGACGATCATGAAGAGCAGATTGAGGAAGATCTGCCCGACCGGCCCCGCCAGGTAATGGTTCACCCCCTCGACGAGCGGGTGCGTGCCACCGAGGGTCAGGTTGGCGGCGATCCCCAGCAGGGCGCCGATGACGAGGCCGAGCAGGATCTTCGTGTGCAGCTGCAGTCCCTTCCCGGAATGCCCGGTGGACTCGCTCATGACACGTTACGCAGGTTGGGCCGCGACGACTCGCGACGGACGACGGAGTGGCGATAGCCGTAGACGAAGTACAGCACGAGGCCGATCGCGAGCCAGATGCCGAAGCGCTCCCACGCGTGGCGCGGCAGCCCCGACATCACGTAGAGGCACGCGGCGGCGCCCAGCACGGTCACCGGCCACACGAACGGGACCCGGAACGGACGGTGCCGGTCGGGATCCTTGTAGCGGAGGACCAGGACGCCGATGCAGACGATGGCGAACGCGGAGAGCGTGCCGATGTTCGTCAGATCGTAGATCTCGTTCTCGTCCATCACCAGCGAGCCCACCGCCACGAAGATGCCGGTGAGCACGGTGGTGATGTGCGGCGTGCGGTACTTGGGGTGGATCTTGGCCGCCCAGCGCGGCAGCAGGCCGTCCCGCGCCATGGCGAAGAAGATCCGCGGCTGCCCGTACTGGAAGACGAGGAGCACGGCGCTCAGCGCCACCACCGCGCCGAACGCGACGATCCAGCTCGCCGTCTGCAGCCCCGCGCGCTCCAGCGCCGTGGCCAGCGGATCGGAGGCGCGCAGCTGCTGGTAGGGCACCAGCCCGGTGGCCACGATGCCCACGATCACGTAGATGACGGTGCAGATGGCGAGCCCGCCGAGGATGCCACGCGGCATGTTGCGCTGCGGGTTCTTCGTCTCCTCGGCCGCGGTGGAGACCGCATCGAAGCCGATGTAGGCGAAGAAGACGATCGCCGCGCCCTGGTGGATGCCGCGCCAGCCGTTCGGCGCGAACGGCACGTAGTTGTCCGGGTCGATGAAGCGCGCCCCGACCACCACGAACAGCCCGAGCACCAGCAGCTTCACGACCACCATGATGTTGTTGGCCCGCACGCTCTCGCGCACCCCGAGGTAGAGCAGCACGGTGATCAGCGAGACGATCAGGAAGGCGGGCACGTTCAGCAGCACCGGGATCCCGAAGACGCGCGGCGCGGTCTCGAGCAGGCCGTGAATGGCCGGGTCGGAGCTGAGCAGCGCGGTGCGGTAGCCGTGCGTCAGCCAGTCGGGGAGGTGGATCCCGAAGCCGGTGAGGAGCGAGTTGAAGTAGCCGCTCCAGGCGATGGCGACCGCGATGTTGCCGACGGCGTACTCGAGGATGAGATCCCAGCCGATGATCCACGCCACCAGCTCGCCGAGCGTGGCATAGGAGTAGGCGTAGGCGCTCCCCGCCTGGGGGATCATCGATGCCAGCTCGGCGTAGCAGAGCGCGGCGAGCCCGCAGACCAGGCCGAGCAGGATGAAGGAGAAGATCAGCGCCGGCCCGGCGCCGTAGCGAACCACCTCGCCGCTGGGGAGGATCTCACCCGCGGCCGCGGTGCCGATCGAGGAGAAGATGCCGGCGCCGATCACCGCGCCGATGGCGAGCATCACCAGGTCGCCGGCGCCGAGCGTGCGCCGCAGCCCTCCGGGGTGCTCGGCCTCGATGGGGAGGTCGCCGATCGTCTCGCCCTCGATCGGCTTGCGCGCGAAGAGTGTTCTCATGGGCGGGGGCTGGCACCGACGCACGCCCCGGCGCGGCGGCGGACGGTGCGTGGTGCGGCGGGGGCGATCGAAGGCGCCGGCGAGCGGCTCACCCGGATGCTCGGACGCGCGCGGCGCGACAGCGGCCGGCGGCGGACGAGGTCACGGGACGTGTGGAGGGAGCGCGCTCTGCGGCCACGCGGGAGGGAACGATCGCGGGTGGGAAGAGGCGGCGGCACCGGCACGGCGAGCGAGCCGGTCGCTGGGCGAACTGCCGCGGGAACTTACGGACGTACGGGGGGGAAGGCTAGGCCGTGTCCGTTCATCGAGCTACGCACGATGGCGCGCGAGCGCTGAGCGCGCTACGGATACTCGATCTCGAAGCGGCCGGTGTCGCGCACCGGGCGTCCGTCGGCGCGCACGGCGGGGCGGAAGCGCACCTCGCGCAGCACGGCGCGCACCTTCCGATTGAAGCCGGCGTCGTCGGTCTCGTTGAAGCCGATGAGCGTCGTGCGGCCGCGCTCGTCGACGTCGAAGAGCGCGACGAGCGTGTAGGGGCGCAGCTTCCTGGGCGTGTCGAGCGGCGGGAGGGCGAGCGTGATGAGCGTCGGCGGGTAGATGGAGTCGGTGCCCGCACCGGTGCCCGGCCCGACCCCGCTCCCCCGCCCCGACCCGATGCCGGAGCCCACGCCGCCGCCGCGCCCCGGGCCGGAGCCGGCCGAGCCGTCGTGGCCCGAGCCGCCGCCTTCGCCGAGCGTCAGGGCGCCCAACGCCACGGCCGCCGACGCCGTGACGGGCGTGGCGGCCTGGGGCTGCGGGAGCTGGGGGGCGAGCGTCGGTGGCGGCGGCACCGGCAGCGGTGGCCGCTCGGGCTCGGGGGGCTTCTCCGGCGGTGGCACCGGCGGCGTGGGGGGCGTCGGCACCGGCGGCGCGACCCGGCGCTCGGCGTTGGCCCGCTGCTCGGGGGTGATCGGGATATAGTAGAGATGCTCCACCGTCGCCCCGCCCGTGCCGTTCGTGCCGCCGCCCCCGCCGCCGGCGCGGCCGTCGCCCATCCCCTCGCGGCGAGCGCGGACGTCGAGCACCTCGCTCGCCAGGTAGGGAATGATGAAGATCAGCGCGAACAGCAGGTGGAGACCGATCGACCCCAGCAGGCCGCGCCACCGATTCCGCTCCCCACTCTCGGGGATGCCGATCGGGGGCCGGTAGCGGCGGACCGCGTGCGGGTCGGCGTATGACTCGGGACTCGTCATGGCGGGGGACTGTCGGGAACGGAGCCGGGGGAGCGCGCCGCGGCGCGCTCCCCCGTATTGTACGACGGACGGCCCGAAAGGGTTCGTCCGCCGTACGGAACTGCCGCGGACCTTACTTGCCGACCTTGGCCGGCTCCGCGTCGGCCGGCGGCACGCCGATGACCTTGACGCCCGCGCCGCGCGCCTGGTCCATGGCGAAGATCACGTCCTGATACTTCACGTCCGGCGCGCCCTTGATGAAGATGAGGCTCTGCGGCCGCCCGGTGAAGATCTCCTTGAGCCGGGGCATGAGCGCCTCGCGCCCGCGGATCGGCTCGTTGTTGACCTCGTAGTACCCGTCCGGCAGCACCTCGAGCACGATCTGGTCGGCGTCGGGGTTGGCCGGCTGCGTCTGCGGGTTCGGGTCCGGGAGCTGGATGTCGATCGCCTTCCGCGACGCCGGCACGATCATCATGAAGATGATGAGCAGCACCAGCAGCACGTCGATCATCGGCGTCATGTTCGGTTCGCTCGTGAGCCCCCGCTCGGCACCGCCCATCGAGAATGCCATGCTACTGCCCTCCCGTCGGCTGCTCGACGATCGACTCCGTCCCCTTCTGCTGCTCGGTGATCAGCCCGGTGACGTGCACGCCGTTCTTCGCGGCGACGTCGAGCGCCTCGAGCACCTTGCTGTAGTCGAGGTTGCGATCCGCCTTCAGGTAGAGGATGAACTCACTGCGGCCGGGCGCCGTGAAGATGCGGCTGAGCGTCGGCCCGAGGTCCTCCGGCTTGATCGGATCGCGATTGAGGTAGTACACGCCGTTCCTGTCGATGCCGAGCACCTGATCGGTGTCCTCCTCAGGGTGCGGCTTCAGGTTGGCCCCCTCCGGGGGCTGCGCCGTGAAGCCGGCACTGATCTGAGGAATGATGAGCATGAAGATGATCAGGAGCACGAGCATGACGTCGATCATCGGGGTGACGTTCGGCTCGGCCTTGATGCCGGTGCCGCCGCCTGCTGACATTCCCATGGTCTCGTCTCCTCGTGCCGCGGCGGATTACTGCGAGATCGGGTTGGTGCCGCCGACCGACGTGTTGAACTCCCGCGTGAAGCGCGACCGGCCGAACTCGCCGCTGACGCCGCGGATGAGGTAGTCGATCAGCTCCTTCGAGACGTAGGTCATCTCGGCCGACAGGTTGTCGATCTTGGTCTGGAAGTAGTTGTACAGCCAGACCGCCGGGATGGCCACGATCAGACCGAAGGCCGTCGCGATGAGGGCCTCGGAGATGCCGGACGCGATGGCGCCGAGACCGGCCGAGCCGGAGGAGGCCATGGCGCCGAAGGCGTTCACCACGCCCATCGTCGTGCCGAGCAGCCCGACGAACGGGGCCGTCGAGCCCACCGTCGCGAGGAGGGCCAGGCCGCGCTTCAGCTCCGTGATCATCATGATCATCTCGCGCTCGATCGCGCGCTCGGCCGAGTTGATGTCGGCCACCGTCACCGAGCCGTCCATGATGAGCGGCTTCACTTCCTGCAGGGCGCCGCCGAGGACGCGGGCGACGTGCGAGCGCTTGTAGCCCTCGGCCAGATTGATCGCCTCGGTGAGGTTGTCCTCCTCGAGGAACTGGGCGAACTCGGGCGCGAACTTACGGGTCTCCGCCTGCGCCTTGCGCAGGCCCCACCACTTGCCGATCGCGACGGACAGCGACCAGATGGACATGACGGCCAGGAAGAACCAGATGATCTTGGCGAACACCGGCATCGTCGTCCAGAGTTCGCTGAGGGAGTGCTGGCCCACGAGAAGCTCCTTGTACGGGGGGTAGGAAGGGAGGCGTGACGCCCGGTGGCGTTACTTGGTGTTGAAGACGAACGACTGCTGGACGAGCTGGCGCACCGGCTTGCCGCCGATCTCGGCCGGCTTGAAGCGCATGCGCTGGAGTGCGGACTTGACCGCGGCCGTGAACAGCTCGTGGCTCGACTCGATCACCTTGAAGGTGTCCATGTCGACGCGCCCCTCGGTGGTGACCTCGAACTGCGCGATCACCTGGCCCGTGACCCCCTGCGACTCCAGCATCGGCGGGTAGGTGGGCGCCGCATTGCCCAACGAGACGACGGGCTTCTCGACCTGGAACTCGAAGTAGGTCTGGTTCGCGTCCACCACCGGCGGCGGCGGCGCACCGACGACACCCTTGGCGACGCCACCGGCGACGCCCTTACCCGAGAAGTCGGCCTCGCTGATCGCCTTCTTGGTCAGGTCGATCTTCGGGATCACGTCCGGGATCTCGACCGGCGCCTGGAGGATCTGGAAGCCCTTCGGCGGCGGCGGCGCGACGGCGACGTCCGGCGGCGGCGGCGGCGGCGGCTCGGGTTCCGGCTCCGGCGGAGGCGGCTCCTCCTTGGGCGTCTCGACGAACTCGACCTTCTCCTCCTTCGGCTTCTCGGCCTCGACGGCCGCGTTCGCCGTCGCATAGACGGCGAGGCCGACGAGGGCGACGTGGAGGACGACGCTCATGAGGGTGCCGCCCGTACTCCGTTGCCGCTTGGCGTTGGTCTCGATCAGGTTGTTGAACATTTATGCTCCGAACCTGGATTGAGGGAGAAGGGGGACGGGACTGGCTGATGCGGAAGCTAGACCGCGTCGATGAGCGCTCCCTATCGGAAAGATTAAGATTCTCTTAAGAACGGGTGACCCTCGCGTAATGCACGACGGCCGCGCGCC
>DASTRO010000048.1:0-26566 GCA_035761165.1 Gemmatimonadaceae bacterium | reverse complement strand
CGCGCGCGGCGACCGGCCGCGTCGCCGCTACTATCCAGCCATGCCGCCGCTCGAGGAGGAATGGCTCTGGGGGTGGGACCCCACGCCGGGGATCGTCTCGCTGTGGGCGGAGCCGGACGGCCGCGTCACCGTCTGGCGCCGCCTCCCCGACAGCGGCGCGCTGGTGCGCGAGCGCGAGCGCTTCCGCCCCTGGCTCCTCCTCGACGCGCTGGACGACCTCCACCACCTCGGCCGCGAGCTGGGCCCCGAGGGCTCGGGCGCGCGCGTGACCTGGCGCGAGCTGGAGGGTCCCGGTGCGCTGCGCTGGCTCGTCACCGCGGACCACCTGCACACGCTCACCACGGCGCTGCTCGCCGGCGCCACGCAGCGGCTCGGGCGCCCGGTGGCGCACGTGCGCGAGCTGCCCGAGTCGAGCGTGCTCTGCCTGCCGCCGGAGGAGCAGTACCTCGTGGCGACGGGTCGCACCTACTTCCGCGACCTCCCCTACGACGCGCTGCGCCGCCTGCAGTTCGACCTCGAGACCACGGGGCTCGACGCGCGTCGCGACCGCATCTTCATGATCGCCGTGCGCGAGCCGGACGGCCGCGCGCACGTGCTCGAGGCGCGCGACGAGAGCGACGCGGCCGAGGCGGAGCTGATCGCGCGGCTGGTGGCGGTAGTGACGGCGGCCGATCCCGACGTCATCGAGAACCACAACCTGCAGGGCTTCGACCTCCCCTTCCTCGACGCCCGCGCCGGCCGGCTCGGCGTGCCGCTCGGCCTCGGGCGCCTCCCCGCGCTCGGCCTGCGCCGGCGCGCCGCGCGCCGCGGCAGCGCGCTCGATCGCACGGCGGGCGACGACCGGCGGCGCGTGCGCCACGTCGCCCCGGGGCGCGAGCTGATCGACACGCTGGACGCGGTGTGGCGCTACGACTTCGCCACGCGCGAGCTGCCGGGGCACGGGCTCAAGGCCGTGGCGCGCCACCTCGGCATCGCGCGCCCAGACCGCGAGTACGTGCCCGGCGCCGAGATCTGGGACACGTACCGGCGCGACCCGGCGCGCGTGCGCCGCTACGCGACCGACGACGTGGAGGAGGTGGCCGCGCTGGCGCGCCTGTTGGGCGGCGCCGCCTTCGCGCTGGCGCGCATGGCGCCGCGCCGCTACGAGCGGCTGGCCGACGCCGGCGCGGCCACCGGCGTCATCGACCCGCTGCTCGTGCGTGCCTACCTGCGCGCCGGCGCGGCGCTCCCCGCGCACGAGCCGGGCGACGGCACGCCGCACAGCGGCGCCGCGCTGCACCTCTTCGCCGCCGGCGTGGCGCACCGCGTGGTGAAGGCGGACGTCGCCAGCCTGTACCCGTCGCTCATGCGCGCCTACCGCATCGGCCCGGCGCGCGACCGGCTCGGCGCGCTGCTCGCCATGGTGGACCGGCTGGTGGAGCAGCGGCTCCGCGCCAAGGCGCTGGCGCGCGCCGCGCCCCCCGGCTCGGCCGAGCGCCACGCGCACGAGGCCACCTCGGCGGCGATGAAGCTCGTCGTCAACTCGGCCTACGGCTATCTGGCCGCGGGGGGCGAGCTGACGCGCTTCGCCGACGTGCACGCGGCCAACGAGGTCACCCGCCGCGGGCGCGAGACGCTGGCCCTCATCTGCCGCGAGCTGGCGACGCGCGGCGTCACGCTCCTGGAGGCCGACACCGACGGCGTCTACTTCGCCGTGCCGGCGCACTGGACGGCGGACGACGAGCGGCGCGTGGTCGCGGAGGTGGGCGCACTGCTGCCGCCGCTGGTGCAGCTGGAGCTGGAGGGGCGCTACGCGGCCATGCTCTCGCACGAGCCCAAGAACTACGCGCTGCTGCGATACGACGGCACGCTGCTGCTGCGCGGCGTGGCCTTCCGCTCCAGCCGCGCCGAGCCGTACGGGGAGCGCTTCCTCCGCCACGCCCTCGCCTGCCTGCTGCGCGACGACCTGGAAGGGGTGCGCGACGTCTACCTGGACACCGTGCGCGCCCTCCGCGGCCGCGCGCTCCCCACGCGCGACGTGTCGCAGCTGGTGCGGCTCACGCGCACGCCGGAGGAGTATGCGCAGGGGCGCGAGCGCCGGCGCGAGCTGCCCTACGAGGCGATGCTCGCCGCGGGACGCACGACGTGGGCGCGCGGCGAGCGGGTGCGCGTCTACCGCACCGCCGCGGGCGAGGGCGGCGTGGTGCCGCACGACGACGATGCGTCCGGCGCCGACGCCGCGCCGCGCGACTACGACGCCGAGCACTACGCGCGGCTGCTGCGCGAGACGTACGCGGCGCGGCTGGCGCGCGGGCTCGCGCCGGAAGACTTCGCGGCGGTGTTCGCCGACCCCGACCAGCTCTCGCTCTTCGCGATGCCGCTCGCCGGGCGGCGGCCCGTGCTCACCGCGGTGGACGACGCGGCGCGCTGGCTCGCGACCGACGAGACGGGCTGAGATCGCGGGCGGGCAGCGCGTGCACGGCACCTGCCCGCGCGCCGTGCACGCATCGCGAGCCCACGCGCGATCACCGGTGCGGCCGCATGCGCATCAGTCCGGTTGCGCGCGGCCTCACGGCTGAGCCCATGGGTCATCCGTCCCCTGTGCGCACGCACCGGACGCGTGAGCTTCTCCGACGCCCGCCGGCAGCAGCGGCGGCGCGTTCCCGATCGTCCCCGGCCCCGAGCTCCCGCGTCCCATGCCGCCCATCACTCACATCCCGCGCGCCGGGCGCATCGCCCTCCGGCTCGCTTCGATTCTCGTCATCGCCGCCTGCTCGGGCGGCGGTGATGCGCCGACCACCACGCCGCCGCCCGACGGCGGCGGCAGCAACGCCGGCCCCGCCGCCTCCGTCGCCGTCCAGGACGGCAACGGCCAGACGGCGCCACTCGGCGCACGTCTCGCCGTCTCGCCCGCCGTCGTCGTGCGCGACGCCGCCGGGCGTCCGGTGCCCAACGCCAGCGTCACCTTCACCGTCACCGCCGGCGGCGGCGCCATCACCGGCGGCACCGCCACCACCAACGCCAGCGGCGTCGCTCGCGTCGGCAGCTGGACGCTGGGCACCACCGTCGGGCCCAACACGCTGCACGCCAGCGTCGGCGGCGGCAGCAACCCGCAGGTGGACATCGGCGCCACGGCGCGCCTGCCGCTCTGGACCTTCCTCGTCTACCTGGCCGCGGACAACTCGCTCGCCATCCCGGCGCTGCAGGACCTGGACGAGATGGAGTCGGTGGCGTCCAACCCGGACGTGCAGGTCGTCGTGCAGGCGGAGTTCAGCCCGGAGCAGTTCCGGCTCGCCGGCGCCACGCCGCAGGACGCCAACCTGCCCGGCTTCGACACCTTCCGCTACCGCGTGCGCGGCGACCTCGCGCACCGCATCGGCCCCGACGGCCCGGTGCAGACGATCGGCAACCGCGCCATGACCGACCCGGCGCAGCTGCGCGAGTTCGTCTCGTGGGCGAAGACCACCTACCCGGCCGAGCGCACCGCGCTCGTGCTCTGGAACCACGGCGGCGGCTTCATCGGCCTCATCGAGGACGTGACCTCCACCGGCTCCCACTTCATGTCGCTGGCCGACCTGCCCGCCGCGCTCGGCGGCGTGGGCCCCATCGACGTGCTCGACTTCGACATGTGCCTCATGGGCGGCAACGAGACGCTGCAGAAGGTGCAGGGGCTCGCCCGGGTGGTCGCCTTCTCGCAGGAGGTGGAGCCGGGCGAGGGGGATCCGTACGACGCGATCCTCGCCGGCCTCGGCGCCGATCCCGACATGGACGCCGCGGGGCTCGGCCGATTGATCGTCGAGAAGTACGATGCCTCGTACGCGGACGGCCGCGCGTCCACCACCAAGTCGGCCTACGACCTGGGCGCCTACGGCGCCTTCGCCACCACGCTCGGCACGCTCGCCAACAGCCTGACGGCCAACCTGGGCGCGCTGCGGCCGGCGCTGCAGGGGGCCATCGCCAGCAGCCAGAAGTTCGACCAGCCCTTCTTCACCGACCTCGTGACCTTTCTCGACGAGCTGGAGGCGCGCACCACGGACGACGCGCTGCACGCCCGGATCGACGCCGTGCGCGCGCAGGCCACCAGCGCCGGCTTCCGCCTGGCCACCCGCGCCCGCAGCGGCAGCTCCGAGGAGGCCACCAACGTGGACCGCGCCACCGGGCTGCACGTGACGCTGCCCAGCGGCACCTATCCCGACGTGCTGCCGGACGAGGGGCCGGGGAGCCTGGCCGCCTACCAGGCGCTCTTCCCGGACGAGCCGTGGACGCAGTTCCTCACCGCGTGGACCACCGCGGACGTGCCCGCGGGCTACTTCGACCAGGGGGAGGCCACGCGCTTCGAGGCGTACCTGGTGTGGGACAGCGACGCCGTCCCGACCGGTGCCGACATCGACCTCATGATCCTCGAGCCCAACGGCAACCTGTACATCCCCTTCCTCGGCACGGTGACGCCGAACGGCCACCTCACCGGCGACTCGTACGACGACGACACCTTCTACGAGGGCTACCTCACCAACCGCTTCGTGGAGGCGGGGCGCTACCAGCTCTACGCCCTCCTCTTCAGCGACCCGCAGAACTACCGCCCGGCGTACGACGTCCAGTACCGCATGGACCAGCGCCAGGATCTCGCCAGCCTGTACGCGCCGGACTATCCGTCGCTGTCGATGGACGCGTCGTTCCTGGACGACCCGGACTTCTCGCTGGAGCGCGTGGAGGCGGGCGCGTACACGGACCTGCAGCTCGCGGCCTACGCCGACCTCGGCGAGGAGGGCGTGCAGGGGCTCGGCGCCGTGCGCGGCGGCACGGGGCGGGCGCCGGTGCTGCGCCGCGCCACCCCCGAAGCGCGCCGGCAGGCGGCGGCCAGCGGCCGCCCGACGCCGCGCATCACGCGGGAGCAGGCGGCGACGGTGCAGCGGGCGCTCCGGGCGCGTCGCACCACGGCCGCCCAGGCGCCGCGGCGCCTGGTGCGCACGCCATCGTCCGCGCCGGCGCGGCAGCACGTGGTGGGGCGTGGGCAGGCACGGGTGCGCGTGGTCGCGCCCCGCACCGGAGGGCGGCCGTGAGGCGGGGCGCCCGGATGCTCGGGCTGATGCTCCTCGGCGCGGCCGCGTGCACGCGGCCGCGCGGGGAGCCAGGTACGGCGGAGACGGGGCAGGCGGCGCCGGCACCGGCGACGTCAGCGCCGTCGCCGCCGGCGCCCGCCGCGCCGCCGGCGCCGGATTCCATGCCGGCGACGCCGGCCGCGCCCGCGCCGGTGGCTGCGGTGCCCACGCCGTCTCCCTCGTCAGCAGCCGCGCCGACCGCACCGGTCGCGTCCGACACCACCGGACGCGCGCCGGTGCACGCGGGCGCCGCGCCGGACACCGGCACCGCGACGGCGAGCGTGCGCGAGCTGCTCGACTCGTCGGCGCTGGTGGGGCGCGTGGTGCGCGTGACGGGGCTGTGCCTGGGCTACGGCCGACCGACCGCCGCGGGCCCGCAGCCGCGCACGCGCAGCGACTGGCAGCTCCAGGCGGACGGCGCGACGATCTGGGTCACCGGTCGCCGCCCCCCCGACTGCTCGGCGACGGAGGGCGCGACGGCCGAGACGACGATCGAGGCGCGCGTGGCGGAGGACACGCTGCCGAGCCTGGGGGGCAGTGGCGGGCGGACGCGGCGCTATCTCGTGCGGGTCGGGGGGTAGCGGGTCTCGAGGCGTCGATCGAACCGCAGAGGACGCGGAGGACGGCGTCGACCGCTCACGACTCCTCGCGTCAGAACATGAGAAGAGGGGGATGGGGGCTGCACGCCCGTCACCCCTCCTCGCACCCGGTCGGGTCGCGAGATCGGCCGTCCCCACCCCAAACCTCCTCGTTCATCCTGTTCATCCTGTCGGCGAGCGCAGCGAGCAACTGCACCAGACAGGATGAACGGCGAGACAGGATGCACAGGATGAACAGGAGGTTGGGAGCGGGATCGAGGGGTCAGCGTCGTCGAACGGAGTCCGCGGGACGGATCGCGGCGCGGGGGGCCCCCCGAAAACATGATGCTGCTGGCCCCGGCCCCGAGCCCCAGCCAATTCCCGCACCTCGGTACATCCCGTCCCCTGCCCGCTCGACGCCGTCGCGCCCTCCGCGCCACATCGCCCCGCCGTCACCGCGGCTATTGTTGACTTTCGACAATACCGGCCGTACCGTGGTGTCGGAACTCGACATTCGACCGCCTGCCCGGAGCGCCGATGCCCCCCACCCCCACCGACCTGCTGCGCGGCACGCTCGACCTGCTGATCCTCAAGTCGCTCGCCGGCGCGCCGATGCACGGGTGGGCCTTGAGCCAGCGCATCCAGCAGCAGTCGGAGCACATCCTCCGCGTCGGCCAGGGCTCGCTCTACCCCGCGCTGCAGCGCCTCGAGCAGCAGGGGTGGATCGAGAGCGAGTGGCGGACCACGGAGCAGAACCGCCCGGCGCGCTTCTACACGCTCACCGCCTCGGGCCGCCGCGCGCTCGCCGCCGAGACGCGAAGCTGGCGCCAGTACGTGTATGCGGTGGACCTCATCCTCGGCGGGGCCTGACGTGCGGCGCCCGAGCCTCGCGGACCGGCTGCGCGGCTGGCGGCGGCGGCTCCGCGCGCTGCTCGATCGCCGCGCCGCCGAGCGCGAGCTGGCCGCCGAGCTGGCGTTCCACCTGGAGATGGAGACCGAGGAGCGCGTGCGCGCGGGGATGTCGCCGGCCGAGGCGCGCCGCGCCGCCCGGCTCGCCTTCGGCGGGGTGGACCGCTACGCCGAGGCGGTACGCGACGTGCGCGACATCGGCTGGCTGGAGGAGCTGCGGCACGACCTGCGGTACGCCGCGCGCAGCTTCCGCCGCGCGCCCGGCTTCACCGCCGCCGCCGTGGCCGCGCTGGCGTTGGGCATCGGCGCCAACACGGCGGTGTTCGCGGTGGTGCACGCCGTCGTGCTCGCGCCGCTGCCGTACGCCGAGCCGGAGCGTCTCGTGCGGCTGTGGGAGCGCAACCTCGAGCAGCACGTCGAGCACGGCCCCGTCTCGCCGGGGACGTTCGTGGAGCTGCGCGCGCGGAGCCACACGCTCCAGCGCCTCGCCCTCTTCGGCGAGCGCGACATGATCTTCTCGGAGGACGGCGAGACGTGGCAGTCGCACGCCGCGGCCGTCTCGCCGGCGCTCTTCGACCTGCTGGGCGTCCGGCCGGTGCTGGGCCGGGCTCTCCCGCCGGAGGGCGACCGCGGCGCACCCGACGGCCGGCAGGACGAGATGGTGATCGGCTACGGCCTGTGGCAGCGCCGCTTCGGCGGCGACCCGGCCGTCGTCGGGCGGACGGTCCGGATGGACGAGCGCTGGTCGTACACCATCGTCGGCGTGATGCCGCCGGGCTTCGCCTTCCCCGTGGGCACCGAGCTGTGGGTCCCGCTCACCTACGGGCCCACGGTGTCACCGGTGGAGCGGCAGTTCCGCTACTACGGGATGGTCGGGCAGCTGCGCCCGGGGTACACGCCGGCGCAGGCCGCGCAGGAGAGCGCCGCCATCGCCGCGCGGCTCGGTGCCGAGTTCCCGGCCTCCAACGCCGGCTGGTCGGTGGCGCTGGCGCCGCTGGACCGGAGCATCGTCGGCGCCACGCGCCCCACGCTGCTCGTCCTGCTCGGCCTGGCCGGCTGCGTGCTGCTCATCGCCTGCGGCAACGTCGCCACGCTGGCCGTGGCACGCGCGGCGGCGCGCCAGCACGAGACGGCCGTGCGCGTCGCGCTCGGCGCCGGCCGGCAGCGGCTGCTCCGCCAGTGGGCGGCGGAAGGGCTCCTGCTCGCGCTGCTGGGCGGCGCGGCCGGCGTGGTGGTGGGCTACTGGAGCGGCCGCCTGCTGCTCGCCCTCGCCCCGGCCGACCTCCCGCGCCTCGAGGAGGTCGCGTTCGGCGGGCCGGTGCTGCTCTTCGCCCTCGCGCTCACCGGCGCGACGGCGCTGATGGTCGGCCTCGCGCCCGCGCTGCGGGCGCGCCGCACGACGCCGCTGGCCGCCATGCGCGGCGGCCGCACCGACGCCGGCGGCACGGGCGGCGCGCGCCCGCGCGCCTGGCTCCTGGGCGCGCAGGTGGCGCTCACCATGGTACTCACCGTGGCGGCCGCGCTCCTGCTGCGGAGCTTCGAGCGGCTGCAGGCCGTGGACCTGGGCTACCGGCGCCACGACGTGCTCGCGGCCGAGGTGCGCGTCCCCATCGGCCGCTTCCGCGCCAACCCCGACCGTCCGTGGTTCGAGCGCGCGCAGTACTACGACCAGCTGCTGACGGAGCTGGGCCGGCTGCCCGGCGTGCGCTCCGTGGCCGGGATCACCACCGTCCCGCTCACCGGCGAGATCGGCTCGGGGAGCCTCTGGCGTACCGACGCGCCCGGCGCGCACGGTCGGCGGCCGCCCACCTCCGCGGCCGACCAGTGGACCGCGGCCATCCAGGTCGTCACGCCCGGCTACTTCGCGACCATGGGGATCCCCGTGCTGCGCGGCCGCGGCTTCACGGCCGACGACCGCTTCACGCAGCGGCAGCTCACCGAGCCGGGGGCGCCCAGGCCGCCGGGGGTCGCCGTCGTCAACGAGGCGTTCGCGCGGCGCTACTGGCCCGACGGCGATCCGGTGGGCCAGCGCGTCTTCCTCTTCGACGACCAGAGCTACGCCGCCTACCGCACCATCGTCGGCGTCGTGCGCGACGCGCGCGTGGAGGCGGTGGCGGCCCCCGCGTCCCCGGCGGTCTTCCTCCCCTTCGCGCAGCATCCCGGCCGGGAGCTGTCGCTCGTCCTGCGCACCGACCTGCCGCCGGCGCGGCTCGTGGCCCCGGTCACCGACCGTCTGCGCGCCTTCGGCGCGGTCACCGTGGTGAGCGTGCGCCCGCTGGACGCGGTGGTGGCCGGCACGCTCGCGCGGCCGCGCTTCACGCTGCTGCTGGTGGCGAGCTTCGCGGCGCTCGCGCTGCTCATCGCGAGCGTGGGCGTCTCGGGGGGCGTCGGCTTCCTGGTGGCGCGGCGGACGCAGGAGATCGGGCTCCGCATGGCGCTGGGCGCCGCGCCTCGGCGCGTGCTCTGGCTGATGCTGCGCGAGGGGCTGCGGCCGGTGCTGCTCGGCCTCGGCATCGGCGCGATCGGCGCGGTGGCGGTCGCGCGGGCGATGCGGGTGCTGCTCTACGGCGTGCCGCCGCTGGACGGGGCGAGCTTCGCGGCGGCGGCGGCGATCCTCCTCGCGGCGGCGGTCGTCGCGGCGGTGCTCCCGGCGCGTCGCGCGGCGGGGGTCGATCCGCTGCGCGCGCTGCGCAGCGAGTGACGCGGGGCGCCACGGGCAGCGAGCGACGCCATCGGCGTGATGCCTGCGCCTCGCCGACGCGGTTTCCAGCGGGCGGCGCGTAGGCCCGGATCGACGCTCATCCGGGGTGGTATTACTCTTACTGGTAATACCAAATACCAGGGAGTGCGCATGAAGATCACCTCCAAGGGCCAGGTCACCATCCCGCAGCACATCCGGGAGCGGCTCGGGCTCCTGCCTGGCGCCGAGGTCGAGTTCGAGATCGATGGCGACGAGGTGCGGCTCAGGAGGGCACCAGACGACATGGGCCGTGGACGGCGCCTCGTGGAGCACATGCGCGGACGGCTGCGCGGCGGCATGAGCACCGACGAGCTCATGGCACTCACGCGTGGTCCGTTCGACGATGGCGAGGCCCCGGCGTGATCCCTCCGGCCGAGACCCGGCCACTCGAACCGGGAACGCCCGTACTCGTCGATACGAATGTCCTGATGGACATCTTCACCGAGGACCCGATCTGGAGCCCCTGGTCGGAGCAGGCACTGGCCGAGGCCGGCGACCACACGGTGCTCGTACTCAACCAGATCGTGTACGCCGAGCTGTCGGTGAGCTTTCCGACCGTGGAGGCGCTGGACGAGGCGCTGCCGCTCGATCGCTATCGGAGAGAATCGCTGCCGTGGGAGGCCGGGTTCGTGGCGGGCAAGGCATATCTCGCCTATCGCCGACGTGGCGGCCCACGCCGCTCGCCGCTGCCCGACTTCTACATCGGCGCACACGCCGCGGTGCGCGGCTACACCCTGCTCACGCGCGATGCCACGCGCTATCGCACGTACTTCCCCCGTCTCCGCCTTCTTGCGCCAGACGGCGATGCCGCCTGAGCAGGCATCCGGCCACACGCGACGCCCGGAGTCTCACCCCCGCACCGTGAAGTGCGGGTTCTCGATCAGCCCGATCACGTTCCCGAACGGATCGGCCACCGTCGCCACACGGATCCCCTCGCCCACGTCCTGGGCCGGCGACACGATCTCGGCGCCGCGCGCGCTGGCCCGCGCCAGCGCGTCGTCCAGCTTCTCGACGCCCCAGTACGCGGTCGCCCCGCCCGGACCGGGGCGCGTGCCCGCGGTGTCGGGGTCCAGCCCGAGCTCGTAGCCGCCGACGTCGAAGCCGACGTAGAACGGCTCGTCGAAGTAGGGCGTGAGGCCGAAGACGTCGGCGTACCAGGCCTTGGCGCGCGCCAGGTCTGGGGCCTTGTAGATCACCGTTCGCAGGCCGAGGAGCATGGGGGATCTCCGGGTGACGGGTGGACCGCGGCGGGGTCGCGCCCGGGATCCCGCTCGCCGGGCACGACCGTGATCGTCGTCGCGCCGCGCACCGGGTCGGCCGTGTCCAGCCGCGAGCCACGGGCGAGCGCGGGCGCCGCCGCAATGTAGGCGCGGAGCCGCCGGGCGCACGCCGGCCGTGGTCCGCGGCGATCGCCGGCGCGCGTGACCGGCGCGCACGTGCCGGCGCGCGACCATACGGCGTCGTGGCGACACCGCCAGGCCGTCTTGCGCGCGTCCGCACCGCCCGGTCCATTTCCGCCATGCGCGCCGCCGCCCTCGCCGCCCTCGCCCTCCTCCCGGCCGCCCTCCGCGCGCAGCCGCCGGCGCCCCTCGACGCCGCCGACTCCGCGCTCGTCGGCCGCATCCTGCTGGCCGAGGACCGCCGCGACAGCACGGACACGGCGCTGGCCGAGGGCGCGCGCCACGCCGACGCGCGCGTGCGGCTGCTCGCCCGGCGCGCCCGCGCCCGCATCGCCGACCCGCGCTTCGCCGCGCGCGATGCGTTCCCCGCGCTCCCGGCACCCCCCGCCTGGCCCGAGCCCGCATGGCGGCTGCGCTACCGCGCGCTGGCCGCACGCCGCGACGACTGCGCCGCGTTAGGCACCGCGATGGCCGACAGCGCGTGGCCCGTGCGGCTGCGCGCCGCCGACCTGGCCGGCCCGGCGTGCGCCGGCGACGACGCGCTCGTCGCCACGCTGCGCGCGTGGGTGGACTCGCTCCCCGCCGACGTGTCGCGTCGCGCGCCGGACGGTGTCTCCTGGCACGCCGCCGCGCACGCCGTGGTGGCGCTGGCGCGGCTGCATCCGGCCGAGGCGCGCGAGCGCGTGGCGCGCCTGGCCGCGCACCCCGAGTGGCACCTCCGCCTCTATGCGGCGCGCGCGGCGCTGGAGCTGCGCGACACCGCGCGCCTGCGCGCCCTGGCGCGCGACGCGAACGACAACGTGGTGGAGGCCGCCCTGGTCGCGCTCGACTCGCTCACCGGGCACGCCAGCGACGACCTCTACCTCGCCGCGCTCGGGCGCGGCGGCGCCCAGGCCGTGCGCGCCGCCGCGCTGGCGCTGGTGGGCTCGCCGCGCGCCGACGTGCGCGATTCCGCCGGCGCCGTCTTCGAGCGCTGGGCGGCGCGCGACATCGCCAGCGCCCGCGACGCGCGCCTCGCCCTCCTCGAGGCCGCCGGCCGGCCGGCGAGCGACGACCGCCCGCCGACGCCGCGCATCGAGCTGCCGCCGCGCGCCGTCGCCCTCGCGCTGGGCGGCGACGCCTGGCTCCGCGTCACCATGGCACCCGGGAGCGGCGGCGGCGCGTTCGTCGTGCGGCTGCGCGGCGACGTCGCCCCGATCATGGCCGCGCGCATCCTCGCCCTGGCCGACGGCGGCTACTACGACGAGCTCACCTGGCATCGCGTCGAGCCGGACTTCGTCATCCAGGGCGGCAGCCCCGGCGACAACGAGTACGTGGGTCACGCCCGCTACCTGCGCGACGAGCTCGGCACCGTGCCGCACCTGCGCGGCACCGTCGGCATGAGCACGCGCGGCCACGACACCGGCGACGCGCAGTGGTTCGTCAACCTCAAGGACAACCCGCGCCTCGGCCGCGACTACACCGTCTTCGCCGAGGTGGTGCGGGGGATCGACGTGGTGGACGGGATCCTGGAGGGGGACGCGATCGTGACGATCCGCGAGGTGCCGGCGCCGCGCGCGGACGGGCCCGCCTCCCGCCCGCCGCGCTGACGCCGGAAGCGTGACCGTGGGCGTGGCCGCGCGCCGCGCACCGCCCTATGTTGTCCACCCACCCTTCACAGCGAGCGGACATCACATGCGTAGGATCGACACTTCCCTGCTCGCCGTCGCCACGCTGCTGCTCGGCGGGGCCGGCGCCACCGCCCAGGCTCAGGAAACCTCTCGCTCCGTCGCCGGCGGCGGCGTCTCCGTTCCCGGCTGGACGGGGAAGATCGACGCCCGCGAGGCGCAGCGCGGGCAGAGCCTGAACGACGCCAAGCTGGCCAAGGCGGGCGACGACCTCCACGTCACCACCGGCCCCGCCGTGGCCTACTGGAACCCGGCCAACACGGCCAGCGGCGACTACACGGTCTCGGCGACGTTCACCGAGCAGAAGTACATGGCGCTGAACGACCACCCGCACCCGTACGGCGTCTTCATCGGCGGGCAGAACATGGGCACCGACCAGCAGAGCTACCTCTACTGCGCGGCCTACGGGAACGGGACGTTCATCGTGCGCGGCTTCGGCCCGGAGCCCTTCCAGATGAACGGCCGGCGCGGCGGCACCAACGACGCGGTGCACAAGGCGGAGGGCCCGGGCCAGCCGGTGACGCAGGAGATCGCGCTCTCGGTGAAGGGCGACTCGGTGCAGTGCGCCATCAACGGCACCGTCGTCGCCACCTACCCCAAGTCCGAGGTGGTGGGCGAGGGGAAGCTGACGTCCACCGACGGCGTGTACGGCATCCGCTTCGGGCACAACACCGAGGCCACCGTCTCGGACCTGAAGGTCACGAAGCCGTAGCGGCGGAGGACGCGCGGGCGTCGCTCACGGGGCGCCCGCGCCGCGCGCCATTCCCGTGGCCGCCACCACCATGAGGAGCACGAGGCCGGCCTGCGCGAAGCTGATGCGGGCCAGCGTCCCGGCGCGCGTCGTGTCGGGCGCCTCGTCGCGCGCGAGCTGGATCCGCCAGCCGACGAGGGTGGCCATGGGCCAGAGCTCGAGCAGGAGGACGCACCCGAGCAGGGCCATCTTGCCCCAGAAGAGGTGGTTGTCGAGGTAGTACGCGGTGGCCTTCTCGGTGCCCGCGAGCAGGCGCCACAGGCCGGTCCCGATCCAGAGCAGCGCGGCCACCCCCCACCACGCATCGGCGGCGAGCGCGCGGCTCACCCCTGCCCGGTCCAGGGGGCCGGCCAGCAGGCGCGCGCGCGCCCACACCGCGCCCAGGCCGATGCCCAGGGCCACCAGGTGCAGCACGGCGAGCGACCAGCGGAGCGACATGGCGAACGCCTCCGATTGGGGGACTGCCGGCCATCGCACGCAGGGCGCGATCCACCCGCGCGCCACCTCACCCGGACGAGCCGTACCGGCTACGGCCCCGAGAAGCCGATCGGCACCCCGCCCGGCGCGCGCACCACGGCCACGGTGACGCCCTCCATCACCCGCGTCGGCGGGAACATCGCCTCCGCCCCCTCGCGCAGCGCCGCGTCGTAGGCGGCCTGCGTGTCCGGGACGTGGACGTAGGGGATGGTGCCCGGCGTCTCGGGCGGGTTGGTGCGGCGGATCCCGCCGCCCCCCTGCTCGGAGTACGCGAACAGGTGGTACTCCCCGCCGTCCGGCATGGGGACGCTCGGCATGAAGCTCCAGCCGAGCACCGAGGTGCACCACGCCTTCGTCGCCGCCGGATCGGCGCTGGAGAGCTCGGTATGGGTGATCCAGCCGTAGAGCCCGCGCGTGGGCTCGTGGCGCGGCGTGTCGGTGGAGGCGGCGTCGGCGTCGGCGTCGGCGTCGGCGTCGGCGGGGGCGGGGGCGGGGGCGGGGGCGGGCTGTCCGGGGCTGGCGGTCATGGCGGCGGGTGTGATGGAGAGGGGCACGACGGTGCGGCGCCAACTTCGCGGCGCGCGGGAGCGGTGGCAAGCAGGAGCTACCGGCCGGCCCAGACGACGTGGCGGGTCTTGCCGTTCCGGTCGGTGGTGCCCACGACCGCCGGCTCCGGCACGCCCGCATCCACGAACGAGCGCACCGTGTCCGCCACGTCGGATTCGTACACGGGCCCCACGATCAGCCGGCCGGCCGGCTCCACCACGTCGCGCAGCAGCCGCGCGACGAGCCGCGCCCGGCTCCGTGGCGCGACGTACTCGAGCCCCGTGCGCACGTACGTGAAGCGTGCCGGTGGCACCCACTCCGCCACGTTGCCGGTGTGGATCCGGTCGGCCCAGGCGGGCAGCCGACGGCGCGCCGCGTCGGCCAGCGCCGGGCTGAGCTCGAGCCCGTACAGGGTCAGCTCGAGGCCGCGCTCGCGCGCCCAGACGGCCAGGCACTCCATCAGGTGGCCGTTCGCGCAGCCCACGTCGAGCAGCGAGCCGCTGCGGGGCACCGCGTCGAGCACGAGCTCGCGCGCCTGGCGCCAGAGCGCCGCGTCGCCATCGAAGCCCGACTGCCAGCGCGGGTCGTCGTCGGCCAGGTACGCGGCCGCGAGCGCGTCGGAGACGCGACGCTGCCACTCGGGCTCGGGAATGGCACCGCGCGCGAGAGCGTCGGACGCGGCGTCCATGCGGGCCTGCGCGGCGGCCCGGGCGGCGGTGCGGGCGTCGCGGTCGAGCATGGTGGTGGGCGGGGCGTGTGCCGGTGGCTCAGCGGGCCTCGGTTCCGTCGGGCGCGCCGCCCGCTGCGCGCGCTGCGTCGCCCGGTTGGCGGCTCACCGGACGACGATCCGGCGCTCGATCGTCGCGGCGCTGTCGCCCGGGGCGACGCGACCGACCACGCGGACGACGGCCGCGCCGGGCTCCGTCACGCGCACCGTGACCTCGTGCGCGAAGTGCCGCTCCTCCGAGGTGCAGGCGTGGTTCGCCGGCAGCTGCGTCGTGACCACGTCGTAGGGTCGCACCGTCACCACGCTCCCCTGCACCTCGGCCTCCGTGTCGCCTTTCGCGATGCACCCGCCGCCGAAGGTGTGGACGGTGACGACGAACGGCGCACCGGCGGACACGGTGTCCGGCGCCTCCACGGCCGACCGCTCCTCGAAGTACCGGACATACGCCGGCCGCCGCTCCTCGCGCGGCCCGTCGGGGCCGAAGGCGCCGCAGGCGGTGCCGGTGGTGGCGGCGGTGGTCACCCCGAGCACGACGATGGCGCGTCGCATCGCGCACCTCGTGGCGCTGGCCATGTCAGCGCCCTTCCGCCTTCCGGCGGACGACGAGAGCGAGGGCGAGGCAGCCCGCGGCCACCGTCATCCACGGCACCTCCCCGGCCGTGGCGCGGTCGAGCAGCGCGGCGCCCCGGGCGGCCAGGGCACCGACGAGACCGAACCAGCTCGCCGGCGGCCAGCCGGCGATCCACCCGTGCTCCGTCATGACGACTCCTATCGACTGATCGCCGCGCCGGTCGCCGGGGTTGGGCGCGCCGGCGGACCGCGGCGATTCCGATGTTCGCAACTGTCGGCAGCGGGAGCGCCACGCGCAAGCCTACCGCGTTAGGATCCTCCGTCGGGCGCGCGCTCGCCGCGTTAGGATCCACCCGTGGTCGCACGTCGCCCCGCTCCGACGGCGGGGCCGTGCCGCCCACGCCCGGCCCCGCGTCTCACGACCCCGCGTCTCACGACCCCGCGTCTCACTGCCCCGCGTCGAACAGGTCGCGGTGCCGCCGCGGCTGCGAGCGCAGGTACTGCGGCGGCGCCTTCACCCGCGCGCCGAAGTGCGCCGCCGCGTGCCACGGCCAGCGCGGATCGTACAGGATGGTGCGGGCGAGCGCGATGAGGTCGGCGTCGCCGGTGCCGACGATCGCCTCCGCCTGGTCGAAGTCGGTGATGAGGCCGACGGCCACCACCGCCATCCCCGTCGCCTCCTTCACCGCGCGCGCCAGCGGCACCTGGTAGCTCGGCCCCACGGGGATCCGCTGGTGCGGCGTGAGCCCACCGCTCGACACGTGGATCGCGGCGCAGCCGCGCGCCTCCAGCGCCCGCGCGAAGGCCACCGTCTGCTCCACGTCCCACCCGCCCTCCGCCCAGTCGGTGCCGGAGACGCGCACGCTCACCGGCCGGTCGGCGGGGAAGGCGGCGCGCACCGCGTCGAACACCTCCAGCGGGAAGCGCATCCGGTTCTCGAGCGAGCCGCCGTAGTCGTCGTCGCGCCGGTTGGCGAGCGGCGAGAGGAACTGGTGCAGCAGGTAGCCGTGCGCCGCGTGGAGCTGCACGCCGTCGAGCCCCAGCCGGGCAGCGCGCCGGGCGGCGTCGGCGAAGCCCTGGCGCACCCGCGCCAGCCTGTCGCGGTCGAGCGCCACCGGCGCGGGCGATCCCTCCGCATACGGCAGCGCCGACGGTGCCACCGTCTGCCAGCCGTGCCGCTCTCCCGGCGGGATCGGCGTGCCCCCCTTCCAGGGCACCTCGTTGGACGCCTTGCGGCCGGCGTGCGCCAGCTGGATGGCGATCGGCATGTCGGACCAGCGCCGCACGCTGGCCAGCGTGCGCGCCATCGCCGCCTCCGTCTCGTCCGACCAGAGGCCGACGTCGGCGTACGTGATGCGCCCCTCGGGGAGCACCGCCGTCGCCTCGATGGTGAGCAGCGCGGCGCCCGAGAGCGCCAGGTGGCCGAGGTGGATCAGGTGCCAGTCCGTCATGCAGCCGTCCACGGCCGAGTACTGGCACATGGGGGCGATGACGATGCGGTTGGCGAGCGACAGCCCGCCGACGTGGAGGGGGGTGAACAGCTGCGCCGTGCTCATGCGGATGCCTGCGGATGTCTGGTGAAGAGCTGACGCCGAACGCTTCGGGCCAGCGCGTGCGTCGTCGCGCGACGAGCTGGGTCGGCGGTGCCCGCGCCGGCCTTGTGCGCGCGCGGGCGGCTGGCACATCTGCACGCACCCGGCCGCGAGGGGTCGTGGCCGGGGCCACCGCCAACCGGGGGAGCGACCATGTCGATCGCGCGCATCACCGAGATCAGCGCCACGTCCAGCCAGGGCTTCGAGGACGCCATCCGGCAGGGCGTCGCCCGCGCCGCGCAGACGCTGCGCAACGTCCGCAGCGCGTGGGTGAAGGAGCAGCAGGTGCGGATCGAGGGCGACCGGATCGTGGAGTTCCAGGTGAACCTGATGATCACCTTCGTGCTCGAGGGCGGGGAAGGCGACAAGGTGGCCTGAGCGCCGCCGGTCAGCCCGGTGCGGCTGCGCGTGGCGGCCGCACCGGGCCGGCGATCCTCACCGCCGACCCGTCGGCGAGGAGGGCGGAATCCGGCGCGCGGCGGCGACGCGGGCGAGCACGTGGGCATCGCCGGGCGCGAGGAGGCGGATGTCGATGCTCATGCGCGGTGCGCGAGCGTTGGGTGACGTCGCTTCGATCCGGGACGTTCGCCGCCGTCGTGTCGCCTCACGACGCCTGCACGGGCCCGAGCGCGCGCCACTCCGCGGCCCGCCGCGCGATCGCCTCGGCGTCGTCCACCCGCCAGAAGTCCGCGGCGCCCGGCGGCAGCGTGCGGAGCACGCCGGCCAGCGCGTCGGCGTCCACGTGCCGCCGGAGCGCCCATGCGACGTACCCGATCGCGTCGTCCGGCGTGAAGTTGTGCAGCCGGCGCAGCGCGCGCACCTCCTCGAGGAGCGCCTCGCGCGGCGCGAACGGGCGCTGCGGCTCCGCGGGGTCCCAGTCGGCGACGAAGAGGGCGCGGAGCAGGCCGGGGAGCACGCCGGCGAAGCGGATGGCGTCCGGCAGCGACAGGCGGCGGCGGAAGGTCTGGAAGACGCCCTGCGTCGTCGTGTACGCCTGGTGCGTGCTCCCGAACTCGCACGCGTCGCGCACGTCGCCCAGGAAGGCGACGAACTGCTCGCGCGGCTGCTGGTACTCGGCGGGCATGGGCATGGCGGGAACCTCCGGGCGGCGGCGTGCGGCTCGGTGACACCGGGCTCCGCTAACGCGCTGGATGGCCCGGGATCACCGGCCGCACGAAGCAGAGCAGGAAGGTGGCGATCGGACCGACGAAGAGCGAGCCGATGAACCAGGCGAGGCCGCTGCGCCCTTTGAGCTGGGCCAGGTTGCCGTTGATCATGGCGAGGGTGCCCCATCCGACGTAGAACTCGCGACTCGACTCGATGGACATGGGCTCGGGGGTTCTGGGAGCTGCGGTGACTGGCGTCGACGGCGGCGAGACGAGATTCCGCCGGGGAGTCGGGCTCCGGGCTCCGTCGCCGGTCCGGCCGCGGGGCCGCCGGGCCCGAAGCTCCGATGGCTGAGGGACGGCACCGCCGCCGCGCTCAGTCCAGCGTCCTGAGGAAGAACGCCACCACCGCCCGGTCGAACTCCTCGTGGAAGGCGCGCCGGTCGAAGCCGGGCGCCGACCTGCAGATCTCCGGGATGCGCGCGGCCAGATCGCGGTCGCATGGAGCGAGGAAGTCGTAGTGCCCCGCTCGCGGCACCACGTGGTATTCCGGCGGCGCCGGCAGCGCGCGCCGGGCGGCCTCGGCGTAGTCGGGGTGGGGCAGCACCCGGTCGTCCGCGGCCCGCCAGAGCTGCACGGGGATCGTCACGCCGCGGAGCCCGTCCGGCGCGAAGGTGAAGCCCAGCGCCGGCGCCGCCACCACCGCTGCCCGGATCCGCGGATCGTGCGCCCAGCCCGACGGCGAGAAGCGCGTGGCGAGGTCGGCGTAGGGGATGCCCGCGGCGGCGACGATGCGGCAGTCCGCGTAGTCGGGGTGCGCGCGGCAGTGGCCGGGGAAGGTGGCGAAGTCCGGCACGCCGCCGCTGGCCACCAGCGCCGTGAAGCCGCCGGCGGAGAAGCCGAAGATGCCGATCCGCGCCGAGTCCACGGCCTCGTGGCGCGGCCACGCGTCCAGCATGTAGTCGACGAGCCGGTGGACGGCGCGTACGCGCGCGGGCATGTCGGTGGCGCGGCTCTGGTCCGCGTAGTTGTCGCCCGGGTGCGTGAGGGCCGCGACCACGAAGCCGGCGCGGGCGAGGGCGAGCGCCGTGTCGTAGTGGCCGCCGAACCAGCCGCCGTTGCCGTGCGACATCACCACCAGCGGATGGCGCCCCGGCGCCACGGCGGCCGACACCGCCACCTCCTGCGTCCACCCGCCGAGGGACTCGGGCTTCGTGGGCGCATCGGTGGGATACCAGATGCCGACGGTGACGGCCGTGCCCGCGTCGCCGGGCATGGCCACGGTCTCGAAGCCGACGGCCTCGAAGCCCACGGCGCCGGACGCGCGAGCGGCGGACGTCGCCGGCTGCGCGAGCGCGGCGGAGGGAAGGAGCAGCAGCAGGACGACGAGACGGGTCCAGTGCATGGGGGCGGTCCTCTTCGGTCACGGGCGCGCGCGGCGACGCGGAGCGCGCTCGAGTGCAGCGGCACGGACTCGGGCAGCGTCGCGCGCAGACATCAGGAGGGCGACGGCGCCATCCAGTTCGCGACCCGCGGCGCCGGCGCCCTGGTGAGCCCGCGCCCGTGCCCGCTGACGAGCGTCAGGTCGAGCGCCAGCGCGTGGGCGGCGAGCCGCACGTCGTTCGGGCCGATCGGCGTTCCGGCCTGCGCGAGCGCCAGCCGGAGCTCGGCGTACGGGTCGTCGGCGGGCGACTCCAGCGGGAGGACGTCGAGTACCCGGAGCACGGCCTCCAGCTGCCGCTCGAGGCGCGGCGAGCCGCGCTTCCGCGCGCCGAAGCGCGGCTCGGCGGCCACGACGACGCTCGTGCAGACCATATCCTCGCCGTGGCGCGCCAACAGCCGCGCGACCTGCCCGCCGGGATTGCGAACGAGGTCCGACACGGTGTCGGTGTCGAGCAGGAAGCGATGGGCCACGGGTCGGACCACGATCAGAGCGTCGGGTCGTCGAGCGGCAGGCCCCCCTCGTCGGGATCGGCGAACGCCTCCTCGATCGGCTCCAGCGTCGCCAGCGCCGCCGGCAGGCCGCGCTTCACCACGGGCTCGACGACCAGCCGGTCGCCGTCACGCCGTACGATGGCCTCGTCCCCCGCGAGCTCGAACTCGCGAGGGATGCGGATCGCCTGGTCACGACCGTTGCGGAAGATCCGCACGCGACGCCCCGACGACATGGGCCGACCTCCTCGCTGGCGACCGGCCCCGCGAGCACCGGCTCTCGTGGCACATGCCACAGCCTATGCCATCGCGGTGAGCGGCGCAATCTCACACGCTGCCCCACGCGTCCACATCCACGACCCCGACGCGCTCTCCTTCACCTCCTTCGTGAGACACGCCGTCGAGCAGATGACGACGGAGGCGCGCGCCCACGCGGAGCTGGAACGGCGCGGCGTCGTGGTCACCGAGGGCGCGCGCGGCACGCGCGTGGCGGATGCCGATGCACAAGGGTCACCCCTCACTGTGCAGCGCGTCAGGCCAGGAGCTCCACGTACCCCTCCGCCCCGTGCACGCGGATCCGCTGCCCGTCGCGGATCCGCCGCGTGGCCCCCTCCACCCCCACCACCGCCGGCAGGCCGTACTCCCGCGCGATCACCGCGCCGTGCGTCATCAGCCCGCCCACCTCCGTCACCAGCCCCGCGACGGTGACGAAGAGCGGCGTCCAGCTCGGGTCCGTGTAGGCGGTGACCAGGATGTCGCCCGGCTGCAGTTCCGCCTCCGCCATGTCCAGGACCACGCGCGCCCGCCCCTCGACCGTCCCGGCCGACACCGGCAGGCCGACCAGCGCGCCGGCCGGCAGGTCGTCGCGCCGGTACGAGCCGCTGAGCATCTCGCCGTCCGACGTCAGCACGCGCGGCGGCGTGAGCGCCCGGTACGACCGGAACGCCTCGCGCCGCCGGCGGAGGAGCTCGTCGTCCGCCCGCTGCGTGCGCACGACCTCTCGCAGCTCCTCGAACCTCAGGTAGAAGACGTCCTCCCGCTCGCGCAGCACGCCGGCCCGCACGAGGCGCTCGGCTTCCTCCAACAGCGCCCGCTTGTAGACGAAGTAGCGGCCGACCATGCGGTACTTCGGGTATTCCCGGTAGCCGGCGAAGGTGCGGACCCGGTCGATCATCCGCTTCGTCTCCTCGGCCTTCCGCTCCCCGTCCGGCAGGGCGCGCAGCCGCGCGAGCAGCTCCCGCTCCTTTTCCCGGGCCGCCTGCAGGCCCTGCTCGAAGCGCCGCGCCGCCTCGCCCGGCGCGAAGTTCCGGACGTTGCCGAGGATCAGCGGCACGAGCGTGGTGGGACGCTCGGCCCAGCGCGGCCGGGTGATGTCGATCTCGCCGACGCAGCGCATGCCGTAGCGCTCGAGCCAGGCCGCGATGGCGTCGCGCGCCTCCCGCCCGCCCGGGAGCTCGCCCAGCGCGTCCAGGAAGCGCTCGTCGTCGAAGCCCTCGCCCTCGACGCGCCGCAGGAAGGCCACCACCGCCGGATGCGGGCGGATGGCGTCCGCGACGTCGAGGAGCGCCAGCCCCATCTCCGACGTGACGTTGTCGGGCACCGACTGCGTGAGCACGTCGGCCGCGTTCGTCTCGCCCAGCCACGCCTGCATCCGGTCGTTCAGCCACCACGCGGCCTCCATCCCCGCCATGATCGCCTGCATGCTGCGCGGATCGAACTGCACCCGCCGCTGCTCCTGCATGTGGGCCGCGACGAAGTCGAGCAGCGCTGGTCCCGACCTCCCCCGGATGTCGCGCTCGAGCGCGGCGATGGCGGCCTGGCCGCGCGCGATCAGCTCGGCGACGATCGCCGGGTCGGTCTCGATCGGGCTGGGCGCCCCACCGCCGGGCGGCGTCCAGGCGGGGCCCTCGTCCGGCCGCTCCCGCACGAAGTCGCCGCGGTCGAGGATGCCCTGCAGCGCGTCCCGGATGAGCGGGTCGGACCTCCCCAGGGTGTCGAGCAGGCTCGCGCGGGTCGCAGGCGAGGCCAGCATCGGGGTGACGTCCACGAACAGCCGCCCGCCCGCTTCGGCCATCGGCCGCGGGGTGGTCATCTGCCAGAAGGAGAGCCCCAGCGGCTTCATCGGGTCGGTCATCATCTGCTGATGGCCGACGGAGACGTAGACGTGGTTCTCCCCGTCGCCGGCCTCGGGGATGGGGAAGAGCGTGGTGATCGGCCGGCTCTGGACGACCTGGACGTCGCCGTCCTCCGTCAGGCACCACTCGATGTCCTGCGGGCTGCCGAAGTGCGCCTCGATCCGCCGGCCCAGCTCCGCGAGCCGCACGGCCTGCGCGTCCGTCAGCGCCGCCTGCGCCTGCCGCTCGGGCTCGACCGCCCGCTCCTCCGTGCCGCCCGACGATGACGCGACGATGGCGCGCCGCTTGGTGCCTAACGTCCTCGCGACGACGCGGCCGTCGCGCACCGTGTAGACGTCGGCGTGCACCAGGCCGGAGACCAGCGCCTCGCCGAGCCCGAAGGTGGCCTCGATGGAGGCGACCTTGCGGTTGCCGGTGACGGGATCGGCCGTGAAGAGGATGCCGGCCGCCCGCGGCGCGACCATCCGCTGCACGACGACGGCCATCCGCACCTGCCGGTGGTCGATGCCGCTGCGCAGGCGGTAGGTGACGGCGCGCTCGGTGAAGAGCGAGGCCCAGCAGCGGCGGACGTGCGCCAGGACCGCGGCCGGCCCCATGACGTTCAGGTAGCTGTCCTGCTGGCCGGCAGAGGAGGCGGTCGGCAGGTCCTCCGCCGTGGCGCTGGAGCGGACGGCGTAGGCGGCCTCCTCGCCGAGGCGGGCGAGCGCGCCGGTGATCGCGGCCCCGAGGTCGTCGGGGATGGCGGTCGCTTCGATGACGTGACGGATCTCGGCGCTCAGCGCGCGGATCGCGTCGCGGTCGTCGGGCGTGAGGCGCGAGAGGCGGTCGAGCCGCTCGTCGACCGCCGACGCGTCCGCCATGATCCGCCAGAAGGCGTCCGTCGTCACGCAGAAGCCGGGCGGTACGCGGATGCCCTCGATGCGCGAGAGCTCGCCCAGGTGCGCGCCCTTGCCGCCGACGAGGGCGACCTGCGTCCGGTCGATCTCGTGAAAGTCCAGCACGTAGCAGCCCATCCACTCCCTCCCGGGGTCCTGGCGTCGGGTTCCGACTTCGGCCAGCGACGCTACGGCAGGGTGGGGGGCTTCCCACAAGCCCCCGGGTGGGCTACAAGTTGACAGTGGCGGGGAGCGGGTGGTCGCCGCTCGGCGGTGCCGCCGGCGGCCGCGTCAGCGGAGCTCCTCGGCCAGCGCGACGATGATCCCCGCCGGGCCGCGCACGTAGCAGAGCCGGTACTGGTCCTCGTACTGGACCACCTCGCCGATGAGCTCCGCGCCAGCGGCGCGCAGGCGCGCGAGCGTGTCGTCGACGCTCTCGACGGTGAACATGACGCTCCGCAGGCCCGGCGCGTTCGGCGGTGCGATCGCCGGCTCGATCTCGACCAGCTCGGGATTGCGGAACCTCGTCAGCTCGAGCCGCCCGTGCCCATCCGGGGTCCGCATCATGACGATGTCGACCCGCACGCCTTCGAGCCCGTTGATGCGGTCCACCCACGGACCCTCGATCGGCGCCTCGCCTTCGACCGTCATGCCGAGCGCGGTGAAGAACGCGACGGCGGGCGCAAGGTCGTCCACGACGACGCTGACGTGGTCCAATCGCTTGATCGTCATGCCCCCAGTATAGCAGCGGCGCGTGCGCGGCGGTCCAGGCGGACCGTTCACGCGAGCGGGACGGCGAGCGCATGAGTTCCACGACCTCGACACCGGCCCGCTGCGGGCCATCGTCGAGCGGTGGCCGATCCCCGACGACGGAGAGGAGAGTCGCTGATGGCGCTGCGGATCAACGTGACGAGCGTGATGGTGGACGACCAGCGCAAGGCGCTGGCGTTCTACACGGAGGTGCTGGGCTTCGTGAAGAAGACGGAGATCCCGATAGGCGAGGCGAGCTGGCTGACGGTGGTGTCGCCGCACGCGCCGGACGGGGTGGAGCTGTCGCTGGAGCCGGACTCGCACCCGGCGGCGCGCCCGTTCAAGCGCGCGCTGGTGGAGGACGGGATCCCCTTCACCTCGTTCGCAGTGGACGACGTGCGGACGGAGTACGAGCGGCTGCGCGCGGCGGGGGTGCGCTTCACGCAGGAGCCGACGGCGCTGGGCCCGGTGACGGTGGCGACCTTCGACGACACCTGCGGGAACCTGATCCAGATCGCGCAGCTCGACGGCCAGGGCTGAGGGACCGGGGGCGCCCGCGCCTCGGCGCCGGCCGGTCGGTCCCGGCCGGGTGCGGCCCGAGCTTGCGGGACGCGACGGCGGAGCACATCCTCACGGGTCGTGCCGTGCAGCGGACCCGGTCCGCACGACCGTCGACCCCCACTGTGAGGAGATACATGGTGACCCCGCGTCGGATCCGCTGCCTCGCTGCCCTCGCCGCCCTGCTCCCGCTGGCGACCCTCACCGCCCCCGCCCCCGCGTCCGCGCAGCCCGCGTGCGTCGCCGGCGTCCTCTCGGCGTACCTGTCGCTCACCGGCGGCTGCACGATCGGCGGCGTCACGTTCACGGACTTCCAGGGGCGCTTCACCGCCGTCGGCACCGTGGCCCTGCTCTCACACGTGGACGTGACGCCGTTCAGCGCCGGCGACCAGATCGGCTTCTCGCTCGTGCTCGACCAGCCGCTGTCGGTGCTGGTGGACTACGGCACGGTGAACAGCTTCCCGCAGCGGCGCTTCGAGTTCGACTTCACGGCGAGCGGCGTGGGTCCCGGCGGGCTGCTCGGCGTCACGCCGTTCTCGCTGTTCACGGCATCGGTCGCGGCGGCCGGCATTCCCGCCCCGGCGACGTTCGCGCATGCCGGGGTGGAGGCGAGCTCCGTGGCCACCGGCCACTCGGTGTCGGTCGACACGAGACAGGTCAATGGTTCGCCCCAGATGAGCGACTGCACCCTCGCCGATCCCCTCCCGCACCCCGTGCCGTGCGTCCCGCTCGTGACCACCGACTTCGCCGACGGGCCGGTGACGCTCGTCGGCACGGTCGAGGTGCTGGGGGATGCGGAGGCGCCCGCCAGCGCCTCGCTGCGGAACATGAGCGTCGCGATCGTCGTGCCGCCGGCGACGCCCGCGCCGCCCACCGTGACCCCGGAGCCGGCGCCGATGACGCTGGTCGCCAGCGGCTTCGGCCTGCTCGGCCTCGTGGGGGTGCGCCGGCGGCGGCGGAGCGGTCACGGCTCGGCTTCCCAGAGGCTCGGATAGCGCTCCACGAAGCCCACCTCACTCACCTGCAGCCACGCGGCGTACTCGAATCGAGGCGCCGCGTACCAGTACCGTCCATCCTCGTGGCGCTCGTATCGCTGCCGGAGCACGTCGAGCGTGCCGGCGGCGACGTCGAGCCAGGCGACAGGCACGTCCGCGCGCTGCCCGACGCGGAGCGCCACCCGCCGCAGCTGCAGGAGGTTGGTGGCCGGCGTGAAGCCGAGGTCCAGGTCGACGCAGCCGTCCAGGCCGGGCACGATGCGCCCGTTCAGCGTCCACGTACCGTCAGGTGTCCGGTCGACCAGGAGATCGATGGCGCGGGCGCCCAGCCAGCCGTGCACGACGCCCTCGCGCGACCGCCAGCCCTCGTCGCACGTCACCCGGTAGGCGAGGCACGCCGGCCCATCGTCGTGCCGGAAGGTGGCGGCGCCGTCGAGCCGCCAGCCGTCGGCCGCGCGCTCCAGCCGGCAGGCGTCGTGACCGGGGGCGTCCAGGCGACGCCAGAGCATCGTGTGCGATCGCTCACCCATCGTCCAGGAACCGGATGGGCGGGCCCCATGACGTCCGGACGAGGCCGCAGGGGAGCCCGAGGGCGCCGAGCACGTCCTCCAGGTGCCGCTGCGCGACCGAGTCCGTCGCCACGTAGATCAGTGAGTTCCGCCGATCGTCGAGGCCCCATCCTCGCAGTTCGACCGGCCCGTTCCGCGTCGAGTGCAGCTCCCATGTGATGTACGTCATCCAGCCGAAGAGCTGCGCCATGCTGAATCGCACCGGAACGACGCGCGCGGTCGGCAGCATGGGCGCATGCCATCGGGCGTAGCTGTCCGACCCGGTGCCGCTCACGGACGCGGAGTCCTGCCAGAGCCGCCGCAGGGCGGCGAGCGCGGCCTCGGCCCGGGTGGTGTCCACCAGCCTGACGAGCAGCCGACCCGAGGAATCGGTGGTGAAGCCGCCCCACCCCCCGGGCACCGTGCGCGCGAGCGATGCGACGACCGGGTTCGACTCGATGCCGAGGTGCAACATGGAGCCTCCCAGCGAATCGCTCGGGATCACCGGGGGCTCCCGCACTTCCGGGACGCACTGCGTGAGCCAGCGCTCGGCGTGATCTACCGTGGGCGCCGCGACCACCGGCTCCCGGCGGCAGCCGCCGAGCATGCCGGCGACGGCGAGCAGGAGCAGT
>DASTRO010000047.1:0-5971 GCA_035761165.1 Gemmatimonadaceae bacterium | reverse complement strand
CGTGGAGCCGCAGCCGTGACGCACGGGCCCGACGCCGCGGCGCGGCTCGTGGCGGCGGGGATGCGGGCGCGCGAGGCGGAGGCCAAGGCGGGGCTCCACGCGCGCTGCGTGGCGGCGCTGGACGCCATGCGCCGCGACGTCGGTGGCGCGGCGGAGCGCGCGGCAACCGAGCGCGCAGCAACCGAGCGCCCGGCAACCGAGTGCGCAGCAACGGAGCGCGCGGCGTTCTTCGTCCCCGGACGCATCGAGATCCTCGGCAAGCACACCGACTACGCCGGCGGGCGCAGCCTGCTCTGCGCGGTGGAGCGCGGCTTCGTCGTCGTGGCCGCACCGCGCGCCGACGCCGCCGTGACCGTCACCGACGCACGGCTGGGCGAGACGCGCCTGCTCGCCCTCGACCCCGAGCTCGCGGTGCCGCGCGGCGACTGGGGCGCCTACGTCGCCGCCTGCGTGCGGCGCGTGGCGCGCAACTTCCCCGCCGCCCGCCGCGGCGCGAGCATCGCCTTCGCCAGCGACCTGCCGCCGGCCAGCGGGATGAGCAGCTCGAGCGCGCTCAGCACCGCCGTCTTCCTCGCGCTCGACGCGGTGAACCGGCTGGCCGACGACCCGCGCTACCGCGCGGCCATCCCGACACGCGAGGCGCTGGCCGGCTACCTGGGCACGATCGAGAACGGGCAGAGCTTCGGCGCGCTGGCCGGGGACCTGGGCGTCGGCACCTTCGGCGGGAGCGAGGACCACACGGCGATCCTCTGCTGCCGCAGCGGGGTTGTGAGCCGCTATTCGTTCGCGCCGGTGCGCGCGGAGGGGGAGATCGCGCTGCCCGTGGACGTGACCTTCGTCGTCGCGCACAGCGGCGTCGAGGCGGAGAAGGGGGCCGGGGCGCAGGCGCTGTACAACGAGCTGTCGCTGGGCGCGCAGCGCATCCTCGCGCTCTGGAACGACGCCACCGGCCGCGCCGACCCCTCGCTGGCCGCCGCGGTGGCGAGCGCGCCCGACGCGCCGGCACGCATCCGCGACGTCGTCGCCCGCGCGACGCCGCGCGACTTCACGCCGGAGCGGCTGCGCGAGCGGTTCGACCAGTTCGTGCTGGAGTCCACCGACGTCATCCCGCGCGCGGCCGAGGCGCTGGCGCGGGGCGACCTGGCGGCGTTCGGCGCGCAGGTGGCGCGCTCGCAGCGCGGCGCGGAGACGATGCTGCGCAACCAGATCCCGGAGACGATCGCGCTCGTCGCGCTGGCGCACCGCGAGGGCGCGGTGGCCGCGTCGGCGTTCGGCGCGGGATTCGGCGGGAGCGTCTGGGCGCTGGTGCGCGCGGACGGGGCGGAGCGGTTCGCCGAACGGTGGGCGGCGGGGTACGCGCGCGAGTTTCCCGAGGCGGCCGCGCGGGCGGTGTTCCTCGTCACCGGCGCGGGGCCGGGGGCGATGCGGCTGTGACGGGCGGATCCGGTGGAGGGCCATGCGGCCCTCCACCGGATCCGCCCCGTGCCGATGCACGCCGACCGCACCCGTCCGATCGGCCGTCGCGTGCCGCGCCGCCGTGCGTCGCCTCACGGCACCAGCCGCACGATCCCGAGCCGCGTGCTCGCGCCGTTGCGCACCGCCCCCGCCACCACGATCCGCCCGTCGGGCTGGATCGCCACGGCCGCCGCGTCGTCCAGCGCGCCGAAGAAGTCCACCGTGAGCACGCCGTCCGTGCCGAAGCTCGTGTCCAGCGAGAGGTCCGGGTTGAAGCGCACCACGCCGAAGTCCCCCACCGTGGCGCTGCTCGCCAGCCCCACCAGCAGCAGCTTGCCGTCCGCCTGCCGGGCCAGGGCGCGCGGCACGTCGCTCTCCGGGCCGATCGACACCGCCTGCACCTGCGAGGAGCCGAGCACCTCGCCGTCGGACGTGGGCCCGACGAGGCCGAACTGCACGGCCGAGGAGAGCGTGGCGTGCGGCTTCGGGATGGAGACGGCGACGACCGGCCTGTCCCCCGCCAGCATCAGCATGTCGTGCGCGCCGCCCGCGCCCGTGCCCAGCGGATCGATCACCGAGATGCCCGAGCCGTCGCGCCCGTAGTGCTCCGGCAGCCGCGGCTCGCCCGGTTCGTTGGTGTCGAGCTGACCGTTGGCCCGCACGCGCGCCAGGCCGACGTAGGTATGCGTGCGGCTATCCTCCGAGCGCCCCCCGAGCAGCACCTTCCCGTCCGACTGCAGGGCCACCGCCTCGGCCCAGTCGTCGCCGCCCATGTCCACCGTCGTCGCGCCGTCGCCGCTGAACGAGGCGTCGGGCGTGCCGTCGGGGTTCAGCCGCACGACGGCCGAGTTCACGCGCTGCTCGGCCGACGCGCCGTCGAAGTAGCTCGCGAGTCCCGCGACCAGGAGCTTCCCGTCCGGCGCGACGATGGCGTGGTACGCATAGCTGCTGCGCGATTCCGCGTCGACGCGCGGGTCGGCGGTGAAGTCCGCGTAGGGATCGACCGTCACGAGTCCGCCGGTGCCGAAGCCCGCGTCCGGTGAGCCGTCCGCGTCGAACCGCTTCACGGCCATCCGGTAGTGGCGCCCCACGCGCGTGCGGCCCACCACCACCAGCCGGTCGTCCGACTGGCGCGTGATGGCGTACGCCTCGTCCCCGAGGCCACCCCCGAACACCACCGGCGCGATGCCGCCGGTGCCGAACGACGGGTCGCGTGCGCCGCTCGCATCGTAGGCCACGAGCGACATGTCCGCGAGCACGACGATGCGGCCGCTGCCCTGGACCACGACCGCCCTCGCGGCCGGGACCTCCGGATCGTACAGCTTGCCGCCGCTGCCGAAGCTCGCGTCCAGCCCGGCGACCGGCGCGACCGTCGTACACGTCACGGCGATCCCCGTCACGTCGACGCCGGCGACGGTGCCGCGGCCATTGGCGACGGTGCACGCCTGCGACGGGGCGGAGGGCTGCGTGACGATGCGGATGTCGTAGCTCCCGCCGTCGTCCTCGCGCCGGCCGAAGGCGAAGGGGCCGTTGCCCGGCGTGAGGCGCTCGCCGGTGATCACGTTCTCCAGCACCAGCCCGCGCCCCGCGAGCCCGCTCACCGTGCCGCCGATGGCGAACGTCGGCGGCGCCTCGGGCGCGCGCTCGTCGTCGGCGATCGTCAGCACGGCCGACGCGGTGCCGAGCGACGCGCAGCCGCGCACGGCGGACAGCGTCAGGTTCACCGTCTCGTCCGGCTCGGCGATGGTGTCGAGGACGATCGGCAGCTCGACGGAACGCGACGTGGTGTCGCCGTCCGCCCACGAGACGATGACGTCCAGCGGCCGGTAGTCCGCGTCGACGACGGCCGAGCCGTCGCTCGCCTGCACGCGCGCGCTCACGCGGCCGCGGCTGCCGCCGGTGCGCGTGACGGTGATCATGCGCGGTCCGGGGACGGGCAGCTCAGACGTCCGGAACGGGCCGGCGCCGAACTGCAGCACGCCCCCCTCGCCACCGCCGCCCGCGCAGAGGGGCGCCAGACCGGCGCCGCCCAGCGAGCGCAGCGGCCAGGGGTGGTTCGTCGGCTCGAGCCCCGCGAACGTCATCGTCGTGCCGCTCACGCTGGCCGGGTCGCGGAAGTAGGCGGAGACGTACGTCTCCCCCTGCAGCGTGTTGAAGGTGATGGCGATCGCGCGGATGTAGAGCGAGAACTCCTGCCCCACGCGCACCGCGTCGAGCGGCACGTCGATGGTGAGCGGCGGCGTCTTCAGCCGCACCTCGGCCTCGCGCAGCCCCGCGCCGGCGCCCTCGAAGCTCGCGGTGAACTCGCTGGAGAGCCACAGCCCCACCGGCCCGGCGAAGTGGGCGACCTGCCAGTCCCACCCGGCGCCGGTGTGGCTCAGCACGAGCGCGCTCCGTCCCCAGAAGAGGCCCGGATCGTCGTCGCCGGCGCCGGCGGTGTCGGCGAAGACCTGGAAGTCCACCCTCGCCTGGAGCTTCAGATCGCAGACGGCGGGATCGCGGCGGCATGCCTCGGAGAGGATGCCCGGACCCTGATCGTTGATCGCCCGCAGGCGCACGCCCGTGACGCTGAGCGTCAGCGATGCGTCGGGCGCGAGCTTGCGGAAGCTCTGGCTCTGGAGGAGCTCGACCTGGTTCCCGACCGTGGCCAGTGGATCGCTCAGGCGGGCGCTGGGCCCCTCGGCGAGCACCCAGTACGTCTCCCCCATGGCGCTCGAGTAGACGTGCCCGGTGGCCGAGGTGTCGCCGTCCACGGCGAGGGCGAGCCGGCCGTAGTCGTGCGGCTCGTCCACGACGCCGCCCACCCTGCTCTGCCAGGGCACCGCGTCCCGGGACGCCGTCCCCTGCTGCAGCTCCCTGAACACCCACTCGCGCTTGGGGGTGTTGCGCACGAGCTGGGGGAGCGGCTCGGTGGGCTCGTCGCCGCCACACCCGATGAAGCCTGCACCGAGCCCGGCGGCGATGACGGGCCAGAGCCGGGCAGGGACGACGCGCCCGAAGAATGGATTGCTGCGCATGTGAACCTCGCGGGAAGGGCGTCGCGCCGGGGCACGCGCGGCGTGCCGGCGCGAGCGAGTGGAGCGATCGGGGCTGCCGATTCCTCTATCGGAATCGGCGGCGGTTCCGGATCACCGCCCCGCCGGACACCGGCGTCCCGGCCCGTGCGCCGCTCGCTTGACGCCCGCCGCGGGGGGCCACATCGTCTGCCCAGGCCGGAGGGCGGCTCGCCCTCCGTGGCCGCGAGATCGTGGCGATCCTGGCGTGTTCCGAGGCGGCCGAGATGAGCGCGCAGCCCGATACCGCACAGCCCGACACCACGCAGCTGCTGCTCGACGCGCGGGCCGGCGATCGCGCGGCGTTCGACCGCCTCTTCGCGCACGTGTACGACGCGCTGCGCGAGATCGCCCACCACCGGCTGGCCCGGTACCGCCCCGGCGAGACGCTCGCCACCACCGCGCTCGTCCACGAGGCGTACCTGCGGCTGGTGGACCAGGCCCGCGTGGACGTGCGCGACCGCTCGCACTTCCTCGCCCTGGCGTCGCGCGCCATGCGCTTCGTGCTCGTGGACTACGCGCGCGCCCACACGGCGCAGAAGCGCGGCGGCCGCGAGCGCGACCTCCCGCTCGCCGCCGTGCAGGTGGCCGCCGACGAGCGCGCCGACGACCTGCTCGCGCTGGCCGAGGCAGTGGAGCGGCTCGCCGCCGTCAGCCCGCGATTGGGTGACGTGGTGGAGTACCGCTTCTTCGGCGGGCTCACCTTCGACGAGATCGCCGAGACGACGGGGCTGTCGGTGCCGACGGTGAAGCGCGACTGGGCGCGCGCCCGCACCTGGCTCTACCGCTCGATGCAGCCCGCCGACCAGCTCCAGCGCTGACCCGGACCGCGAGGCGCCGCATGCGCGCGATCACGCTTCCGTCCGCCGAGCGCTGGCAGGAGATCGACGCCCTCTTCGCGGCCGCGCTGGAGCGCCCCGCGGCCGAGCGTGCGGCGTTCCTCGCGCAGGCCTCGGGCGGCGACGAGCTGCTCGCGCGCGAGGTCGCGGCGCTCCTCGACAGCGAGGGCGCCGCCGCCGCCGCGCTCGGCGACTCCGCCGTGGCCTACGCCGCGCCCCTGCTCGCCGCGCTCGCCGCCGGGCACGCCGACGAGGCGACGGGCACGCTCCCGGCCGGCGGGCGGCTGGGCGCCTACCGCCTGCTGGCGGAGATCGGCCGCGGGGGGATGGGCGCCGTGTACCTGGCCGAGCGCGCGGACCGAGAGTTCGAGAAGCGCGTGGCGGTGAAGCTCGTGAAGCGCGGGATGGACACCGACGAGGTGCTTCGCCGCTTCCGCGTCGAGCGGCAGATCCTGGCCTCGCTGGAGCACCCGAACATCGCGCGCCTCTACGACGGCGGCGTGAGCCCCGACGGCCGGCCGTACCTGGTGATGGAGTACGTGGAGGGCCGGCCGATCACCGCCTACTGCGACGCGCGGCGGCTGGGCATCGACGAGCGCCTGACGCTCTTCCGCGCGGTGTGCG
>DASTRO010000046.1:0-62656 GCA_035761165.1 Gemmatimonadaceae bacterium | reverse complement strand
CGGTACGCAGGACGAGGCGGCCGCCGTCGGGCATGGCGTCGCGCGCGTTGGCGGCGAGGTTCATCAGGATCTGCTCGAGCTGCCCGACATCGGCGTGGACCGGCATGGGGT
This sequence comes from Gemmatimonadaceae bacterium, assembly GCA_035761165.1. GTDB lineage: Bacteria > Gemmatimonadota > Gemmatimonadetes > Gemmatimonadales > Gemmatimonadaceae > CALCHX01. The sequence goes on along the minus strand of DASTRO010000046.1, from coordinate 62,545 downwards.
CGGGGGCGAGCTGCGTGTCCAGCTCGACCTGCGCGCCGACCAGACGCCGCAGCATGCCGGCGAGCCCGGCGACCTGCTCGTTGAGGTCGAGCAGACGGGGTTGCACCACCTGCCGGCGGCCGAGGGCGAGGAGCTGCCGCGTCAGCGCCGCCGCGCGATCGGTGGCGTTGAGGATCTGGGCGAGATCGACGCCCGCCTCGCTGCCCGGCGGGAGCGTCGGCGCGATCAGCTCGCCGCAGCTCCGGATGACGGCGAGGATGTTGTTGAAGTCGTGCGCGACGCCGCCGGCGAGCCGTCCCACCGCCTCCAACTTCTGCGCCTGGCGCAGGTTCGCCTCCAGGTTGCGCTGCACCGTGAGATCCCTGGCGATGCCGAAGACGCCGACCACCCGCCCGGCGATGATCACCGGGATGTTGGTGACGCCCACCTCCACGCGCCGGCCGCTCTGGTGCACGATGGCCAGCTCGTAGCTCTGCGCCTCGCCGGCGAGTGCGGCGCGGAAGTGATCGCGCGCGAGCAGCCGGCACTCGGGGACCACGATCGGTTCGAACTGCCGCCCCAGCAGCTCCGACGGCCGGTAGCCGCTGATGGCCTCGCACGCCGGATTGGCGGTGACGAATCGCCCGCGTGCGTCGAAGAGGAAGACGGCGTCGGGGTGGTGGTCGAAGAGTGAGCGATACCGCTCCTCGCTCTCCTCCAGACGCTGCACCGCGTGCCGCCGCTCCGCCTCGGCGCGCTTGCGTCGGGAGATGTCCTCGGCGAGCACGATGAGGCGGTGTGTGAGGCCGGTCGCGTCGCGAATGCCAGAGATGGTGACGCGGGCCCATACCGTGCCCCCGTCCTTCCGCAGATATCGCTTCTCGGTCAGGTAGGATCGATCCACGCCGGCGAGGATGCGCAGCGTGCGCGTCGTCATCTGCTCCCGATCGGCCGGGTGCGTGATGTCGGACCTCGTGAGCGTGCGGAGTTCGGCCTCGGCGTAGCCGAGCAGCTCGCAGAAGAACGGGTTGGCCTGGACGATCCGGCCGGCGGGGTCGGTGACGGCGATGCCGACGGCGGCCTGCTCGTAGAGCACGCGGAAGCGCTCCGCGCTCTGGAGCAGCGCCTCGCGCTCCTGCGCGTGCCGGGCGTCCTGCGCGCGCCGGTCGATCTCCGCCACGGCCACCGCGGCCAGGTCGTCGAGCACGGCGCGCTCGCGCGCGTCCCAATCGCGGTGGCGCCGGTCGGCGACGGTGAGCCGCCCATGCGGCCCACCCGTGGCGCCCGCGAGCGGCGCGGTGGCCAGGGCCACCAGCCCCAGATGCTCCGGCAGCGCGGCTCCGGCGAGCGAGGCCGCGTCCACGCCGACGGCGCCGACGACGCGCTCCACGCCCTCCTGAACCAGCGTGATGAGCGCGACGGGTGTGTCGACCAGCATCGCCGCCAGTCGGGCGAGGCGGTCGAAGATGCCGCCGGGGGTACCGCCGACGCCCCCCGCGATCGCGGCGCCACCGGACGCGCCGCTGGAATCCAGGTCGTGCAGCACGTCGGTGAAGCGCGGCATCGTGGGCGCGTGTGGGCTCTGGCCGCGTGGACCCTGGGTCCGCCGCGCGCGCATCGCGGTACGCTCAAAGATAGGGCGTGACCGCATGCGCGAGCCACAGGGGAGATGGCGCGAGCGGACCCATGCGGTGACGGGGGACCGGACTGGCGGGGTGTCTCTGCACACGCATCCACACCCTGCACGCACGCGTTCGCCACCAGCCGGGAGCGTCGCTATGCCAGCCCACCAGCCCCGCCGCGCGGGCCGCGCGGCGCCCTTCGCCGCCGCCCTCGTGGCGCTCGCCGCCACCCTCGTCGCCTGCGCCGGCGACGGACCGGCCGCCACCAGCGAGCGGGATTCGGCCATCCAGGTCGTGAACGGCGTGGCCGGCGCGGTGCGCGTGACCGTGGACGGCGAACTGCTGCTCGCCGCGCTCGGCCCCGGCGCCGTCTCGCCGCCGCTCCGCGTGAGCGCCGGCCAGCACGAAGTGACCGTCACGGCCGACGGCGTCTCCCGCTCTGCCAGCGTAGCGGCGGGGAGCGGCGGCGTGTACGCGGTGGCGGTGGGGACCGATGCCGGCGCGCTCTCGGCGCGCGTGCTCCCCGACACGGCGACGATCCCGGCGCCGGGGACGGCGAAGCTGCGGGTGGTCCACCTGGCTGCCGACGCGCCGCCACTCTCCGTCTGGCGCACACAGCCCGACGTCGACGGCCCCGTCCAGGTGATGTTCCCGTTCCCCTACGGGAGCGAGTCCGGCTATCTGCAGGGACCCGCCGGCACGTGGCGCGTGTGGGTGTCGCCGCTCGAGACGGTGCCGCCGAACGCGCCGGGCGACACCGCCACCTACCGCGGCTCGCCCACGCCGGAGCTGGCCGGCACGGGCCCGATCGTGCTGGCCGAGGGAGAGGTGCGCACGGCGGTGCTGCTGCGGGACGCGGCGGGCACGCTGCGCTTCGAGGTGCTGGCCGGCGCGCCGTGACACGCGCGCGCCGGCCGCCATCGCGTCAGGCGACGGGCCCGCCGGCGTCCGGCTCTGGAGAACGCGCCGGGGGCGCACCGTGGTCCAGTGGGTCGTGCGCCGCGGCCGCCTTCGGGAAGAGGAGGCTGGCCGCGATCGAGGCGGCCAGCACCACCGCGATGACGCCGAGCGAGAGCGCGATCGGCACGTGGTAGACGTCCGAGAGCAGCATCTTGGCGCCGACGAAGACGAGCACGATCGACAGGCCGAGCTTGAGGAAGTGGAACTTGTGGATCACGCCGGCGAGCAGGAAGTAGAGCGCGCGTAGCCCCAGGATGGCGAAGACGTTGCTGGTGTAGACGAGGAACGGGTCGGTGGTGACGGCGAAGATCGCCGGGATGGAGTCCAGCGCGAAGATGAGGTCGGTGGTCTCCACCAGCACCAGCACGACGAAGAGCGGCGTGGCCACCCGGCGCATCCGGCCCGCCACCGCCTCCCGCGTGAAGAAGCGCTGGCCGTCGTAGCGGTCGCTCACCGGGATGAGGCGCCGCACCAGCCGGATCACCGGGTTGCTCTCCGGCTCGATGGCGTGCTCCGTCTGCGTCGCCATGCGGATGCCGGTGATCACGAGGAAGGCGCCGAAGAGGTAGATGATCCAGTGGAACCGCTCGATGAGGAGCGCGCCGGCCCCGATCATCGCCCCGCGCATGACGAGCGCCCCGAGAATCCCCCAGAACAGCACGCGGTGCTGGTAGCGGGGCGGGACGTCGAAGTAGGCGAAGAGAAGGACGAAGACGAAGATGTTGTCGACCGACAGCGCCTTCTCGATGAGATAGCCGGTGAGGAACATCAGCCCCACTTCGGCGCCGCGGAGGTAGTACAGCCCCGCGTTGAAGACGAGCGCCAGCGCCACCCAGAAGACGCTCCAGCCGGCGGCTTCCCGGAGCCGCACCTCGTGCGCCTGGCGGTGGAAGACGAAGAGGTCCAGCGCCAGCATGGCGAGGACGAAGACGTTGAAGGCCACCCAGGGCCAGAGCGTCGTCATGGCGACTCCGGGTGGCGGGGGGCAGGCGAGCGGTGGGCGGCAGTGCGCATGCGGGCTCCAGTCGAGGGCGGATGCGCGAAGAGCGAGACCTTCGCGCGAGACACCGGGCCATCCCGGTCTCGTGCGAAGGTCTCGCTCGGTCTCTCGACTCGCTGGACCGTGCGCCTCTCGGCGCAGTCCTGACGACCCAGCGTCGCGGGCGGGTGGCCCGTGGAGCTACTCCCCTTCGTCGCGGCGCAAGCTAGCGGCGGCGGCAACGGGGGCGCAAGCAGGCGCGGCATCGGCCGCGCCGCCCATGAACGGCACGCGCCGGCGCACGCCGCCGGTGCGGCTTCACCGGCGCTCGGGGCGGCCGAACATCAGCTGGACGAGCGGCTTCTCCTCGGGTCGGGAGAAGACGTACGCGTGGTCGCCGGGCTGCAGCACGGTGTCGCCGCGCGGCGCCAGGAGCTCGCCGCCGCGGACGATCAGCGTCACCGACGTTCCGCGCGGGAAGGGGAGGTCGGCGAGGCGCGCGCCGGCCACCGCCAGCGCCTCGTCGATGTAGAAGGAGACGAGCTCGCCGTTCAGCGGCTGCGCCGACTCGATCTCGAGCACGGCGAGCGGCGCGGGGGGCTCGGTGGACTCGAGGCCGAGCCGTCGCGCCAGCCAGGCCACGGTGGCGCCGGGGAGGAAGGCGCTGGTGACGACGACGAAGAAGACCGTGTCGAAGATCCGCTCCGCGCCCGGGGCGCCCGCCAGCACCGGGTACGCGGCGAGGATGATCGGCACCGCCCCGCGCAGCCCCACCCAGCAGATGTAGGCCACCTCGCGGGCCGGGTAGCGGAAGGGGAGCAGGCAGAGCCAGACGACGAGGGGGCGTGCGACGAGCGTGAGGAACGCCGCGACGAGCAGCCCCACCGGCGCCACCTGGAGGAGCCGCGTGGGGAAGACGAGCAGCCCCATGACGAGGAACATCGTGACCTGGCTCAGCCAGGCCAGCGCGTCGTGCACGCGGAGCAGCCCCGCCTTGTAGGGAAGCGCGCCGTTGCCGAGCACGATCGCCGCGATGTAGACCGCGAGGAAGCCGCTCCCGGCGAGCAGCGTCGGTACGGCGAAGGCGAGGAAGGCCAGGCCGACGAGGAGCACCGCGTACAGCCCGCTGGCGGCGAGCCGCACGCGTGCCAGCAGCAGCCGGCCGCCGTAGCCGATCGCCACGCCGAGCGCGCCTCCGACCACCACCTGCGTGAGGACCGTCAGGAGGACGGACCAGCCCAGTCCGGCGCCGGGCTCGACCAGGGTGCGCGTGACGACCGTGGTCAGGATCACGGCCATCGGGTCGTTGGCGCCCGATTCGATCTCGAGCGTGGCGCCGACGCGCCGCTGCAGCTGCAGCCCGCTTCCGCGGAGCACCGCGAAGACGGCGGCCGCATCGGTGGAGGAGACGACCGCGCCGAGCAGCATCGCGGCCGGCCACGGGAAGCCCAGGGCATGCGCCCCCACTGCCAGCAGCGCCGCCGTGCCCACGACCCCCACCGTCGCCAGCACCGCGGCCGGCGCGGCCACCCGGCGGACGGCGCTGATCGGCGTGTTGAAGCCGCCGTCGAAGAGGATGAGGACGAGCGCGACGGTGCCCAGCCGATAGGCGAGCCCGTAGTCCTCGAACGCGATGCCGCCCAGCCCCTCGGAGCCGGCGAGCATCCCGATGGCGAGGAAGATGGCCGCGACCGGGATGCTGACGCGCTCGGTCGCGCGGCTGAAGAGCACGCTGACGACGAGGAGGAGCCCGAAGATCGCGAGGGTGACCGCGGTCGGCAGTGGTTCCGAAGTCAGCACGTGCGCGTGGCCGGACGGTGACGGGAACGGCTCGGGGCACCGCGCCGGGCGGGCGCGTGCCCGAATCTACGGCGGCGGCCGGCCGGCGACACGGTGCCCGTGCCCGCGAGCGGGATCGCGGGCAGGCCACCGGAGCGTCCGCCCCACCCGGACAGCGCGTAGGGGAAACGCCGATTGACGTGGCGGGCGGCGCCGTTAGGCTCCGACGGGCGGGAGCGCCCGGTGCCGGCCCCATGGACGGCGGCTCCCCCGCCCTCCCCCTCTGCCGTCCCGCCCCGCGTGCTCGTCCCCAAGCTCGTCACGACGCTCCGCGGCTACAGCCGCGCCCAGTTCGGCGCGGACGTCGCCGCCGGGGTCATCGTCGGCATCGTCGCCCTGCCGCTGGCGATCGCCTTCGCCATCGCCAGCGGCGTCACCCCCGGCCGCGGCCTCTGGACCGCCATCGTCGCCGGCTTACTCATCTCCGCCCTCGGCGGCTCGCGCGTGCAGATCGGCGGGCCCACGGGGGCGTTCGTCGTCATCGTCTACGGCATCGTGCAGCGCCACGGAGTCGACGGCCTCATCGTCGCCACCTTCATGGCGGGCATCATCCTGATCGCGATGGGGCTGCTGCGCTTCGGCGCGGCCATCAAGTTCATCCCGCACCCGGTGACCATCGGCTTCACCAGTGGGATCGCGGTGATCATCTTCTCCAGCCAGGTGAAGGACTTCCTCGGGCTGCGCATGGGCGCGGTGCCCGCGGAGTTCGTGGAGAAGTGGCGCGCCTTCGCCGAGCACGCGAATGCCGTGAACCCGGCGGCGGTGGGGACCGCCGGGATCGCGCTGGCCATCATCCTCCTCTGGCCGCGAGTGAGCCACCGCGTGCCGGGGCCCTTCGTCGCGCTGATCGTGACGACGGCGCTGGTGCAGGGCTTCCACCTGCCGGTGGAGACGATCGGCAGCCGCTTCGGCACGATCGACGCCACCGTGCCGCACCCGGTGCTCCCGGCGCTCTCCTTCGCCCAGGTGACGACGCTCGTCGGCCCGGCGTTCACGATCGCCGCGCTGGGCGCCATCGAGTCGCTCCTCTCGGCCGTGGTGGCCGACGGCATGATCGGCGGGCGGCACCGCTCGAACATGGAGCTCGTGGGCCAGGGGGTGGCCAACATGGCCTCGGCGCTCGTCGGTGGGATCCCGGCCACCGGCGCCATCGCGCGCACCGCCACCAACGTGAAGAACGGCGGCCGCACCCCGATCGCCGGCATGACGCACGCCCTGACGCTGCTCGTCATCACCCTGTTCGTCGGGCGCTGGGCGGCGCTCATCCCGCTGGCCACGCTGGCGGCGATCCTCGTGGTGGTGGCCTACAACATGAGCGAGTGGCGGGTGTTCGTGGCCGAGTTCCGCGCGCCGAAGAGCGACGTGGCGGTGCTGCTCGCCACCTTCCTGCTGACGGTGCTGGTGGACCTGACGGTGGCGATCGGCGTGGGGATGGTGCTCGCCGCCTTCCTCTTCATGCGGCGGATGGCGGAGGTCACGAACATCACCGCCGTGCGCCGCGAGCTGGCCGACGAGCCGGCGGCGGATCCGTACGACAGCGACGCCAACGCCGTGCGCCGCCGCGTCATCCCGCCGGGCGTGCAGGTCTACGAGATCGACGGGCCCTTCTTCTTCGGCGCGGCGGAGCGCTTCAAGGACACGCTGGCGCAGGTGGCGGAGAAGCCGCGCGTCCTCATCCTGCGGCTGCGCGCCGTGCCGGCCATCGACTCCACCGGGCTGCGCGCGCTCACCGACGTGGTGCGGCGCAGCCGCGGCGACGGCACGCTGGTGCTGCTCTCCGACGTGCACGCGCAGCCGATGATCGCCATCGGACGGTCACACCTGCTGGACGAGATCGGGGACGAGCAGCTCTTCGGGAACCTGGACGACGCGCTGGACCGCGCGCGCGCGCACCTCGGGCTGCCGCCGGCGCCACCCCCACCCGGTGTGGCGCCGACGGTGCGGCGCGAGACGCCGCCCGCCGGCGAGCCCCGTCCGCCGGCGGGCGTCGGCGCGCCCGAGCGATAGCGCCGGACGCGCGCTCCGGGCTCACCCCGCGCGGAGCGGGGCGAGCGCGGCGGACCATCGCAGCAGCTCGTCGAGCATCACCTCGGCCGCCTTCGCCTGCACCTCACCGGGGTCGAAGGCGCCCGTCTCCTGGCTCACGTGCTGCGCGAAGAAGGGGATCGCGACCGCCTCCACGAGCGGTACGATCTTGAGCGCGGTGACGATCTGCTTCGTCATCTGCACGCCGCGCGTGCCGCCGGAGACACCGCCGTAGCTGACGAAGCCCATGGGCTTGTAGGCCCACTCGCGCACGAGGTACTGGAGCGCGTTGACGAGCGAGGCGGGGGCGCCGTGGTCGTACTCCGGCGTGACGACGACGAAGGCGTCGGCGCGGTCGACGATGGCGCTCCAGCGCCGGGTGTGCTCGTGCTCGTACTGCGCGAACCGGGGGTGGCGCGGCTCGTCGAGGAGTGGGAGGTCGAGCTCGGCCAGGTCCACGAGCTCGAGATCGAAGCTCGCGCGGGCGCGGGCGCGGTCCAGGAACCAGGCGGCGACGAGTGGTCCCTTCCGGTCCCGGCGGGTGCTGGCGACGATGACGTGCAGCTTCGGCATGAGGGTCGGTGGTCGGTCAGGCGGGGGTGGCGGCGGATCGCCGCCACGCGGTGACGGTGCACGCAGGGTGCCGCGACCCGGATGCGGGAGCAAGGGGATGCGCGAGCGCGCCCCGGACGCGATGCGTCCGGGGCGCGCGGCGGCCGGGTGCGGCCGGCGTGGACGGGGCCCGCGGCTACGTCCGGCCGGGGCCCGGCTCCAGTCGGCAGCGCACGGTGTAGGTCGAGTCGATCAGCGCCTCGTCGAAGCGGAAGGTGAGACGCTCGCTGCCGCCGGGCAGCAGCGTGAGGTTCGACCAGTGCGTCGCCACCACCTGCCGCGAATCGCGCAGCAGCAGGTCGGCCTTCACGCGACGCTGGCCTGCCGCGTCGCCGGCGTTCTGCACGATGCAGTGCCCCTGCAGGCAGTACTCGAAGAGCTGACTGCACTCCTCGTCCACCAGCACGTCCACGACGGTGAAGCGCGCCGTCGGCGGCGGCGGCGCGGGCGGGGCCAGGGGGAGGGGAGGCGCGGCCGAGGCCAGCCCGGCGGACGGAGTGACCCCGGAGTCGGCATTGGTGGCGAGTTCGTGCACCACGCCGATCAGGAAGAGGGCGACGACGGCGGTTCCGATGAAGGTCAGGAAGGGATGCTTGTTCCGCTCCACCGTGACCGTCTCGGTCCGCAGCACGGCGGGGACGTGGCTCCCGCCGAGCGCGTAGCCGCAGTTCGGGCACGCCGCCGCGCGGTCGGAGACCTCATGCCGGCACTCGGGACAATGGATCAGCGCCATCGCGTCCTCCCGTCGACTGATTGACGACCCATTCCCGAACGACGACCCGGTCCCGAACGGCGCGAGACGCGAGCCGGCGCGCATCGCACGCTGCGGCCCGATCGCGCGTCACGGCCCCCGGGGCAGCGCGGCGCCCGTCGCCGGCGGGCGGCCGCCACCCTCGGGAGGCGGTGCCGGCCGCCGGCCAGCGGGCGACGGTGCCGTGGGTCGCTGGCCGGTGCGCGTGGCGGGCGCCGCCGCGGCCGGCGCCGGCCCGGATGACTGCCTCGCATCCGCCGCGCACGCACCAACTGACCCACCCATCGGCAGCTGCCGCGCGCGGAAGGTCGCGGCGAACTCCACCGGCTCGTTCGCCGAGCCACCGGGGATGGAGACGAGCGGGAAGCTGACTCTCACCGTACCCGCCACGACCTCATCGGAGACGGAGAGGAGCCGGATCGTCCCGTCGCCCGGGCGCACGACCGTGGCGCCGGCGTTCGTGAAGCTCACGCCGGCGTCGTCGCCCAGCGGGTACTCGCGCGCCGCGAGGGCCACCGTGCCGGGGCGCGCGCCGGGCGGGTCGCGCAGCAGGATCTCGGTGCGCATCCGAGAACCCTCGCGGGCGTCGCAGAGCACCAGCTGGACGCCGAAGCCGGTGCGTCGGATGAGGGCCCCGCCGCCGAAGCGCACCACTTCGGCACGCCCGCCGCCGTCCGCCGCCGCCCAGGGGGAGAGGATGGCGGTGAACTGGCCGTCCCCCACGAGCTCGGCGGCCGCGTCGCCCACCAGCGCGTCCATCTGGCGCCTGGCCTCGTCCGACCCGGCGCGCGTCGCGGCGTCGGCGGACTTCTTCGCAGCGCCCAGGATCCGGTCCTTCCAGCCCTGCGCGCCGGCCGCCACGGGGAGCGTGGCCGCGAGCAGCGGCGCGACCAGCCACACGGACCTCCAACGACGAGCGGACATCTGCACCTCCGGGCTGTGCGGTCCGGCGCGCTGCCCGCGGGCCCGGACCGGGCCCGCGGGCGACCCACCGTGGGGCGACAGCGTACGGTGCCGAACCCACGGCCGCCATCACGTGAACACGCCACCCGCATCCGCGCGTCCGCGGCTGCATGGCGCGGCGCCGCGTCTCGCCAGCGCGGGCGTGCCGCGACCCGCGCTAGGCCGCCGTCTTCCGCCTCCGCCGCCGCGCCGCCGCGCCCAACCCGGCCAGGCCAGTCGCGAGCAACGCTGCCGAGACGGGCTCGGGCACCACGCTGCCGCCGGGGATCGCGGACTCGAGCGTCACGTTGTCGAAGCCGATCTGGTTCGCCGTGCCGCCGAAGTCGACCGACATCGCCGTGCCCTCGAAGGACACGCCGATGGGCGCCCAGTGGCAGTAGGGGTCCGGGGGACCACAGCTCCCGAGCGCCGAGAGCTCGAGCGTCGCCAGCAGCGTTCCCGTGGTGTTCGGGCCACTGTACACGCTCACGGCTCCCTCGAACACGCTGCTCGAGTACCAGAAGGAGAAGCCGGTCGAGAAGCCGCCCGGCACGTTCATCACCGCGCCGCGGCCGGTGAGGAAGAGCAGGACGTTGGTGCCCGACGGCGTGTTGGCCCAGTTCGACTCCGGCTCGGGCTCCGAGCCCACCAGCGCATTGTCGGAGAAGACGATCCCGAGGTCGGGGCCGGGACCGCTGCCGAGGCTCCCGACGCCGCCGTCGTAGTAGCCCTGCACCAGCTCTCGGTGTCGTAGCCCCTCGAAGTCCAGCACCTGGGCGTGGAGCGCCACTGGGGCGAGCAGCACCAGGACGAGCCCGTACGATGGGCCCCGCCGTGGTTCGTGAGCCATGCCGACCTCCGGGAGTGAGATGACAGGACGCGACTGCCCGCCCACGCTACGGCAGCCGTGCCCGCCGTGCCATCACGTGAATACGCCATCCCCGGTCGGGCACGACGGCATGGCAGGATGAGCAGGATAGCATGCTGGTCCTGTTCATCCTGCTCATCCTGTCATCGTTCATCCAGTCCGGCGGTGCCCGCGGAGGCAGCGCTCGTCAGACGAGCCGCTCCCGCGTCGCCTTCGCCACCGCGCCACTGCGCGAGTGCACGTGCAGCTTGGCGTAGATGTTCCGCAGGTGCGTGTCCACGGTGTGCGGGCTGAGGCCGAGCGCCTGCGCGATCTGCTTCTGCGTGTGCGCCTCGACGAGCAGCTGCAGGATCTCGAGCTCTCGCGCGGTGAGCCCGTGGTCCGCCGACGGGCGTGCGAAGCGGGTGAACATGCCCAACACCTTGCGCGCCACGAAGGCGTTCATCGGCGCGCCGCCGTGCAGCGCCGTGTCCACCGCGGCCACGATCTGCTCCCCGGAGGCGGGCTTCAGGAGGTAGCCGGAGGCGCCGGCGCAGAGCGCCTCGAACACCTGGTCGTCCTCCTCGTGCACCGTGAGCACGACCACCTGCGACGTGGGGGAGATCGCGCGGATGCGCGCGATGCCGTCGATGCCGCTCATACCCGGCAACCCGAGGTCCATCAGCACCACCTGCGGGACGTGACCCCGCCGGAGCGCGGCGAGCGCCTCCTCGCACGAGCCGACGGCGAGCGCGCAGCGCAGGCCTGGGCGGCGCTCGAACAGCTCGCGCACCGTCTCGCGGAGGAGTGAGTTGTCCTCGACGATCCAGACGTGAATCTCTCGCTCCGTCACGCGTCTCTCCCGCATCCGGGTGGTCCCGCGCCCGACCACGCCCCACTCAGCGATACCGCGCCTGGCGCGCCGCGGCCATCACGTATTCACGCCATGGGCGCCGACAGCGTGACGCGCGTGCCCCGACGCGGCACGCTCGCCAGGTCGAGGCGCCCGTGGATCTGCGCCGCCCGCCGACGCATGCTCGCCAGCCCCTGCCCCGCCCGCACCGCACGCTCGTCGAAGCCGACCCCGTCGTCCTCGATCCGCAGCACGAAGCGCCCGCACTCGTCGGCAATCGCGATCGTGACGTGCCGTGCCCGCGCGTGCCGGGCGACGTTGTGCAGCGCCTCCTTGTAGATCAGCAGCACGCTACGCATGAACGCCATGCCGAGCGGCCGCGGCGACACCGGCGCGGCGACCTCGAACGCCCACGCCGTCCCGTTCATCAGGTCGCCGGCCACGGTGCGCATCCGCACCACCAGGTCGGCGAGCCCGTCGTGCTTCGGGTCCACGAGCCAGATGATGTCCCGCAGCGCGCCGATCGTCTCCTCGGCCGCGACGTTGATGCGCTGCAGCTGCCGCTGCTCCAGGTCGTCCAGCCGGTCGTGGCCCTGCAGCATCTCGCTCAGCAGCGCGATGGAGCTGAGGTTGGAGCCGACGTCGTCGTGCAGGTCGCTGGCGATGCGCAGCCGCAAGCGCTCCAGCTCCAGCAGCCGCGCCACGCGGGTGCGGTACGCGGCGGCCAGGAGCGCGACCAGTACGGCGGCGGCGAGCGCGCGCAGCCACCACGTCTGCCAGAGCAGCGGCGGCACGGTGAAGGTGAAGGCGGCGGCCGCCTCGCTCCACCCGCTGGCCTGGTTCGCCCCCTGGACGCGGAACGTGTAGTGGCCGGGCGGCAGGTTGGTGTACGAGGCGTGCCGCCGCGTCCCGGCATCCACCCAGCCGTCGTCGTAGCCGTCGAGGCGGTACCGGTAGCGGTTCTGGCCGGGCGCGACGAACGACAGGACCGCGAAATCGAAGGCCAGCTGCTTCGTGCCGCGGGCCAGCGTCGGGGGCTCGGCGACGGACAGCTCCACCTCCCGGCCATCGGCGACGACGTCCTGCAGCACCGTGGTCGCCGGCGGCAGCCGCTCCGTCGCGCGCGTGGGGTCGATGACCACCACCCCGGCCAGGTTGTTGAAGACGAGCCGCCCGTCGCGCAGCCGCCAGCCGCCGGGGGAGGCACGATTGCACTCGCGGTTGGGCATCCCCTCCGCCTCGGTGAACACGAGGGGTGCGAGCGGTGATGCGGGGCGCTCGCCGCGCTCCACCGCGTCGACCACGGCGTGCAGCCGTGCGCGATCGACGCGGAAGATCCCCTGGTCGCTCGACATCCAGATGCCGCCGCGCCCGTCCTCGAGCATCCGCCAGACGCCGTCGTGGTACAGCCCCTCGCGCGTCGTCACCGCGGCGAACCGACCGTCGCGATACCGGTAGAGGCCGTCCTCGTACGTGCCGAACCAGAGCGTGCCGTCGCCCTCCTCGTGGATGGACACGATGACGGAGCTGCGCAGCCCGTCGGCCTCGCCGAAGGCGCGCAGGGAGTCGCCGGCGAGGCGGAAGAGCCCCGCCTCGCTGCCGATCCAGAGCGCCCCGTCGCGCGCGGTGTGCAGCGCCCAGATGCCCCGGCGCGTCCACGCCCCGGGCCGATCGGCGACGAAGCCCTGGGGCGTGCGGCGGAGAAGGCGGCTGATGGTGGCCACCCAGAGCGTGCGCTCCCCCGCTCGCTCTCCCGCGCCCGGCGTCTCGGCGAAGGCGCGCACCTCCTCGCTGGCCCTGCCAAGCACCACGCGCCCGCCACGGATGGCCGCGAAGCCCCGGCTGGTCCCCACCCAGAGCGTGCCGTCGCCGGCCTCGTAGAGCGCGCGCACGCGGTGGTCGGGCAGCCCGTCGGCGACGGTGTAGCGACGGGTGAGCCGGCCGTCGGCGTAGCGGTGCAGTCCGCCGCCCCACGTCCCCACCCACATCGCGCCGTCGCGCGTCTGCAGCACGGGCACGGTGAACCCCTCGGCCAGCCCCTCACGCCGCGTGAGGGCGTACACCTTCCGCCGCACCAGCTGGAGGAGCCCGCGGTCGGTCCCCACCCAGAGGCTGCCCTCGCGGTCGTCGAGCAGGTGGTTGATGTCCTTGAACTGCAGGTAGTCGCGCAGGTCGATGCGCTCCAGTCGTCCGTCGCGCCAGCGGGCCAGGTAGTCGCGTGGCTCGCGCCCGCTCGTCATGGCGACCCAGAGCGCGCCGTCGTGGGCACGCAGCGCGCCCGCGACCTCGTCCGCGGGCCGTCCGCGGCCATCGGCGGTGGCCAGCGCGCGCGGGAGCCGGTGACCGGGTAGGCCGTTGCGGATCACGACGCTCGCGGGCTCCGCGGCGAGCAGGGGGAGCGGCGGGTCCGCGTCATCGTCGTCCGGTCCGTAGCGCGTGAGGCGTCCCGCACGATAGCGCAGCACGCAGTCGCCCGCCCGCGGATCGCCGCAGCCGATCCAGAGCCCCTGCGCATCGGCCCGAACGGTCCCGAGGCGCGAGATCCGCGGGCCGACGGGGACGAAGCGCACGCCACCGGGCCGCGCGGGATCCGGCTCCATACGGGCGAGGCCGCCCCACGTGACCGCCACGCGTTCGCCGTCGGGGAGGTCGAACACGCCATTCACCGTGTCGCTCGGCAGGCCGTCGGCGGTGCTCAGCCGCGTGTACGGGGCGGTGGTGTCCTCCGGCGCCAGGCGGAGCAGGCCGTGGTTGCTGCCGAGCCAGATGGCGCCGTCGGCCGTCTGCCAGAAGCCGTTGATCTCGACGGGCGCGCGCGGCAGCGCGTGGAAGCGCCGGCCGGCGTGATAGCCGAGCAGGTTCAGGCTCTTGGCGAGGAGCCAGAGACGCCCCTGGCGGTCCTGGAAGAGGCGGTAGATGAAGTGGCTCCGCGCCCCGGGGAGCGGCACCCGCTCGAAGCGGTAGCCGTCGAACCGCGCGAGCCCGCGCCCGCCGGCCACGTAGAGGTAGCCGTCCGAGGTCTGGGCGAGCCCCGTCACGTCGGCGGCGAGCAGGCCGTCGTCGGTGTCGAACGCGCGGACCTGGTACTCGTCGAGCGGCGGCAGCGGCTGCGCGGCGGCGGACCGCGGACCCGCGCAGGCGAGCGCGATCGGCAGCACGACGGCCGTGGATCGGAGCGACCACATGAGGAAGCCCGTGCCGGAGAGTGGGGCAGCGACCGGGTGGCAGGTCCGTCCGGCGGGCCGCGCCGGCGCGGACCGGCGGGCCGACCCGCCACCATGGGCCGCCGGCTATCATTCGCACGGCGCGCCCTCGCGTCAACCGGCGCGCAGCCTTCTTGCACAGCGGTACGGCTCACACGACCCGCGAGGGAGAGCGGCATGGCAGCATCCGAGACGACACACGACGGCAACGGCGGAATCCTCCAGGCGGGCACGCCCGCGCCCGACTTCACCCTGCACTGCACGCCGGACCAGCGGCTCTCGCTCGGCGAGCTGCGTGGCCGGCCGGTGGTGCTCGCCTTCTATCCCGCCGACTGGAGCCCCGTCTGCGGCGACCAGATGGCGCTCTACAACGAGATCCTCCCGGAATTCCGCGAACACGGCGCGGAGCTGCTCGGCATCTCCGTGGACGGCGTCTGGTGCCACGCGGCGTTCGCGCGCCAGCGGAACCTTCACTTCCCGCTGCTCAGCGACTTCGAGCCCAAGGGCGCGGTGTCGCGGCTGTACGGCGCCTACCGCGCGGAGGACGGCACGAGCGCGCGTGCGCTCTTCGTGCTCGACGGCGACGGCATCATCCGCTGGAGCTATCTCTCCCCCGTGGGCGTGAACCCCGGGGCGGACGGGATCCTGACCGCGCTGGAGTCGCTCGCCGGCGGGGCCGCCGCGACGGGCGCGCGGCCGTGAGCGAGGGCACGCTGACCCCACCCGTCGGCGCCGACGACCACGCCGCCGGGCCGGCCGATGCCCCGGTGACGCTGGTGGAGTACGGCGACTTCGAGTGCCCGTACTGCGGCATGGCCTACCCCATCGTGAAGGCCATCCAGCGGCAGCTCGGGCCGCGGCTGCGCTTCGTGTTCCGCAACTTCCCCCTCAAGGAGTCGCATCCGCACGCCCTGCACGCGGCGCAGGCGGCCGAGGCGGCCGCGGCGCAGGGCGCCTTCTGGGGGATGCACGACGCCCTCTACGAGCACCAGCACGCGCTGGCGGACGCCGACCTCCTGCGCTACGCCGACGCGCTCGGGCTGGACGTCGATCGCGTCGCGCACGAGCTGCAGGAGGGGACCTACGCGCGGGCCGTGCGCGACGACTTCCGGAGCGGGGTGCGCAGCGGCGTGAACGGCACGCCGACCTTCTTCGTCAACGGGGAGCGCTACGACGGCCCGTGGGCCGACGAAGGGGCGTTCGTGCGTGCGCTGCGCACCGTGGCCTCGGCCGCCGGCGGCTGAGCTTCCCAGGCCCCGGCCGGCACGACCGTGCCACGCTCGATTCCACGCGCGATGGGCGTCGGGGCGGGTGCCGTCCCCGCGGCGCGCCGCAGGAGGAGCGTCCCGAGCAGCGCGGCACTCGCCGAGGCGAGGAAGATCGCCAGCTTCGCGGCCGTGAAGTCCCCGGCCCGCGGGAAGGCCTGCGCGGCGATGAAGAGCGACATCGTGAAGCCGATCCCCGCCATCGTGGCGGCGCCGCCGAGTTGGCGCCACGAGTACGCCGTCGGCTTCATCGCGAGCCCGGAGCGCACCGCGAGCCAGGACGCGGCCACGATCCCGACCGGCTTGCCGACCACCAGCCCGAGGACGACGGCGGCCACCAGACGTGCATGCCCCTGGAGCACGTCCGCCGACCAGACGACGCCGGCGTTGGCGAGCGCGAACACGGGGAGCACGAGGTAGCTCGACCAGGGCTCGATGGCGCGCAGCAGCTTGCTGGCCGGCGACTCGATGCGGTCGTGGATGCCGTCCAGCGCGCGGAGCGCCGGCTCGGATGGGCCGTGCCTCATCACGGTCTCGCCGTGCTCGCGCGTCTCCGCGTCGACGATCGTCTGCGCCTGTGCCATCAGCGCGTTGAGGTTCGCCGGCGGCCGCGTGGGCGTCACCACGGCGAGGACGACGCCGGCCAGCGTGGCGTGCAGCCCCGCCGCGTGCAGGCACCCCCACAGCACCACGCCGAGCACGGCGTAGGGGAGCGGCCGGTAGACGTTCGAGCGATTGAGCGCCACCAGCGCCGCCGTGACGCCGACCGAGGCCGCCAGGTAGCCCGCGTGCACCGCCCCGGAGTAGACGAGCGCCACGACGGCGATCGCCACCAGGTCGTCGACGACGACCGCGGCGGTGAGGAAGACGCGCAGGTCCACCGGCACGCGGTCGCCGAGCACGACGATGAGGGCGACGGCGAAGGCGGTATCGGTGGTGATCGTCGTCCCCCAGCCGTGGGCGAGCGCGGCCGGCGCCACTAGCAGGTAGAGCAGCGCCGGCGCCACCATCCCGCCCAGCGACGCCACCACCGGCAGCGCGGCGGCGCGCCGCGTGGCCAGCCGGCCCACCGTGAGCTCGCGCTTGATCTCCAGCCCCACCACCAGGAAGAAGGCGGTCAGCAGCCCGTGGTCGATCCAGTCGCGCAGCGGCATGGCGAAGCCGGCGGCGCCGAAGCGGAGCCCCAGCGGCGTGCGCCACCACGCCTCCACCGCCGGCCCGAACGGCGAGTTGGCGAGTCCCACGGCCAGCACCGTCATGAGCAGCAGCAGCACGCCGGTGGACGGCGCCCAGCGCGCGAAGTCGATCGTGGCGGCGTGCAGCCGGTGGCCGAGCGAGCCGAGCATCGCCTCCGCCAGTGAGCTCTCGTCCCACGGGCCCTCGTATCGCCGGCCGTTGATGTAGAAGGTGGGCGTCACCTGCGCGCCGGCGTGCAGCCCGCCCTGCGCGTCGTCGCGCACGCGCACCGCGGCCGCCTGCGCCAGCGCCGGGTCGCGGTCGGCGCGGGGCGGCACCCCGAACGCGGCGCCGATGCGCTCCAGCTCGCCGTCCGCGAAGACCGGCCCGCGACGCATCAGCGTGTCGTGCACCTCCCAGAACTCGCTCCCGGTGGCGGCGGCGTACTCCGCCAGCTCGGCGGCACGCAGCGCCTGGTCGCGGTCGGTGAGCGGCAGGTGCCGGAAGACGTAGCGCATCCGGTCGCCGAAGCGGTCGCGCAGGTGCGCGATCACCTGGTGTGCGGCGTGGCAGTACTGGCAGACGTAGCTGCCGTACTCGACGAGCGTCATCGGCGCGCCCGGATTGCCGAGCACGTGGTCGCGCGTCGCGTCGACCGGAACGGTGAGCCTGTCGGATCGGGCGGTGGCCATGCGCGGAGATCGTCGCGGAGAGACGTGGCGGCGAATCCTCGCGCATCGCTCACCACGGGGCAATGCCGCTCGATGCCGGGGCGGCCGGAACGACGCACGCCCCGGGGAGCCTCCCCGGGGCGTGCGCAGCGCCGACGGCGGGGTCAGCCCGACGCGCTCACCAGATCTTCACCCGCTCCGCCGGCGGCAGGTACATGCCGTCGCCCGGCTTCACCCCCCACGCCTCGGCGAAGGCGGGCATGTTGCGCAGCACCTGGTTGGTGCGGTACATGGCCGGGGAGTGCGGATCGGTGAGGAGGCGCTGCCGCAGGTAGTCGTCACGGTTCAGCTCGCGCCACACCTGCGCCCAGCCGATGAAGAAGCGCTGGTCGCCGGTGAGGCCGCCGATCACCGGCGCCTCCCTGCCGCCGAGCGACATGTGGTAGGCCTTGTAGGCCATGCTCAGGCCGGACAGGTCGCCGATGTTCTCACCGAGCGTGAGATGGCCGTTGACGTGCGCGCCCTCCAGCGGCGCGAGCGCGTCGTACTGCGCGGCCAGCGCCTCGGTGCGGGCCTTGAACGCCTGCTTGTCGGCGGCGGTGAACCAGTCGCGCAGATTCCCCTCCCCGTCGAACTGACTCCCCTGGTCGTCGAAGCCGTGGCTCACCTCGTGGCCGATGACGGCCACGATGCCGCCGTAGTTCACGGCGTCGTCCGCCTCGGGATCGAAGAACGGGGGCTGCAGGATGGCCGCCGGGAAGACGATCTCGTTCATGACGGGGTTGTAGTACGCGTTCACCGTCTGCGGCGTCATCCCCCACTCGGTGCGGTCTACCGGCTCGCCCAGCTTGTCGACCATGTACTCCCAGTCGAACTGGTTGGAGCGGATCACGTTGCCCACCAGGTCGCCGGGCTTCACCTCCAGCCCCGAGTAGTCGCGCCACTTGTCGGGGTAGCCGATCTTGACGGTGAAGTGGGCCAGCTTGTCCTGCGCCTGCGCCTTGGTGGCCGGGCTCATCCAGTCGAGCTGGTCGATGCCCGCCTTGTAGGCGGCCAGCAGGTTGTCGACGAGCCGCTCCATGTGCGCCTTGTACGCGGGCGGGAAGTACTTGGCCACGTACTGCTTGCCGACGAGCATCCCCATCGCGCCCTCCACCGCGTTCACGCCGCGCTGCCAGCGCGGGCGCTGCTGCTCCACGCCGGTGAGCGCCTTGCCGTGGAAGGCGAACGCCGCGTCGGCCAGCGACCGGTTCAGGTACGGCGCGAAGGCGTCGAGCAGGCGCACGGTGAAGTAGCTGCGCCACGTCTCCACCGGCGTCGCGGCGACGATGGCGTCGAGCGCGCGAAGGTAGTCCGGCTGGCCGACGATGAAGGTCGGCGACTCCGCGGTGCCGGTGGCGGTCAGGTACGACGACCACGCCAGCCGCGGCGCCAGCGTGTCCAGCTGCGCCAGGGTGTGCGGGTTGTAGCCGGCCTGCGGGTCGCGCAGCCGCACGCGCTCCCACTGCCGCTCGGCGAGGGCATGCTCGAGTTGCAACACCGCCCGCGCGGACGCCTCGGCCTGCGCGTCGCCGGCCGCCCGGAGCAGCGCCGTCATGTACGTCACGTAGGCGGCGCGCGCGTCGTCGAACTTCTGCCCGTCCTTCAGATAGTAGTCGCGGTCCGGCAGCCCCAGGCCGCTCTGCCCGACGTAGGCGACGTACCGCGTGGCATCCTTGAGGTCCTGCCGCACGTACACGCCGTAGGGCGCCCGCACGCCGATGCGCGCCAGGTGCGCGGCGAGGGCGGGGATGCCGGCCTGCCCGTCGAGCGCCCGCACGCGCGCCAGCTCGTCGCGCAGCGGCGTGAGGCCGAGCTGCTCCAGGCGGGTCGTGTCCATGTAGGCGCGGTAGTAGTCGCCGATCTTCTGCAGATCGGAGCCGGCCGGCGCGTCGGTGGCGGCCGCCGCCTGCTCGATGATCCCGCGCAGCGCCGCGTCGCTCTCGTCCCGCAGCTGGTCGAAGGCGCCGTAGCGCGGCTTGTCGGCGGGGATCTCCGTCGACTTCAGCCAGCTGCCGTTGACGTAGCGGAAGAAGTCGTCCTGCGGGCGGACGCTGGTGTCGAAGTTCGCGCTCTCGATGCCGGGCGCCACCGGCGCGGCGGCGGCGGTGGTGGCGGGCTGCGCGGCTAGCGGCGTGGTGAGCACGGCCATCGCGCCGACGCCCGTGGAGAGGCGACGGATGGTGGGAAGCAGGGTCATCGCTCGGAGATGCTGGTTGGGGTGGAACCGTGGATCCGTACACCGCAACCCCACCAGGGATTCACCCCCCGCGGCTCGCCGGGGAAACCTTCCGCGCGCGACGGGCGTCCAACGCCCAAGATCGCCTTGCTTTGTGACGGTTAGTTCTACATTGTAGAATATGCCCACGAGTCACTCGTGACACTGCCACCCGCTGGTGCGCCGCACCACCCGCTGCCGGGGCTGCCGGCACGGCTGCTTCGCCTCCTCCTCCCGATCGCCGAGCGCGACGAGGTGCTGGAGGAGCTCGGCGCGGAGTACCGGGAGCACGCGGCCCGGCGTGGGCCGGCGGCCGCACGCCGGTGGCTCTGGCGGCAGGTGCTGGCGTCGGTGCCGCCGCTCCTCCGTCGGAGCTGGTGGCGCGGGATGACGGGATTCGAACCGAAGGCGAACCGCTCACGCCCTGGAGGGCCTGCCATGGAAAGCTGGATCATGGACGTCCGTTACGCCGTGCGGCGCCTGCGCATGCGCCCGACCTACGCGCTGCTCGCGGTGCTCACCCTGGCGCTGGGCGTCGGCGGGGCGGCGGCCATCACCGGCGTCGTGCGCGCGCTGCTCTTCGAGCCGCTGCCGTACGCGAACGAGCAGGACGTGGGCGTCTTCTGGTTCGATGGCAGCTGGTCGGAGCAGGAGTTCCTCTACGTGCGTCCCGACTTTCCGGGCTTCCAGCAGGTGGCAGCCTATCGGCAGCAGGGGGTGATGCTGCAGATCGGCGACGCGCCCCCCCGGCTCGCCCCGGGAGTCTCCGGGACGGCCGAGCTGTTCCAGGTGCTGGGTCGCACACCGTTCATCGGCCGCGCCTTCCAGGACGGCGACGACCTGCCGGGCAGCGAGCCGGTGGCTGTCATCAGCTACGGCCTCTGGCAGGAGCTGGGCGGCGATCCGGCGATCGTCGGTCGGCGCCTCCGGCTGGACGGGACGGAGCGCACGGTGGTGGGGGTGATGCCCCGCGGCTTCTGGTTCCCCGATCCCACCGTGCGGGTGTGGCTCGCCGAGCCACTGAATTCGGAGGATCAATCGGGGAACTACACGCTCGTCGGCCGCCTCGCGCCCGGCGTGCGCATGGACGCCCTGGCGCCGTATCTGGCGCGCCTCACGGCGCGACTGGACGAGCGCTACGACTACCCGCCGCAGTGGGACAAGACGCAGAACGCCACGGTGACGCCCGTGCGGGAGTTCCTGGTCGGCTCGATGCGCCCGGCGCTGCTGGCCACGCTGGCGGCGATGGGGATGATCCTGCTCATCGCCTGCGCCAACGTCGCCTCGCTGATGCTCGGCCAGGTGGACGGGCGCGCCACCGAGCTGGCGGTGCGCTCGGCACTCGGCGCGGAGCGACGGCGCCTGCTGCAGCAGCTCCTCGCGGAATCGGTGGTCGTGGGACTGGCCGCGGGCCTGGCGGGCGCGGCGCTGGCGGCCGGCGGCTTCCAGCTCCTGGTGGGCGCGCTGCCGCTCGGCGCATGGGCCGAAGGGGCGACGCTCGACTGGAGCGTCTTCTGGGCGGCGATCGCGACGGCGCTCGGCGCCAGCCTGCTGATCGCTCTCGTCCCGGTGATCTCGCTCTGGCGCGGCGACCTGCGCGGCGTGCTGTCGACCAGCCGCACGGGGGGGATCGGCGGGCGCGGCGGGCGGATGGAGGGTGGGCTGGTGGTGGCGGAGGTGGCGCTGGCGGTGCTGATGGCGGCCGGGGCCGCGCTGCTCGTGCGCAGCGTGTCGAACCTGTACGCGATCGACCCCGGCGTGGACACGCGCGAGGTGGCGGTGGTGGACGTCCTGGCGCCCGCATCGATGCGGCGCGACGAGCGGCGGCAGAGCTGGCACGCCGTGCTCGACGCGCTCCGTGCCGTCCCCGGCGTGCAGTCGGCGGCGGCGGCGAGCAAGCTCCCGCTGCGCGGGTCGGGCGACAACTGGGGCATCACGGTCGAAGGGCGCCCGGATCTGGAGCAGTCGACGACCGCCTTCCGCGTCGTCACGCCCGACTACTTCGAGACGATGGGCATCACGCTGCGCCGTGGCCGCCTGCCGAACGCCGCCGACCGCGAGGGGAACGAGCCGGTCGTGGTGATCACCGAGGCGCTGGCCGGCAAGTACTTCGCCGGCGAGAGCCCCGTAGGCCAGCGCATCAGCACCGGCTTCGACACCCCGGAGCGGATCATCGGCGTGGTGGAGGACGTCGCCGAGGCGGCGCTGACGGACGCCCCGACGCCGGCCCGCTACATGCTGCTGGACCAGATCCCGTACGTGCCCACGAGCTTCAGCTTCGTGCTGCGCGTGCAGGACGGCCGCGACGCGGCGAGCGTGCTGGCCGACGCGCGGCGCGCCGTGGAGGGCGCGGCACCCGGCGTGGCCATCCAGGAGACGACGACGATGGGGCTCGTCCTCGCGCAGGCGGTGGGCCCGGCACGGCAGATCATGCTGCTGCTCACCATGCTCACCGGCCTCGCGGTGGTGCTCGGTGCGGTGGGCGTGTACGGGATCATCTCGCACTTCGTCAACCGCCGGAAGCGCGACTGGGCCATCCGCATCGCGCTCGGCCTCTCGCCCTCGCACGTCGTGGCGCGGGTGGTGCGGCGCGGCGCGGTGCTGGTGCTCGCGGGCATCGCCATCGGCGTGGTGGCCGCCGCCGTGCTGGCGCGCCTCATCGCCTCGCTGCTCTACGGCGTGGGCGCGGCGGACCCACTCGCGCTCGCGGCGGCCGGCGCGGTGCTGCTGCTGGTGGGGCTGGCGGCGGCGTACATCCCGGCCTACCGTGCCAGTCGCACGCATCCCGCGCTCGTGCTGCGCGAGGAGTAGGCGAGGACGTGCCAGGACCGGCAATCGGCGGAGACGACCGGAGGGCGTGGGATGGCTGACGACGGGCAGCTCGGCAGCTTCGAGGAGCAGGTGCTGCTCGGCGTGCTGCGCACCGGGCGCGAGGCGTACGGCATGGCGGTGCGACGGGAGATCGAGCGCGTCACCGAGCGCGAGGTCGCCATCGGCGCGGTGTACGCCACGCTCGACCGGCTGGAGGCGAAGGGGCTGGTGGCCTCGCAACGCACGCCCGGCGGCGCGTCGCGACGGGTGTTCGCCGTGACGCCGGTCGGGGCGCGCGCGCTGGCCGAGACGCGGGCGCTGCGGGAACGCCTCTGGCGCGGCGTGGACCTGGCCGCGCTGGCGCCGGGGATCGCGCGGGGTTGAGGCGCGCGGCGGGCGGCGCTGGCCGCCCGCACGCGCGCTCGTGCCACCCGTCCGCTCACGCCGCGCGCTTGCGGTACTGGCGCACGGCGAGCGCCAGCACCACGGCGCCGCTGGCGGCGAGGATCGCCAGCTGGCGCGCCACGTCCGCCACGCCGGCGCCCTTGAGCAGCACGGCGCGCATGAGCTGCACGAACTGCGCGACCGGATTGACGACGGTCAGCCACTGCGCCCACTGCGGCATCCCGCGCACGGGAGTGAAGAGGCCGCTCATGAGCAGGTAGACCATGAGCAGGGAGAAGGTCACGAACATCGCCTGCTGCTGCGTCTCCGCCACGGTCGAGATCCAGAGCCCGATGCCGAGCGCCGCCACCAGGTAGATCGCCGCGGCGCCGAAGACGAGCAGCAGGCTCCCCCGTACCGGCACGCCAAGCGCGACGTGGGCGAACGTCAGGCCGAGCGCCAGGTCGACGAGGGCGAACACCCAGAGCGGGATCAGCTTGGCGGCGATGAAGGTGGCCCGCGGCAGCGGGGTGACGTTGAGCTGGTCGAGCGTCCCGGCCTCCTTCTCGCGCACGATGTTCATCGCCGTGAGGAGCGATCCGATCATCGTCACCAGCACGACCAGGATGCCGGGCACCATGTAGGCGCGGTAGTCCAGCTCCGGGTTGTACCAGCCGCGCCGCCGCACGTCGATCGCCGGCTGGCCGCGCACGGGTGGCGCCTCGGACCGCGCACCGACGGTGACCATCGTCGGGTGCAGCGTCGCGCCCAGCTCGTGGGCATACCGCGTCAGCACCTGGCCGGCGTACGACTGCGTCACCGCCGCGGCCGCGCCGTCCTGGGCGTCGAGGACGAGCTGCACGGCGGCGTGACGACGGCGCACCAGGTCGCGCTCGAAGCCGGCGGGGAGGGCGAGGATCGCGTCCACGTCGCGGTCGAGCATGGCGGCGTCGGCCCGCGCGCGCGACGGCGAGGCGCCGGCCACCGCGAACCGCCCGGAAGCGGTGAGGCGGTCCACCAGCCCCCGCGAGGCGGGGCTGTGGTCCAGGTCCACCACGTAGAGCCGCGCCTGCGTCACCTCGAAGGTCACGGCGTTGGCCAGCACGAGCAGCTGCACGATGGGCATGACGAAGATCATGCCCATGATGACGTGGTCGCGCACGATCTGCAGGAACTCCTTGCGCAGCAGGAAGCGGAGGGTGCGCACGGTCAGGCCAGCCTCGCCTTGAAGCTGCGCACCGCGCCGGCCATCAGCACCACCAGCATCACCCCCAGTACCGCCAGCTCCGGCCAGAGCCGGTGCAGCCCCACGCCCTGGAGCATGACGCCGCGCGAGACGACGATGAACCACCGCGCCGGCACGACGACGGTGATCGCCTGCAGCCAGCCGGGCAGGCTGGCGATGGGGAAGATCATGCCGGAGAGCAGCGCGTTGGGGAGCATGGTGCCGGCCATGGCGCCGAGCATCGCCGCCCGCTCGGAGGTGGTGCGCGCCGCGATCAGCACGCCCAGCGCCAGCCCCACCAGAGCGTACAGGACGCTGGCGCCGAGCAGGAGCGCGACGCTGCCGCGGAAGGGCACCCGGAAGACGAGCCACGCGGCGAGCAGCGCCGTGACCGCATTGGCGAAGGCGAGCAGCAGGTAGGGGAGCACCTTGCCGACGATGATCTGCCACGGCCGCAGCGGCGAGACGAGCAGGATCTCCAGCGTGCCGCGCTCCTTCTCGCGCGACAGCGAGATGGCCGTCATGAGCGCCGAGACGAGGGTGAGGACGAGCGCGATGAGGCCGGGCACGAACAGGTTCACGCTCTCCAGCGTGGGGTTGTACCGCATGCGCGTCCGCAGCTCGATCCGCACGCCACGGCCGGCGGCGCCCAGCTCGGCCTCGTAGCCGGCGATCACCGCCTGCGCGTACGCCTGCACGAGGCTCCCGGTGTTGGGGTCCGCCACGTCGGCCACGAGGAGGAGCCGCGCCGGCGTGCCGTCGGCCAGCCGCGACGCGAAGCCCGGCTCGAAGACCAGGGCCACGTCCGCCGCGCCGCGGCGGAAGAGCGGCTCGAGCGGGGCGGTGGTGGACGAGACGGCCACGACGTGGAAGCGGCCGGTGCCCGCGAAGCGCGCCCGCAGCGCGAGGGTGGCCGCATCCGGCGCCGGGTCCACGAACGCGATGCGGACGTCGTCCACGTCGGTGCGCAGCGCGAAGCCGAACAGCACCACCTGCGCCAGCGGCAGCAGGAGCAGGATGAGGAGCGTCTGCCGGTCGCGCAGGATGTGCCGCAGCTCCTTCACCACGAACGCGACGAGCGCCGGCGAGCGGTGCCGCATGGCGCCCCCTCAGCCCTGCGCCGCCGCGGCCGGCCGCGCCAGCCGCACGAACAGCTCGTCCAGCGTGGCCGCGCCGGACTCGCGCTTGAGCGCCTCCGGCGTGCCCAGGGCGGCGATGCGTCCGTCCACCATGATCGACACGCGGTCGCAGTACTCGGCCTCGTCCAGGTAGTGCGTGGTGACGAACACCGTCGTGCCGCCCGCCGCGGCGGCGTAGATCATCTCCCAGAACTGGCGGCGGGTGATCGGGTCCACGCCGCCGGTGGGCTCGTCGAGGAAGACGATGGCCGGCCGGTGCAGGAGCGCCACCGAGAAGGCCAGCTTCTGCTTCCACCCCAGCGGCAGCGCGGCCACGCGCGTGTCGGCCGCGTGCCCGAGCCGCAGCCCGGCGAGCAGGGCGTCGCCCCGCGTGCGGATGTCGGCGTCCGACAGGCCGTAGATGCCGCCGTAGAGCGTCACGTTCTCGCGCACGGTGAGATCCTCGTAGAGCGAGAAGCGCTGGCTCATGTAGCCGATGCGCCGCCGCACCTCGTCCGCCTGCGTCACCACGTCGAAGCCGGCCACGCGCGCCGTGCCCGAGGTGGGCGCGAGCAGGCCGATGAGCATCTTGATGGCGGTCGTCTTCCCCGCCCCGTTGGCGCCGAGGAAGCCGAAGACCTCGCCGGGCTGCACGTCGAAGCTGATCGCGTCCACGGCCGTGAAGCGGCCGAAGCGGCGCGTCAGTTCGTGTGCCTCGATCGCCGCGCTCACGCGGCCGCCCCCGGAGGTGCGCCCATCAGCGCCATGAAGGCGTCCTCGATCCCCGGCTGCGTGGGCGCCACCTCGGCGTCGGCGAAGCCGCGCCCCCGCAGGTAGTCGCGCACCTCCGCGGCGAGGGCGGCCGGTGCCGGCGCCGTGCGCGTGTCGCTGTAGTGCAGCTCCTCGCCGAACGGGAAGACCGACGCCGCGTGCGGCAGCGCGCGGAGCGCCTGGAGGGCGCCGTAGCGGTCGCGCACGCGCACGGCCAGCAGCGGGCGCGGGAAGCGCGCGCCGATCGCCGCCGGTGCGTCGATGGCGAGCACCCGCCCCTGCTGCATGAGCGCCACGCGGTCGCAGCGCCCCGCCTCGTCCATGTAGGGCGTGGCGACGACGATCGGCAGGCCGGTGGCGCGCAGCGTGTCGAGCAGGTCCCAGAACTCGCGGCGCGAGACGGCGTCCACGCCGGTGGTGGGCTCGTCGAGGAAGAGGATGTCGGGGCGGTGCACCAGCGCGCAGGAGAGGGCCAGCTTCTGCTTCATGCCGCCCGAGAGCGCTCCCGCCCGACGGTCGCGGAAGGGCTCGATCTGCCCGTAGATCGGCGCGATGGTCGCGTAGCCCTCCTCCACGCTCGTGCCGAAGACGGAGGCGAAGAAGCTCAGGTTCTCCGCCACGCTCAGGTCCGGGTAGAGCGAGAAGCGGCCCGGCATGTAGCCCACGCGGGTGCGGATCGCCCACAGGTCGCGCACCACGTCCAGCCCCAGCACCGTCGCCCTCCCCGTGTCGGGCACGAGGAGCGTGGTGAGGATGCGGAAGAGCGTCGTCTTGCCGCCGCCGTCCGGCCCCACCAGGCCGAAGAGCTCCGCCGGCCGCAGCTCGAACGAGACGCCGTCGAGCGCCACCGTCTCGCCGAAGCGCTTGCCCACGCCGTCGACGACGAGCGGGGAGGCCGCGGCGCTCACGGCTGCACGGGCTGCCGCGGCGATTGCTGCGGCGACGGGAGGCGTGCCTCACCTGGCGCGGGACCGAGCGTCACGTCGGCCGGCATGCCGATCTTGAGCGCGCCGTCCGGGTTGGGCACGCGGATCTTCACCGCGTACACGAGCTCCGCGCGCTCGTCACGCGTCTGCACCGGGGTCGGCGTGAATTCGGCCGTCGGCGAGATCCAGGTCACCGTGCCGGCGATGGGCGCCGGGCCGCCGCCGGCGTCGGTGCGCACCGCCACCCGCTGCCCCAGGCGCACCGCCGCCAGCTGGCGGCCCGTGACGTAGGCGCGGAGGACGAGCGTGTCCAGGTCGGCGATCTTGTACAGCGGCTGGCCGGGCTGCACCACCTCGCCAGCGCGCGCATAGACGGCCAGCACCGTCCCCGCCTGCGGGTTGGCGACGCGGCTGCGCTCCAGACGCTCGCGAACCTGCGCCACCCGCGCCTCGCCCGACGCCACCTCCAGCGCCACGCTCCGCTGCTGCGCCGAGAGCGCCTCCATCTGGGCCACGAGCGTGCGGTAGTCGCGCTCCGCCTGGTCCAGCTGCTGCGCCGTCGCGGCCTGCTGCGCGTGGAGTCGCCGCGTGCGCTCGTAGGCGCGCCGCGCGATGTCGCGCTGCACCGCCAGCACGCCCAGCTGCTCGGCGACCTCGGTGCGGCGGGCGCCGGTGGCGGCGCGCTGCGCGGCGAGCTGCTCGCGCTCCAGCGCGAGCTCGGTGGTGTCGATCAGCGCCACCACCGCGCCCTCGGCCAGGCGCATCCCCTCCACCGGCGTGAAGCGCTGGATCTGCCCCCCGGTCTGCGCCGACACCACCACCTCGGTGGCCTCGAAATTTCCGTAGGCGTCCGGCTCGGGCTCGCCCCGACACGCGACCACGGTGGCGAGGATGGCGGTGGCGAGGATGGCGGTGGCGATGGCGCCGGCGGCGACGCGGGGAACGATGGTGGCGCGTGGCATCAGCGGACCTCGAGGCCGACGGTGGTGAGGAAGCGGGCGCGGGCCTGCGCGAGCTCCACGCGATGCGTGGCGCGGGCGAGCCGCGCCGCGAGCAGGTCGGTCTCGCGGTCCACGTACTCGGCCGCGGTCACGACCCCCTCGTCGAAGCGGAGGCGCGTCTCGCGGAGCACGCGCTCGCGCAGGGCGACGATCTCGTCGTCGGTGGCCAGGGCGCCCTGCAGCCGGTCGATCGTCGCCAGGTCGGTGGCCACGCCGCGCCGGACCGACTCGGCGAACGCCGCCTCCTCGGTGGCGACGACCTGCTGCTGGAGCGCCAGCTCCTGCCGCGCGCGGTCCGTGCTCCCCCAGCTCCACGGCGTCCACTCCACCTGCACGCCCGCCAGCCAGTACTCGTCGAAATCGCGGCCCAGCGGGTTGAGCCCGGGGCGCCCGTAGCCGGCGCGCCCGAACGCCGAGACGCGCGGCGCGTCCTGCGCGGCGGCAACCTCCCGCTGCCGCTCGAGCAGCTCGCGGCTGCGCGCGAACTGCTCGTACTCCGGTCGCGCTCGCAGCTGGCCGAGCGAGTCGCGCGCCCGCGCCACCTCGACGGCCAGGTCGGGGAGCGCCAGCGTGTCGCGCTCGGCGATGGTGCGCCCGGTGAGGTCCGCCAGCACGACGAGCGCCGCCCGCCGCGCGGCGGCCAGCTCGGCCAGCGACTGGCGTCGCCGGAGCAGCTCGGCCTCGATCGCCGCCGCCTCGCCGGGAAGGGCGGTGCCGCCCTGCACGCGTGCGGTGGCGATGCGGAGGCGCGCCTCCAGGTCGGTGAGGCCGGCCTCGAGCTCCGCCTGCTGCGCCCGCGCCAGCATCGCGCCGAAGAAGGCCTCGTTCACACGCTGGCGGAGCGCGTACAGCGAGGCCTGCACCCGCGCCCGCGACTCGGCGAGCTGCGCCCGCTCCACGTCGCGACGCGCGGCGCGCGTGGGATCGTAGAGCCGCTGGCGAGCGCCGACGTGCGCGTCGTAGCTGTCGTGCGGCGGCAGGGGGGGCGCGGCGCCACCGGGGAGCGCGAATGGGATGGTCACGACGTCGGACTGGTACTGCCCCTGCGCGTCCAGGCTCACGGCCGGCAGCCGTTCGGCGTCCAGGCTGCGGAGCCGGAGCGCCGTCGTGGCGCCGAGCAGCTCGAGCTGGCGCGCCCGCGGATCGCGGCGGACGGCCTCGGCCTGCAGGATGCCGAGCCGCAGGGTGTCGGGCGCTGGCTCGCTCGGCTGCGCCGGCGCGACGCCCGGCCGTGCGACGAGGAGCAGCACGACGGCGACGCCCACGCGGGCGGCGGGTGGAGCGACGGACCGGGGCATCATGGCCGGAGCGCGGCGAGGATGAAGCCCGGGAGCTCGCGCCGGCGCTCGTCGAGGAAGCGTTCGAAGGCGTCGTCGTCGAGCCCGAGCGCCACGCCGAGGAGCGGGCGGGCGACGAAGGGGAAGACGGAGAGCGCCAGCAGGTTGACGACGAACTGCTGCGGGGCGATCGGGCGCATCGTCCCGGCCGCCGCCCGCTCCCGGAGCTGCGCGCCCAGCCGCTGGACGAGCGTCTCCGCCATGCGGGCGGGCTCCAGCCCGAAGGCGTCCTGCAGCGCGGTCAGCCGCTCGGGATGGTGGTGAAGCTCGGCCAGCAGGTAGCCCGGCAGGAAGGGGTTCTGCCGCACCGTGTCGATGTAGAGATGGACGAATCGCTCCACCTTGGCCTCTACCGGGGCGTCGGAGCCGAGGACGCGCATGACGGCGGGCACGAGGCGCCCCGCCACCTCGCGGAAGACGGCCTCGGCGAGCCGGTCCTTGGAGCGGAAGTAGTAGTGGAGGAGCGCCTGGTTGACGCCGGCCTCGGCGGCGATCTCCTGCATCCGCGCGCCGGAGGTGCCGCGGCGCACGAAGACGGTGCGTGCCGCCTGGAGGATCCGCTGCTCGGTGTCACCGTCGCGCTCGGCTGCGGTGCTGGGAACCTGTTCGTCGGCCACTTTATCTATCCAGTTAATTACATCGACAAGTTATGAGGGCGGCCAGAACGCGCAAGGGGGGACCATCGCACGACGGAGCCCCGGTGCGCGCGCGCACCGGGGCTCCGTGCCTGCCCGGGGGCCGACGCGCACGTCGCGTCGGCGTGTGCTCGACTCGGGCGCCGCTACTCCACCCGGAGCGCCTCCGTGGGCTCCACGCGGAGCGCGCGCCGCGTCGGGACGATGCAGGCCAGCAGGCAGACGGCCAGCATGACCAGCGCGTAGCCGACGAGCATCCCCACCCCCCGCAGCGACACCGCGCCGCCGGACGCCGTGAGGATGAGGCTCGCGATCAGGGCGGCGCCGGCCGCGATGCCGGCGCTCACCTGCACCAGCGGCCGCCGGAAGATGGCCAGCAGCACCCGCCGCCGGTCGGCGCCCAGCGCGACGCGGATCCCGATCTCGCGCGTGCGGCGCGCCACCGTGAACGACATCACCGCGTAGATCCCCGCCAGCGAGAGGACCACCGCGATGACGCTGACCAGCATCGTGAGCCGGAACCAGAAGTCGAGGAACTGCAGCTCGGACTGGCTGAGATCGACCATCGGCACGACGGCGTTCAGTCGCAGCGTCGGATCGACGGCGGCGGCGACCGTGCGGAGCGTCGGCGCGAGCGCCGCCGGGTCGCCGCGCACCTGGATGGCCATGTGCACCGGGTACACGGCGCCGGGCGCCGCCGGATGATACAGCCCGGCGTACTTCGGGTCGTACCCCTGGGGAGCCATCCCGAGGTCCGGCACGACGCCGACGATCTCGTACCACGGTCCGCGCTCGCCCGGCGGCAGCGGCGCCTCGTCGCCCTCGAAGTAGACGTACCGCAGGTGCCGGCCGATGGGGTTGCGGCCTCCCAGCACCTTGTCGACGAACGACTGATTGACGATCACGGTGTGCGCGTCCGCCGCGAGATCGCCGGAATGGAAGCCGCGCCCGGCGCGGATCGGCGCGCCCAGCACGTCGAAGTAGTCCAGGTCCACCGACGCGTCGCTCACGCGGTAGCCGGCGGGCCACTGCGGGTGCAGCGGCGCCCCGCCGCCCTCGTCCAGCTCGATGAGCCGGTGCGGGTGGTACATGCGTGGCAGCCGGTCGGCGAAGGTCACGCCCGCCACCGCGGGATCGTCCGAGAGCCGCTCCTCCAGCTCCCGGGCGACGCCGCCGAAGCGCGCCAGGAACGCCGCCTGCGACGTGTCACCGGGCGCGCCGGGCGGCGGCTCGCGGTCCATCTCGAGCCGCGCGGAGAGGTAGTGCTCCGCCGCGAACTCCGTCTTCATCGTCCGGATCTGCACGACGTCGTGCCGCACCGCGAAGGCGGTGACCGGGAAGGCGACGGTGACCGCCACCTGGCTGACGATGACCGCCGTCCAGATCCCGCCGAACTTGAGCCCTCCGCCCCCTGCCCCGCTCTCCCGCAGGCGCGCCTGCAGCCCGCGCGTCACCTTGAGCGCCGGCACGACGCCGGCGATCACCGCGCCGAACAGCGTCAGCAGCGCGACGTAGAGCACGGTCGTGGGCGACAGGCTCGCATGGAACCAGAACGGGAGCGGCGAGCCCCCGAACATCTCGGCCTCCACCACGCGCATTCCCCACCGGATCCCCGAGCCGACGCCCACGAGCCCGACCGCTGCGGCGGCGCCGGCCAGCACCAGCGCTTCGGCGAAGAGCTGCCCGACGATCCGGGCACGGCTCGCGCCGAGTGCCGTACGCACGGCCAGCTCGCTCTCGCGCGTCGCGGCCCGCGCGAACATCAGCAGCGCCACGTTGCCACAGACGAGCACGAGCAGCATCAGCAGGAACACGTTGCTGGAGCCGATCAGCATCGACTCCGTGCCCGAGAAGCTCAGGATCGACTCGGTGTACGGGAGCACTCGGGGGCGCAGATGCTCGTGCGTGCGCGGGAAGGCGGCGGCCGTCCGCGCCCCGATCCCGCTCAGCTCCGCCTGCGCCTCCTCGAGCGACACGCCGGGGGCGAGCCGGCCGAAGACCCGGATCGACGGACCCTCGCCCCAGTCGTAGTCGAGGACGTCGAGGTGGAGCGGGGTCCAGAGGCGCTGCGCGATGGGGAAGGCGTACCCGTCCGGCATGACGCCCACCACCGTCGTCGGCGTGCGCCCCAACCGCACCGTCCGGCCGACGATGGTCGAGTCGCCCGCGAAGCGCCGCTGCCACACCTCGTAGCCGAGCACGGCCACCGGCGGCGCCCCGGGCTGCTCGTCGGCCGCGACGAGGGCACGGCCGAGGAGCGGCGGGACGCGCGTCAGCCGGAAGGCCGAGGCGCTGATCTCCGCCACCTCCACCGGCTCGCCGCGTCCCTCGCCGGTGATCAGGTTGCGCTCCAGCGTCCGGAAGGCGCCGAGCTCCTGGACCGACCGCAGCTCCGCGCGCCACTGCACGAAGTCGTGCGCCACCTGGCGCTGGGCGCGCCCCTCGGCCGCGTCCCAGACCTGGATCCCGACGATGCGATCGCCGCCGGGCAGCGGCAGCGTCGGATACAGCACCTGGCCGACGAACTCGAAGGTGCCCGCGCCGACCCAGATGGCGAACGCCATGGCGAGCCCGCCGACGATCGTCAGCCCGGGATACTTGACCAGCATCCGGAAGCCGAGCTTGACGTCGAGCCAGGAGACGCCGAGCGCGTCGAACGGGCGCAGGCCGCGCGAGGCGCGCCCCTCGTGCTTGTAGCGCTCCGTGCTCCCGAACTCCAACCGCGCGCGGCGGGTGGCCTCCGCCGGCGAGAGGCCGGCGCGCACGAGGTCGGCGGCGCGCAGCTCCTGGTGGAGGCGGAACTCCTCGGCCATCTCCCTCTCGACGTCCGTGCGGCGGCGCAGCGCGCGCCAGAGCGAGCGCATTCGCGCGACGAGGCCGGTGAGCCCCAGCATCCTCACCCCTCCTGCGGCGTGGCCGCCAGCGCAAGCGCCATCGCCTGCGCCAGCCGCTGCCAGCTCGCCGTCTCCTCGCCCAGCCGGCGCCGGCCGGCCGCCGTGAGCCGGTAGTACTTGGCGCGCCGGTTGTGCTCCGACGTGCCCCACTCGCTGGCGATCAGCCCCCGGTGCTCCAGCCGGTAGAGCGCCGGGTAGAGCGCGCCCTGCTGGATGGCCAGCGCACCGCCCGAGATCTGCTCGATGCGCAGCAGCACGCCGTAGCCGTGCAGCCGGCCGAGCGAGACGGCCTTCAGGATCAGCAGGTCCAGCGTGCCGGGCAGGACGCCCCCCGCCTGTTCGGTCATCGGTCTTCTCCTAATTGGACGAGGAGAAGATCGCGCCGGCCTCCTAAGCCGTCAAGGAGAGGCGCACCCGTGCCGCATCACGGCGCCGCGGGCAGCAGGAAGCGACTGACGTCGTCGGCCGCCAGCGGGCGGGCGAACAGGTAGCCCTGCCCGCGGGCGCAGCCGAGCGCGAGGAGGTGGCTGTGCTGCTCGGCGTGCTCCACGCCTTCGGCGACCGTCGTCAGCTGGAGCATGCCGGCCAGCGTCACGATGGTGCGGGCGAGGACGGCGTCGCTGCCGCCGCGGGCCACGCCGTCGATGAACGCCTTGTCGATCTTCAGCACGTCGATCGGGAAGCGCTGCAGGTAGCTGAGGCTCGAGTAGCCGGTGCCGAAGTCGTCGATCGCCAGGCGCACACCGAGGGTCTTCAACTGGTGCAGGGTGGCGAGCGTGGCCTCGGTGTCCTGCATCAGCACGCTCTCGGTGATCTCGAGCGTGAGGAGCGCCGGATCCAGCCCGGAGTCGGCCAGCGCGGTGGCGACGTCGCCGGTGAGCGCCGGGTCGAGCAGCTGGCGCCCGGAGATGTTCACGCTGAGGGTCAGCGTCCGGTTGTCCGGTGCGTCGAGTTGCCAGCGCCGCGCCTGCCGACACGCCTCGGCGAGCACCCAGCGGCCGATCGGCACGATCAGCCCGGTCTCCTCGGCCAGGGGGATGAAGGCCGGCGGCGCCACCAGCCCGCGGGACGGGTGCTGCCAGCGGACCAGCGCCTCGACCCCGGTGGTGCGCCCGCCGTCGAGCTCCACGATCGGCTGGTAGACGAGCTGCAGCTCGCCACGCTCCACCGCGCGCCGCAGGTCGGCTTCCAGCTCCAGCCGCTGCAGCACCGCCGCATGCATCCCCGGCTCGAACACCTGGTGCCCGCCGCGGCCAGCGGCCTTGGCGCGGTACATCGCGAGGTCCGCGTTGCGGAGCACCTGCTCGACGTCCTGTCCCACCTCCACGTGCGCGACGCCGATGCTGGCGCTCACCATCACCTCCCGCCCCTGCAGTCGCACGGGCCGGCGCAGCGCGCTGCTGATGCGGTCGACGACGACCAGCGCGTCCGCCTCCCGGACCAGTCCCTCGAGGAGGACGCCGAACTCGTCCCCGCCCAGCCGCGCCACCGTGTCGCAGCCGCGGGTGGCCTGGAGCAGTCGCGCCGCGACCGCCTCGAGAAGGCGGTCGCCCTCGGCGTGCCCCAGGCTGTCGTTCACCGCCTTGAAGTTGTCCAGGTCGAGGAAGAGCACGGCGATGCGGTCGCCGCGCGCCGCTCGGGCGGCGGCGTGCTCCACTCGCTGGCGGAAGAGCGCCCGGTTGGCGAGGCCGGTGAGCGAGTCGTGCAGCGCCTGATAGACGATGCGTTGCTCGAGCACGCTGTTGGCCTGCTGCAGGGCGCGATGGAGGAGCCGCGTCTCGAGCAGGTTGCGCGTTCGCGCCAGCACCTCCGTGCGGTCGAACGGCTTGGTCACGAAGTCCTTGGCGCCGCCGGACAGCGCCCGGTGACGCGCCTCCGGCGTGCAGTCCGCGGTGAGGACCAGCACCGGCCGGTACTCGTCGGGCGGCGCGCTCGCGGCGAGGGCCTCGAGCAGCAGGAAGCCGTCCATGTGCGGCATGTGCAGGTCGAGGAGGATCGCGTCCGGCTGGAACTCGTCGACGAGCCCCAGCACCTCGCGCGCGTCCGTGGTGCTGCGCAGCGCGCCGAAGCCGGCCGACTGCAGCACGCGCTCCAGGAGGCGCACGTTCGCCGGCTCGTCGTCGACGATGAGGATGCGCGCGCCGAGCAGGTCGTCCACGTGGATCATGCGGCCGCCGCACCCGTGGCGAGCATCTCGTCGACGACGCTGACGAAGCGCCGCACGTCGAGCGGTTTCGTGAGGTACCCCTGCGCGCCGGACGCCAGCAGGCGGCCGGGCTGCTCCGAGGTGGCGTCCGCACTCACGACGATCACCGGCAGGGCGCGCGTGTCGGGGCCCTGCCGCAGGCGCCGCAGCACCTCCTCGCCCGAGATGTCCGGCAGGTGCAGGTCGAGCAGGACGAGATCCGGCTGGTGCAGGCGGGCCAGCTCCACCGCGAGCTCCCCCTGCATGGCGGGGATGAGCTCCAGCTCCGGCCGGCGGGCGAGGATGCGCTGCACGAGCGCCAGGTTGGCGAGGTTGTCCTCGACGTAGAGGATCTTCACGGTGCGATCCGCTGGCCGCGCCTCGGCGGGCGCCGGAATCTCACCCTGCAGCCGCTCCCACCGCTCCACCTGGCTCTCGGCCAGCGGCAGCTCGATCCAGAAGGTGCTGCCGCCCCCCACCGTGCTCTCCGCCCCCAGGCTGCCGCCCATCGCTTCGGCGAGGCGTCGGGAGAGCGCGAGCCCGAGGCCGGTGCCCTCGACGCCGGTCTGCTCCGCGCCCAGTCGCTCGAAGGGCATGAACAGCCGGTCCATCCGGTCCGCCGGGATGCCGGGTCCCGTGTCCTGCACCGTCACGCGCAGCCGGCCGACCGGCACGTCGGTGCACGTCACGACCACGCTGCCGCCCTCCACGTTGTACTTGATCGCGTTCGACAGGAGATTGAGCAGCACCTGCTTCAGCCGCTGGCGATCGGCCATCACGTGGCTCGCGCACCCCTGGGCGCCGTGGGCGCGCAGCGTGACCTCGCGCTTGGCGGCCAGCGGCCGCAGCAGGTCCAGCACCTCGCGCGCGACCTCGCTCACGCTCACCGACTCCGGGGAGAGCCGGAGCCGGCCCGCCTCGATGCCCGTGAGATCGAGCACCTCGTTGATCAGGTCCAGGAGGTGGCGGCCGCCGCGCAGGATGTGCTGCACGCTCTCGTGGTTCTCCGGCGAGAGCTCCTCGATCTCGAGCAGCTGCCCGAAGCCGAGGATGGCGTTGAGGGGCGTCCGAAGCTCGTGACTCACCCGCGAGAGGAACTCGCTCTTGGCGCGATTCGCCGCCTCGGCGGTCTCGCGGGCGGCGCGCAGCGCCTCCTCGGCCTGTCGACGCTCGGTGACGTCGCGGAGCGTGCCCGCGGTGCCGAGCAGCGTGCCGGCCGCGTCGCGGGTGACGCCGGCGTGGACCTCGAGCCAGCGGACGCCGCCGGCGCGCGTGAGGTAGCGCACCTCCCGACGCGAGGAGCGCTCGGTCCCCTCGGCCAGCGCCCGGAAGGCCGCCATCTCGGCGTCCCGATCGTCCGGGTGCACGTAGTCGAAGAGCGTCGTCTCCAGGCTCTCCGCCTCGCTGAAGCCGGTGATCCCGGTCCACGCCGGATTGAGGAAGAGCCAGCGGCCGGCCGCGTCGGTGCGGAAGATCACCTCGCGCACCTGGCTGACGACGGAGCGGTAGCGCTCCTCGCTCTCCCGCAGCGCCTCGGCGCCGGCCAGCTTCACCCGCACCCAGTGGTCCACCACGGAGCCCACGATCGTGAGCGCCAGGATGAGCAGCGCGCTGATGACGACGGCCCCGGCCAGCCCTTCGGTGGCCAGCACGAAGCCGTGCACGCGATACCCCGCCGTCGACAGCGGCACGAAGTGGACGGCCATCATCGCCGTGTAGTGCAGGCCGGCGATGGCGCACCCGAGCAGCACGGCGGCGCCGGCCTGCAACGCCTGGTGTCGGCGCGTCGAGGACGCGTCGCGCAGCAGACGGAAGAGCCAGAGCGCGACGGCGGAGGCGCTGAAGGCGATGAGGCCGGAGAGCGCCACGAAGCGCAGATCGTACGACAGGCGCGCCGGCATGCGCAGGGCCGCCATGCCGGTGTAGTGCATCGTCCCGATGCCGCCCCCCATGAGGACGGCGGACGCGAGCAGCTGCAGCACCCCCACGGTCGGACGGCTCGCGACCACGAGCGCGAACGCCGATGCGGCGATCCCCGCCAGCAGCGAGAGCGCCACGCGCGGGACGTCGTAGGCGATGGGGATCGGCAGCTGGAAGGCGAGCATGGCCACGAAGTGCATGCTCCAGATGCCGATCCCCATCGCGATGCTGCCCCCCAGGAGCCAGGCGCGCCGGGCGCTGCCGCGCGTCACGGTCACGCGCCCGGTGAGTGCCAGCGCGGTGTACGACGCGAGGATCGCGATGAAGACCGACAGCGCGACGAGCGGGGAGTCGTAGGTGCCGTGCATGGGACGGGGCGGGAGGGGCGTGGTGGGGCGGTGCGGCGCGGGTCGATTCGCGCGGCCGCCCCGGGGCCCGGCCTTCCGACCCGTGGCGACCCGGCGCTACCCGGGGGACCGTCGGGAAGGACGATCGAGCCCCGGCGGCGCCACGCAGCGCCCCCGCGCCGGCCCGGCCCCCGCCCGGCCTCAGCGCGCCGCGGCGACGCGCAGCCGGACGGCCGTACCCCACGGATCGCGCGTCACGATCCCGGGCGCGCCCGACGCGTCCACGGCGGATTCGGTCGGGTAGCCGGCGCTGGCCAGGCTCGTCGCGGCCACCGCCACGCTCGCCGCATCGGGCAGCTCGATCGTCCACTCGACGAGTCGTGCCTCGTCGGCCTCCGGCGGGCGCGCACCGGAGCCCGCCCACGTGTTGGTGCCGAGGTGGTGGTGGTAGCCGCCCGCACCGAGGAAGAGCGCGCCCGGATAGCTCCAGACCACACGGTCGAAGCCGAGTGCCTCGGAGAAGAAGCTCGCGGCGCGCGCGAGATCGCCGACGTGCAGGTGCACGTGTCCGATCACCGTGCCCGTCGGCATGCCGCGCCATCGCTCCCCAGCCGCCGCGCGCACCAGGTCTGCCATGTCGAGTGGATCGGTGGCCATCATCAGCTCACGCCCGCGGCGCCGCCACGTCTCGCGCGGCCGGTCCGCGTAGACCTCGATGCCGAGCCCGTCGGGATCGGTGAGGTAGAGCGCCTCGCTCACCAGATGGTCGCCCGCGCCGGCGTGCGCGCCGATCTCCGCCAGGTGCCGCGCGAAGCGGCCGAGCGCGGCCCGGTCCGGCAGCAGGATGGCGAAGTGGTAGAGGCCCAGCCGCCCGCGCCGCGCCGTGGAGCGCACGCCGGCACCCTCGTGCAACTCCACGAGCGGGGTGTCGCCGCCCTGGGCGGCGAGCACGACGCGCGTCGGCTCGTGGGTCACCGGACGCAGGCCGAGCGTGCCCTCGTAGAACGCCAGTGAGCGGGCGAGGTGGGAGACCTGCAGGCGCACCGGACCGAGGCGCGTCGCCGCGGGCAGCCGGAAGCCGCGCGGCGCCTCGCCGTAGCTGCCCGGGGTTGCCGGCTCGCCGTCGGCGACGCCGAAGATGTCGTGTGTCGTGGTGCCCATGCTGCTCCTCCCTCCGTCGGCCCCTGACGGGCATGATCGGCGTCCAGGCGGTGCCGAGCGCCGTGCCGAGCCGGCCCGGCAGCGAGCTGCCGCGGATGTCGGCCCCATCGAGGTCGCGGGCCCGCTACCGAGCACCCACGTCGATCGGTGGCGCCTGACGCGAACCGGCCGCGGGCGATGCCCCGCACCGGCATTCCGAAGAATATATGTTATCACACCCATTGTCAAGACACCCAGCTCGGGCCAGGGCACCGCGGCCACGGGCGTGCGTCACGCGCGGTCCCCCGGCGCTGGCCCCCGGCGTCGCGTCAGGCGCACGACCAGCTTCTCCGCCTCGCGGATCCAGAGCACCGCGCTGGCCGCGACGACGCAGCGCAGCCAGTCGGCGCCGCTCAGCGCCACCGTGCCGAACGCCCGCTGCAACCCCGGCACGTGGAGCACCAGCAGCTGCAGGGCGAGCGACGCGGCGAGCGCGCCCCACAGCCATCCGTTGGTGAACGGATGCGCGAAGGCGCTGCGCTCGTCGGATCGCGCGTTGAGCACGTTGAAGAGCTGGGCCACCATCAGCGTCGTGAACGCCATCGTCTGCGCGTGGGGCAGCGTGCCCGTCCCGGCCACCAGCCCGCCCGGGAGCGAGGCGTCGAGCACGAGCAGGGTGGCCGCCGCCATCGTCACGCCCACGAGCACGATGCCACGCCACATCCGCCCGGTGATCACCCGCTCGCCGGGTGGGCGCGGCGGGCGGCGCATCAGCGCCGCCTCGGCCGGGTCCACGCCGAGGGCGAGCGCCGGCGCGCCGTCGGTCACCAGGTTGATCCAGAGGATCTGCGTCGCCAGCAGCGGCAGCACGAGGCCGCCGCCGTCCGCCGCGCCCAGCCCGATCCGCTCGGCCAGCAGCACGCCGAGGAACATCGTCAGCACCTCGCCGATGTTCGACGAGAGCAGGAAGCGCAGGAACTTCCGGATGTTGTCGAAGATCGCCCGCCCCTCCTCCACGGCCGCCACGATGGTGGCGAAGTCGTCGTCGGCGAGGACGATGTCGGCGGCCTGCTTGGCGACGTCGGTGCCGGTGATCCCCATCGCCACGCCGATGTCCGCCGTCTTCAGGGCAGGCGCGTCGTTCACGCCGTCGCCCGTCATGGCGACGATGGCGCCGCCCCGCTGCAGCGCGTCCACGATCCGCAGCTTGTGCTCGGGCGCCACGCGGGCGTAGACCGACACCTCGGCCGCGGTGCGCACGAGCGCGTCGCCGCTCAGCCGCTCCAGCTCGGCGCCGGTGACGACGCGCCCGTCGGCGGCGAGGCCGAGCTCGCGCGCGATCACGGCCGCGGTGCGCGGATGGTCCCCGGTGATCATCAGCGGGCGGATGCCGGCGCGGCGCGCGCGCGCGACCGCCGCTGCCGCCTCGGCGCGCGGCGGGTCGATCATCCCGATCAGGCCGGCGAAGGCGAGATCCTCCTCCACGTCGGCGTCGGGCACCCCGTCGTGGTCGCGGTCGAACGCGTCCACCGGCACGGCCCGCACCGCCACCCCGAGCGTGCGCAGCGCCTCGCCGGCCAGCGTCTCGTTCGCGCGCGCGATCTCGGCCCGACGCGCCGGCGTCAGCGGCCGCACGTCGTCTCCCACCAGCTCGCGCGTGCAGCGGTCGAGCAGCACGTCCGGCGCTCCCTTGACGAAGACGAGCGCGCGCCCCGCCTGCGCGGCGTCCCGGTGCACGGTGCTCATCAGCTTGCGCTCGGACGAGAAGGGCACCTCGCCCAGCCGCGGCAGCCGCGCCTCCAGCGCCTCCGCGCGCAGCCCGGCCTTGCGCGCCGCGACGAGCAACGCCCCCTCCGTCGGATCCCCCTGCACCGTCCAGCGGCCGTCCCGCTCGGCGACCACGGCGTTGTTCGCGCGGTCGGCGGCGGCCAGGGCGCGCTCGAGCTCGCGCTGCAGCGCACCCTCCACCGCCGCGCCGTCCTCGCGCCGCACCGCGCCCACCGGGGCGTAGCCCGTGCCGCCGAAGGTGACGCGCCCGCTCGCCGTGACCACCACGCGCACGGTCATCTCGTTCCGCGTGAGCGTGCCCGTCTTGTCGGAGGCGATGACACTGGCCGAGCCGAGCGTCTCGACGGCGGCCAGGTGCCGCACGATGGCGCGGCGCCGCGCCATGCGCTGCACGCCGATGGAGAGCACCGCCGTGACGATCGCGGGCAGCCCCTCGGGCACGGCGGCCACCGCGAGCGCCACGCCGAGGATCAGCACGCTGACGATGGCGCCGAAGCCGCGCACGTCCTCGACGAGCAGGATGGTGGCGATCATGGCCACCGCGATCGCCACGACCACCACGCCGAGCAGCCGGCCGGTGCGGTCCAGCTCGCGCTGCAGCGGCGTGGCCTCGTCGTGGGTCGTGCGCAACAGCCCGGCGATGCGCCCCATCTCCGTGTGCATCCCGGTCGCCGTCACGACCGCGGTGCCGCGGCCGTAGGTGGCGGCCGTGCCGCTGAAGAGCATGTCGTGCCGGTCGCCGAGCGCCACGTCGGCGTCGGGGATGGGCGCCGGGTCCTTCGACACCGGCAGGCTCTCGCCGGTGAGCGCCGCTTCGGCCGTCTGGAGCGCGGTGGCGGTGACGACGCGCGCGTCGGCGGGGATCGTGTCCCCCTCCTCCACGAGCACGAGGTCGCCCGGCACCAGCTCGGCCGCCGGCACGCGGCGCCGCTCGCCGTCGCGGATCACCGTCGCGTCGTCGGCCGACATGGCCCGCAGCGCGGCGACGGCGGCCTCGGCGCGCGCCTCCTGCACGTAGCCCATGACCGCGTTCAGCACGACCACGGCGAGGATGGCGAGCGCCTCGTACGGCAGGGCGGCCTCGCGCTCATAGGCCCAGAGCGCCGCGGAAATGGCCGTCGCGGCGAGCAGCAGCACGACGAGCACGTCCTGGAACTGCGCCAGGAAGCGACGCCAGGCGGGAATGGGGGGCACCGCCTGGAGCTCGTTCCGGCCGTGGCGCGCCAGCCGCGCTCGCGCCTCGGCCTCGCTCAGGCCGCGCCGCAGGTCGGTGGCGAGGGCGCTGGCGACCTCGCCGATCTCGCGGCGGTAGGCCTCGGTCGGCTGGACCATCGGGACGGCGGTGCTCTCCATGGGCATGCTCCGTGTCCTGCCGCGTGGCGTGCCGATTGCGCGGGCATGCTCCGGGCCGCGGCCCGACGCCGGCCGGCGGTTCCACGCCATCAGGCATACCCGACGAGGTCACGACGCATGACGAGCCCGCAGCCGAACCCGCCGCCGCGCGGCGGCCGCGCGCAACCCGCACGCCCGCGCCGCCCGGCGGAGCCGCGCCGCGGAGCCGACGTGCCGCGGCCCACCGGCGGCGGCGGTGCGGCGCCGCCCACGATGCCGCGTCGCACCTGGCTCAGCTTCCTCATCATCCTCGTCGTCAACTTCCTGCTCGTGCGCTTCCTCCTCCCCGACGCCGACGCGCCGGTGAAGGTACCGTACACGCTGTTCAAGGAGCAGGTGACGCGGAAGAACGTCGTCTCGATCTTCAGCCAGGGCGCGAGCATCACCGGGCGATTCGCCACGCCGGTCACCTACCCGCCCCCGCCGGACAGCGCGGCCGCGGACAGCGCCGGCGCCGAGACGCACCCGCGGCCGGTGACCACCTTCGCCACCACCCTGCCCGCCTTCGTCGATCCGGGGCTCGAATCGCTGCTCATCGCCAATGGCGTCGAGATCAGCGCCGAGCCGATCGACCAGGGGACGAGCCCGTGGACGACACTCGTCTTCGGCTTCGGCCCCGCCCTGCTGCTCATCGGATTCTACGTCTGGCTCTACCGGCGCGCGGCCCGGCAGGGCGGCGGACTGGGCGGCACGCTCATGGGCGGCCTCGGCAAGAGCAGCGCGCGCCGCTTCGACGTGACGCAGGAGGGGCGCGTCACCTTCGACGACGTGGCCGGCATCGACGAGGCCGAGAACGAGCTGGTGGAGATCGTCGACTTCCTGCGCGACCCGCAGAAGTACACGCGCCTGGGTGGCACCGCGCCCAAGGGCGTGCTGCTCGTGGGCGCGCCGGGTACGGGCAAGACGCTGCTCGCCAAGGCGGTGGCCGGCGAGGCCGGCGTCCCCTTCTTCTCGATGAGCGGCTCGGAGTTCGTGGAGATGATCGTCGGCGTCGGCGCGGCGCGCGTGCGCGACCTCTTCAAGCAGGCGCGCGAGCACGCCCCGGCGATCATCTTCATCGACGAGCTGGACTCGATCGGGCGCGCCCGCGGGCAGGTGGCGATCGGCGGCTCGAGCGAGCAGGAGCAGACGCTCAACCAGATCCTCACCGAGATGGACGGCTTCTCCAGCCGCGAGGGGATCATCGTGCTGGCCGCCACCAACCAGCCGGACGTGCTCGACCGCGCCCTCCTCCGGCCGGGGCGCTTCGACCGTCGCGTGGTGGTGAACCTGCCCGACCGCAAGGGCCGCGAGGCGATCCTCCAGGTCCACACGCGCCGCGTCCCGCTCGCGCCGGACGTGGACCTCGGGGAGCTCGGCGCGGCGACGCCGGGGCTCGCCGGCGCGGACCTCAAGAACCTGGTCAACGAGGCCGCGCTCCTCGCCGCCCGGCGCGACCAGAACGCGGTGCACCAGCGGGATTTCCTGGATGCGCTCGAGAAGATCGTGCTCGGTCCCGAGCGGCCGCTCCTCCTCAGTCCGCAGGACCGGCAGCGCATCGCCTACCACGAGGCCGGGCACGCCATCCTCGGCCTGGTGGTGCCCGGCGCGGACCCGGTGCACCGCGTGACGATCGTGCCCCGCGGCCAGGCGCTGGGCGTCACCTACCAGCGCCCGGACAGCGACCGCTACAACTTCCCCGAGAGCTATCTGCGCGCCCGCATCGTCGGCATGCTCGGCGGGCGGGCGGCCGAGGAGGTGGTCTACGGCACGAAGACGACGGGCGCCGAGAACGACATCGAGCAGGCCACCACGCTGGCGCGCAACATGGTGACCCGCTGGGGGATGAGCGACAGACTCGGCATGGTGCAGCTGGCGCCGCGCGAGAATCCGTACCTGGCCAGCCTGGATGGCCAGGCCAGCGTGGCGCGGTCGTTCAGCGAGGAGACGGCGCGACTAGTGGACGCCGAAGTGCGCCGGATCATCGCCGAGAGTCACGACGAGGCGCGGCGACTGCTCACCGAGCACCGCGCGGCGCTCGACGCGCTGGCCGAGGCGCTGCTGGCCCGCGAGACGCTCGACGAGCGCGAGATCCTGGACGTGACCGGGCTCTCGCCCGCGCCGGCGGCCGCGCCGCAGCCACAGCCCCAGCCACAGCCGGTGCGCGGCTGACGCGCCGCGACGGCATCGCCGGCGCGCCGGCGATGCCGTCGCGGGCGAGCTGGCAGCTCACGCCGCACCGTCGTAGGCGCGGCGCAGCTCGGCGATGTCCATCTTCTGCATGCGCAGCATCGCCGCCATCGCCCGCTTCGCGCCAGGTGAGGTGGCGTCCGCGAACATCTCGTCCATGAACGACGGGATCACCTGCCACGAGACGCCGTAGCGGTCCTTGAGCCAGCCGCACACCTGCGCCTTCGGGTCTCCCCCTTCGGAGAGCCGCGCCCAGTAGTGGTCGATCTCCTCCTGCGTCTCGCAGTTCACCTGCAGCGAGAGCGCCTCGTTGAAGGTGAATACCGGCCCGCCGTTGAGCGCGGTGAACGGCTGTCCGTCCAGCTCGAAGGCGACGGTCATCACCGAGCCGGCCGGCCGCTGGTGAATCTCCGCGCCGACGTCGCTGTAGCGCGTG
The DNA here is from genome assembly GCA_035761165.1 of Gemmatimonadaceae bacterium. Lineage (GTDB taxonomy): Bacteria > Gemmatimonadota > Gemmatimonadetes > Gemmatimonadales > Gemmatimonadaceae > CALCHX01. The sequence continues at coordinate 18,085 of DASTRO010000046.1, read as the reverse complement.
ACGAGCGTGATGCGGGAATCGGGAAAGATCTCCGTGTAGAAGCGGGCGGCGTCCTCGGCCTGGTCGTCGAACCAGAGGCAGGGGGTGATACGGTGGCGGATGGCCATGATCGCGCTCCGGAGCTCGGGGTGGGGGTGCGGCCGCGGACGGGGACGCGGCCCATCTCGTAGCTTGGACCGGCTGGCGGCGCGAAACTCATCGGTGCCCGCCGCGCTGGGCTCCCCGGCGGTCAGTCGCCCCGCAGCACCACCGTCGGATCCACCCGGGCGGCGCGGCGCGCCGGGAGCCAGCTCGCCAGCAGCACGATGCCCACGAGCAGCAGGGCGAGGGCGGCGTAGGTGGCCGGGTCCGTGACCGTCACCCCGTACACGAGCCCCTGGACGGCGCGCGACAGCGCCAGAGTGGCCGCCAGTCCCAGCCCGACGCCCGCCACCGCGTAGCGCGCCCCACTGCCCATCACCAGGCGGACGATCGCGCGCCACTCCGCGCCGAGCGCCATGCGCACGCCGATCTCGCGCGTCCGCTGGCCCACCGTGTACGACACCACGCCATACACCCCCACCGCGCCGAGGGCGAGCCCCAGCGCGCCGAAGAGGAGAAGCAGCACCATCACCAGCCGCGGCTCCGCCACCGACGTGGCGACCAGCGCGTCCAGGGTGCGCAGCTCCGCCAGCGGGACGTCGGCGTCCACCGTGCGCGCGGCGGCGCGCACGTCGGCGGCGCGGGCGAGCGGGTCGCCCTCGGTGCGGACCACCAGGTGCATGGGCCCGGCCATGCGCTGCGTGAGCGGCACGTACAGCTCCGCCGGCGGCGCGGCGGTCAGCCCGTCGTGCCGCACGTCGCCCACCACGCCCACCACGGTGGCCATCTGCTGCATGGTCGCGAAGCCGGCCTGCAGCCGCTTGCCGAGGGCGCGCTCGCCCGGCCAGAGCTGCCGCGCGAGCCGCTCGTTGACGATCACCACCGGGGGAGCGTCGGCGTCGTCCGCCGGCGTGAACGCACGGCCGGCGCGGAGCGCGATGCCCATCGCCCTGAAATAGTCTTCGGTGACGATGCGCCACGCGGCGCGCGGCGGCACCGCCCCCGCGGCGAGCGGCTGCCCGTCCACGGCGAGGTCGGCGCTCCAGCTGTAGCCGGTGAGCGGCAGGTGGTTGGTGGCACCCACGGCGCGCACACCGGGCAGGGCGCGCAGCCGCGCCTCGAGGTCGCGCACGTACTGACGCCGCTTCGCGGTGCCGCCGCTCGGCGCCACCGAGAAGGTGAGCCGACGCTCGCTCTGGAAGCCGGGATCCACCTGCGACAGGTTCCACAGCGTGCGCACCATGAGCCCCGCGCCCACGGTGAGCGTGAAGGCGAGCGCCACCTCGCCCACCACCAGGCCGGCGCGCAGCCGCCGCCCGGCGACCGCCGAGCCGTCGTCGGTCCGTCCGCGCAGCGCGCCCTGCGGCTCGCTGCGCGCCGCGAGCCACGCCGGCACCAGGCCCACGAGCAGGCCGGCGAGGAGCGTGACGCCGGCGCTCGCCGCCAGCACCACCGCGCTCGCGCCCACCCCCTGCACGCGCGGCAGGTCCGCGGGGAGCAGCGCCCGCAGCAGCGGCACGCCGGCCACGCCGAGCGCCACACCCAGCGCGCCGCCCGCGGCCGCCAGCACCACGCTCTCCACCAGCAGCTGGCGCACGAGCCGCGCGCGGCCGGCCCCGAGCGCCATCCGCACCGCCATCTCGCGCCGCCGCTCGGCCCCGCGCACGAGCAGCAGGTTGCCGACGTTGGCGACGGCGATGAGGACGATGCACGCGACCGCGCCGAGCAGCACGAGCAGCGGCGTGCGCACCGACCCCACCAGCGCGTCGCGCAGTGTCACGACGTCCACGTCGCGTCCGTAGTCGGCGTCGTACGCCAGCGCCTCGCGCATGGGCGCCACCAGCGCGCGCAGCTCGGCCAGGGCCGTGGCCGGCGTCGCCCCCGGACGCAGGCGCGCGATGGCCAGCGCGGAGGACTCGCGGTGGTAGGCGGCCGAGGAATCGACGACGATCGGCTGCCAGAGCCGCACGTCATTGTCCCGGTACCAGAAGCCGGGCGGCATCACGCCCACGACCGTCTCGGGCGTGCCGTCCAGCAGGATGCGCCGGCCGACGATCGTCGGGTCCGCCCCGAAGCGGGTGCGCCAGAGCGCATGGCTCAGCACCACCACGTCGCTGGTGGACGGCCGCGCGTCCGCCGGCCGGAAGGTGCGGCCGAGCAGCGGGGGCACGCCGAGCGCGTCGAAGAAGCCGGTGGAGACGCGCGCCCCCGGCAGCTGCGCCGGTTCGCCCGCGCCGGTGAGCGCCACGCTCCATCCGGGGCTGTACGTCTCCACACGCTCCGCCGTGTGCATCCGCTCGCGCAGGTAGAGCAGCTCGGCGTTGGAGACGAAGTGGTCGGGCCAGAGGGCCACCAGGCGCTCGGGCGCGGCGTACGGGAGCGGGCGGAGGAGCACGCCGTGCACGACGCTGAAGATGGCCGTGTTGGCGCCGATGCCGAGGGCCAGCGTGAGCAGCACGACGACGGTGAAGCCCGGCCGTCGTGCCAGCCCGCGGACGGCCAGCCGGAGGTCGCTCCGGATGGCCTCGCCGATCTCGCCGCGCCGGCGCCGCCGCAGCCGCTCGCGGTCGATGGCCAGGCAGCGCCGGCGCGCCGCCTCCAGATCGCCGAACTCGGCGCGCGCGCGGGCGCGCGCCTCGGCCGGCGGCACGCCGCGCGCCACATGCTCGGCGGCGCGGGTCTCGAGGTGGAAGGCCAGCTCGTCGTCGACGTCGGCGCGCACGTCGGGGCCCCAGAGACGGGCGTAGCGGCGCCAGGTGGGCTCGCGGGTCGTCATCGTCCCCTTCCTCCTCAGGCGGGCTGCTCGACGGCGCCGAGCACCCGCGCCACGAGCCCCACGTACCGCGTCCAGCTCTCCGCCTCCTTCCGGAGCGCCTGGCGCCCGCGGCTGGTGAGGCGGTAGTACCTGGCGCGCCGGTTGTTCTCCGACAGCCCCCACTCCGCCTCCACGAGCTCGCGGGCCTCCAGCCGGTGCAGCGCCGGGTAGAGCGCGGCGTCCTCCAGGCGCAGCTCGCCATCCGTCGCGCGGCGCAGGGCGGCGAGGATGGCGTAGCCGTGCATCGGCCCCCAGGTCAGCGCCTTCAGCACCAGCAGGTCCACCGTCCCCTGCCGCACGTCCATCCCGTCGCGCGCCATCGGCTCTCCACCAAGCGGTTAGGTGGAAGATGCGGCGCCTCCACCAAACTGGCAAGGGGAGCGCGACCCGCTGGGCACGGCGGACATATTTCGGGAGTCCCGCGCGTCGTCGAGGACGCGCCGGCACGCCTCGCTGCCCGCTGCGTTACCGACGCCTCGCACCACCGACGCCTCGCCGCCCGTGAGCTCACCCGCGCCCCCGTCCACCGCGCCGCCCGCCGTCGGCGTTCGCCTCAAGACGGACGTCGTCGTCATCGGCGCCGGCCAGGCGGGGCTCTCCTCAGCGTACCACCTGCGCCGGCTCGGATCGCTGCCCGATCGCGGCTTCGTCGTGCTCGACCAGTCGCCGGCGCCGGGCGGCGCGTGGCAGTTCCGCTGGCCGTCGCTCACCCTCAGCACCGTCAACCGCATTCACGACCTCCCCGGCATGCGCTTCGCCGACGCGGTGGACACGAGCGCCACCGAGGTGCAGGCCGCGGTCGCCGTGCCGCGCTACTTCGCCGCCTACGAGAAGGCGTTCGGGCTCCCCGTGTACCGGCCGGTGAAGGTCACCGTCGTCTGTGACCGCGGCGAGCGGCTGCGCGTGGAGACGGATCGCGGCGAGATCTCGGCGCGCGGCATCATCAACGCCACGGGCACCTGGGAGACGCCCTACATCCCCGCGTATCCCGGCGCCACGCGGTTCCGCGGGCGGCAGCTCCACACGAAGGACTACCGCACCGCCACGGAGTTCGCGGGGCAGCACGTCGTCATCGTCGGCGCCGGCATCTCGGCCCTCCAGCTGCTCGACGAGGTCTCGCGCGTCACGACGACCACCTGGGTGACGCGGCGCCCGCCCGAGTTCCGCACGGGCCCGTTCGACGAGGCGGCGGGGCGCGCCGCGGTGGCGCTGGTCGAGGATCGCGTCCGCCGCGGGCTGCCGCCGCAGTCCGTCGTCTGGGTCACCGGGATCCCGGTCACGCCGGCCATCGAGGCGATGCGGGAGCGCGGCGTGCTGCACCGCCTGCCGATGTTCAGCGAGATCACCGAGGACGGCGTCCGCTGGCCCGACGGCACCGCCCTCCACGCCGACGTGATCCTCTGGTGCACCGGCTTCCGCAGCGCGCTGGACCACCTGGCGCCGCTCCTGCTGCGCGAGCCGGATGGCGGCATCGTCATGACCGGCCGCCTGGCGACGCAGGTGGCGCGGGATCCGCGCGTGCACCTCGTGGGCTACGGGCCCTCCGCCTCCACCATCGGCGCGAACCGCGCCGGCGGCGCGGCGGCGAGCGAGCTGCTCGCGTACCTCGGGCTGCGCTGAGCGGCGGCGTGACCCGCGCGCGCTGCGCCGGGTCGTCCGGTGCGGCGGGCGTGTGACGCGCGGCACGGCCGCCGATGCCCGCCGCGCTTAGCTTTCCCCGCGCGGCGACGCCGCGCGGGCCACCACCGCTCGGGGCGGCCCGCCGACGTGCCCCGCCCTGCGCTCCGCTCTCCGTCCCGTTCCATGCGCCCACTCCGCAAGCTCGCCATCGGCGCGGCGGTCCTCGTCGCCGTGCTGCTGCTCCTCCTCGTCGCTCTCCCGCTCCTCTTCCACGACCGCATCGCGGCGCGCGTGCAGGCGGAGATCGCCGAGTCGGTGAACGCGCGCGTCCACTGGGGCAGTGTGGGCCTGAGCCTCCTCCGCGACTTCCCGAACGTCACCCTCCGCCTCGACGATCTGGCCGTCACCGGGGTGGATCGCTTCGACGGCGACACGCTCGTCGCCGCGCGGCAGCTCCGCGTCGTCCTCGACCTCCGCAGCGTGCTCGCCAACCTCCGCCGCGGCGAGCCGATCGTCGTCCGCGAGCTGTCGGTGGCGCGTCCGGTCGCCAGGCTCCTCGTGCTGGAAGACGGCACCGCCAACTGGGACATCGTGCGCGAGCCGTCCGCGGCCGGCGCCGATACCGGCCGCGCGGTCGCGGTCTCGCTCCGCGAGCTCACGCTGCGCGACGGCGACGTCCGCTACGACGACCGCCAGTCGAAGCTCGCCGCCGGGCTGGACGGCCTCGAGCTGGCGCTGAACGGCGACTTCACGCGCGAGCGCTTCGATCTCGGCACGCGCGTCCATGCCGATGCCGTGTCGCTGCGGCTGGCCGGCCTCCCGTATCTGGATCGTGTCGCGCTGGAGCTGGACACCGACGTGCAGGCCGACATGCGCGCGCGGCGCTTCACCTTCGGCGACGACCGGGTCCGCCTCAACGACCTCGTCCTCGCCTTCGCCGGTACCGTGGGACTCGGCGACGAGCGCACGATGCTGGACCTCACCTTCTCGACCCCGAGCACGGACTTCGCCGACATCCTCTCGCTCGTGCCGGCGCTCTACGGTGAGGACTTCGAGCGGCTGCAGACGTCGGGGCGCATGTCGGTGTCCGGCCGTGTGCAGGGTGCGTACGGCCCCGACGCCTTCCCGGCGCTGGCCGTGCGGGCGCGCGTGCAGGACGGCGCGTTCCGCGATCCCGACCTGCCGCTCCCGGCCCGCGACATCGCGCTCGACCTCTCGCTCGACAATCCGGGGGGCGACGTGGACAGCACGGTCGTCCGGCTCCAGCGCTTCCACGCGGTGCTCGGCGGCCGTCCGATCGACGCGCGCCTCGTGGTGCGCACGCCGGTGAGCGACCCCGAGGTGGAGCTGCGGCTCCGGGGCGCCGTCGACCTCGCCGACCTGCGGCGCACCATCGAGCTGGAGGGGGTGGACGAGCTCGCGGGGCTGGTCGCGGCGGACGTCGCGCTGCACACGCGGCAGTCGTGGGTGGACGAGGCCCGCTACGACCGGATCGCCGCCTCGGGCACGGTGGACCTCTCGCGCGTCGCGCTGCGCGCCGACTCGCTGCCGCACCCGGTGGCGGTCGACACCGCCCGCCTGCGCTTCACGCCGAGCCGGGTGGAGCTCGCCACCCTCGCCGCGCGGGTCGGGCGCAGCGACGTGCGCGCCACCGGCTCGGCGGACAACCTGATCGGCTTCGTGCTGCGCGACGAGGAGCTGCGCGGCCAGGCGACGCTCGCCAGCCGCCTCGTGGACCTCGACGAGTGGCGCCCCGAGGACGACTCCTCGGAGGTGATCCCCGTCCCGCCGAACGTCGACCTCACGCTGCGTGCGACGGTCGACCGGATCCGCTTCGGCACGCTCGAGTTCACGGAGGCGAGCGGTGGGCTGCGCGTGAAGGACCGGCGCGTGACGCTCGACGACTTCCGCGTCCGCACGCTGGGCGGCGCGGTGGTGGCCAGCGGCACCTACGAGACGACCGTCGCCGCCCGCCCCACCTTCGACCTCGACGTGCGGGTGGACTCGGTGGACATCCCCACCGCGTTCGCCTCGCTCGTCACCGTGCAGCGGCTCGCGCCGGTCGCGCGCTATGCCCGCGGCCGCGTCTCGGCGACGCTCGACGTCGCCGGCGCGCTCGACGAGACGATGACGCCGCGCTTCGACGTGCTCACGGGACAGGGAGCGTTCCAGGCCGCGCGCGTGGCGATCGAGGGCTTCCCCGCCCTCGTCCGGCTCGCCGACGTGCTCCACATCGAGCAGCTCCGCAACCCCACGCTGCAGGCGCTCCAAGCCTCCTTCCGGATCGAGGACGGGCGCGTTCGGGTGCAGCCGTTCGACGTGCACGCGGGGGCGCTGGCGCTGACGGTCGCCGGCTCCCACGGCGTCGACCAGACGCTCGACTACCAGCTGACCCTCACCGCGCCCACGTCGCTGCTCGGCGCACGCGCGAGCGAGGCGATCACCAGCCTGGCCGCGCGCGCCGGGCGCGCCGGCCTCCAGCTGGACAGCGCGACGGTGGTGTCGGTCGGCGTCGACGTGACGGGCACGGTGGCCGACCCCACCGTGCGCCCCTCGTTCGGCGGCACCGCCGGCTCCCTCCGCGAGGGCGTGCAGCGCGCGGTGCAGGCCGAGGTGGAGAGCCGCGTGGCGGACGCGAGACAGCGCGCGGACTCGGCGGCCGAGGCGGCGCGGAGCCGCGCGCGCGCCGAGGCGGCGCGGCTGCTGGCCGAGGCGGAGGAGCGGGCCGCGACCATCCGGCGCGAGGCGGACTCGCTGGCCGCGCGGGTGCGGCGCGAGGGCGACCAGAAGGCCGATGCGCTGGTGGCACAGGCCAAGAGCCCGGTGGCCCGCATCGCCGCGCAGGCGGCCGCGGACCGGCTGCGCCGCGAGGCCGACGCGCAGGCCGACCGGATCGTGCAGGAAGCGGGCGCCCGCGCCGACGCGCTCGTCGAGGAGGCGCGGCGGCGCGGTGACGCCCTGGTGCCGCCGGGCGCCTAACGGACCGACACCTGCTGGGCGCTGCGGTCGAGCTTCACGATCTCGCTCCGCAGCGCCAGCCGCTGCGCCTCGGTCAACAGCGGCGACGCCGTGAGGAGCTCGGCGCGGACGCCGAGCGTCCACGCGCGCGCGGGCTGCTTCGTCTCGTGCGCCATGATGGCGGCGGTCGAGAAGCTCCGCGCCGCGGTGATCACGTCGCCGCGGTCGGCGGCGAGCTGCGCGGCCCGCTCCATCAGGCCGATGGCGCCGCGCCGATCGCCGGAGTAGTAGCGCAGGAGCGCCGCCTGGCGCAGGCACTCGAAGGCCTGCGGATCCTCGGCCGGGCGCAGGTCCGCCGACTGCTCGTGCAGGCGCGAGGCCTTGCGGAGCTGGTTCAGGGAGTCGCCGGCGGCCACGGCGCGGGCGTGCAGCACCCCCGCCTCGGCGGCCGCGGAGGGCGAGACGTGCACCGTCGACAGGTGGTGCTGGGCGGACGCGATCGCGGGAACGGCGAGGGCGGCCAGGATCGCGGTGGCGGCGAGGGCGGACGTGCGGATCGACGATGACATGGTGCGCTCCTGCGGAAGGTCGGCCGGCGTCCACCCCGGACGGTCGCGTGGGTCCGCGACGGACGGCGGCTGTAAGGATCTGGTCCGAGTGTACGCCACCCCCGTCACCGCCCCGTGAGTCGAGCGTTATCTATGCGTCACCCTCAGCGGGGAGGCAGATTCCGGTGTCCCGTGGCCGTCGGACGATCCGGCTCCGGCTACTCGGTGCCGTGGACCTGCGCGACCGCGACGGCTGCGAGGTGAGCACCGTGCTGGCCCAGCCGCGGCGGCTGGCCCTGCTCGCCCATCTCGCCCTCACGCCGCCGGGGGACTTCCACCGCCGCGCGACGCTGGTGGCGATGTTCTGGCCCGAGCACGACGAGCTCCACGGCCGCGCCGCGCTGCGCCAGGCGCTGCACTTCCTGCGGCGCGCCCTCGGCGCGGACGCCCTGCTCACCCGCGGCGCCGAGGAGGTGCGGCTGGACGAGCGCGTCTGCTGGTGCGACGTGGCCGCCTTCGACGCGGCGATCGCCGCGGGCGACCTGGCGGCCGCCGTGGAGCTGTATCGCGGGGACCTGCTCGAGGGCTTCTACATCGCCGACGGCGAGATCTTCGAGCCCTGGATCGAGAGCCAGCGCAGTCGGCTCCTGCGCGCCTACACGACGGCCCTCGAGTCGATCGCCATCGGCTGCGAGGAGCGCGGCGAGCACGCGAGGGCGGTGGCTTACTGGCACCGGCTCGTCGCCCGCGTGCCGGAGAGCGGGCGCGCCGTGCTGCGCCTGATGCAGGCGCTGGCGCACATGGGCGACCGCACGGAGGCCCTCCGGCAGGCCGAGCTCTATCGCGTGCGCATCCAGCGGGAGTACGCCGCCGATCCCGATCCGGCCGTCGTGGCGCTCGTCGAGCTGCTCCGCCGGGCGGGGTGACGAGGCGCGGTCGACCGGAGTGGCCGGTCAGGAACGTGCCTCGTGGTGCGCCGCCTCGCGCGACCGGCTCACGGCGATCCGGCATCGGGTGAGCGCCGGCCGCGGCGCGCCCCGTTCTGCTCCGGCCGGCCGAGCTCCACCGTGATCTCGCGCCACTTCCCCTGTCGGAAGCGCAGCACGCTCAGCGCGCAGCGCGTGGCATGGCCGGTGACGATGGCGAGCCAGATGTGCGTCGGCTGGAGCGTCCCCGTCTCCTGGATCACGGTGCAGATGCCGAGCGGCACCACCACCTGCGAGACGATCGAGATGTACAGCGGGCCGCGCGTGTCGCCGGTGCCCTGCAGCCCGCCGGTGTAGGTGAGCGCGACGGTGATGAAGAGCCCGGAGATGCTGAGGAGCCGCAGCAGCTCGGTGCCCAGCTCCACCACCGCCGGCTCGTCCATGCCGAAGACGGCGAGGAGCTGCCGGGGCACGAGGAGGAAGGCGGCGCCGATCACCGCAGCTCCCAGGAGCCCGAACCGCGCCGCGGCGTGCACGCCGGCGGCCGCGCGGTCGGGCCGCCGGGCTCCCAGATTCTGCCCCGCCACCACCGCCGCGGCGCCCATCAGCCCGCTCGACGTCCAGGTGATGAAGGAGAAGAGCTGCGAGTAGGAGACGGCGAAGGCCGCCTGGGCGGCCGCGCTCTGGGCCAGCGAGCCGATGAAGGCGAGCATCAGCACGCCGCCGACGTTCATCGCGATCCCCTGGATCCCGGCGGGGAGCCCGAACCGGAAGAGCTCCCGGATCACCGCCCAGTCCGGTGCCCACGGCCCGCCTCGCGGGAACGCGACGACCCACCCGCCACGCAGCAGCCTGACCAGTGCGTAGGCGCCGACGAGCCCCGCCGCGATCACCGTTCCCCACGCGGCGCCCGCGGTGCCGAGCGCCGGCACCGGCCCGAGGCCCAGGATCAGCACAGCGTTCAGCAGGATGTTCAGCACCGTCATCGCGATGCCGAGCACCATCGGGGTGCGCGCGTCCCCTGCCGAGCGGAGCGCGCCGCTCAGCATGAAGAACAGCAGCATCCCCCCGCTGAACAGGAACATGATGCGCAGATACGGCAGCGCCTCGGTCCGCACCGCGGGCGCGGCGTTCACCAGCTCGAGCAGCGCCGGCGCGGTCACGTACCCGATGGGCGCCAGGACGAGGAGCGAGAGCGCCGTCGCGGTGAGGAACGCCTGGTAGGTCACGCGCTCCACCTGCGCCTCGTCACCCGCCCCCGCGAAGCGTGCCACGAGCACGCTCATCCCGATGAACACCGACGAGATGAAGGCGATGACCACGATCCAGATCTGCATCGCCACGCCGATCGCCGCGTTGGCCGCATAGCCGACGACGTTGCCCACCATGATGTGGTCGACGAGCCCCTGCAGGCCGCCGAACATGTTGGTGAGCATCGTGGGCCAGGCCAGCTTCCACACCGCGGCGTGCAGCGGTCCGTCCACGATCGCGCGATCGTAGCGGCGGGCCGGGGCGGGCGGCGCGACCGACGCTGACCCGGGCGCGGGCGGCACCACGGCATCGGGCGCCGCCCCCGCGTCCGGGGCCACCGCGGCCGGCGCGAGCGGCGTCTGCACGAGGTCGTCGCTCGGCGGGGCGGGCGTCCTCACGTGGCCATCATCCATCGTCTCATGCCCCGGGGTTGTCGCAGGAGAGTGCCGGATGGCCGGATCCTCCCGGCCACCCACGAGTTCGCGCCGGCGTGCCGCGCTCCGTCTCGCGGCACGCGCGAGCGGCTCGCGCCCGACCAAGCTACGGAGCGATGCCGTCGCAGCGGGAGACCTCCGTCACGCCCGCGAGGCCACAGGCCGGCCGGCTGGCGGGCGGAGCAGGACGGCATGTTGCCCCGCCGGCGGCCAGCCACTACGATTCGGATGCGACACATGCGCGCCGCGCATACACCGCCGATGGACAGGGGCCCTCGCTCTCGCGGGGCCCCTTTTGCGTCCGACGAGGCCGGCCCCGGGAACCCGGCCGACACACCTCGACCGACCAGGGAGAGTGAATGCACGAGCCAGAGCAGAGCTTCAGCTTCGTCGACGCCGGTCGCACGTTCACCTGTCACGTCGAGGCGTCGCACCCCCGGGCGGGAGACGCGTGGTGGTGGTTCGCCGTGTCCACCGAGCGGCATCAGCGGCACGCCCCCTTCCGGGCCATGGCGAGCGACACGCAGGAGGGCATTCGCACCCGCATCGTGGCGTACTACGACGACCTGCTCGCCCGCCGCGCCGCGCCCTGGCAGACGCGCTGGCAGCGACGTGCGCAGCCACAGTCTCCGCAGAGCACACGCTGACGCCCGTGGTCGCCCGGGAGCGGCCCGTGGCGTGTGGCATGCACCGGCCTGCCGGCGGCTCGCGAGCGCCTCAGGCATCATCGCGGCAAGGAGCAGTCATGGTCAGCCTGAGGGGAGCGTTCGAGTTCATGGAAGGCGGCCGCGCGTACACCTGCCGTGTGGAGGAGCCCGACCGGGGCCCCCGGGAGGCCTGGTGGTGGTTCGCGGTCGCCGGCGACGATCGCCACCACGCAGCATTCCGGGCGGCCGTGGGGGACAGCGAGGCGTCCGTGCGTGCGCGCGTGGTGGCCTACTACGAGACGCACGTCCTCCGGGGCAGCCCGGGCCGTCGGGCGGGCCGCGACGCGACTCGCGTCCGGGAGTGAGGTGATGTCGCCGGTGCGCCCCTTCGCCGAGTTCCAGGACACGCCGCTCTGGCACGCGCTCGCGGACGCGGTGGCCGAGCTGGAGGCCACGCGGGAGATCACCGTCGCCACGGCGCCCGAGTATGTCGTCGGCTACCTCTGCCAGCAGCTCGTCCTCCGCCACGCCATCGACCCTGCGGCACTGCGCGACGATCCCTGATCGCGCCCTCCGACCGTCGCCCGGCCATGGCGCACCGCCGCGACGGGCTCAGCCCACGCCGGGCGCGGCCGATTCGGGCCCGCCCGTCGGACCGCTCGGCGACACGGCGCTCGACGGCTCGCGCCACCGCGCCTGCCGACACGTGTTGTCGCAGAAGGGGATCTGCCGCGCGAGGCCGCACCGGCAGAGCGATACGCGCGTGCCGGCGCGGATCGGCTGACCGTCGAGGCCCCGCACCTCGACGTCGCCGCGCACGTAGAGCGGCCCGTTCCGGATCGGCGTGAGCGTCGTCGGCACGTCGGGCGCCTCCTGCGGTCCACCGTCGTGCCGCACGAAGTGCAGCGCGCCGGTCGGGCAGCGCAGCACCGCCCGCGCGATCTCGTCCGCCTCGGCGGCCTGCACGTCCACCCACGGTCGGCGCCGCGGATCGAAGACGCGCGGGAGCGCGCGGATGCAGTTGGCGCTGTGGATGCAGCGCTCGGCGCGCCACTCGACGGTGATCCGGTCCGTGGCGTACGCGCGCGTCACCCTCGGTGCGCGGTTCGGCTCCCCCGGATCCGGGGGGGCGCCGGCGCCCCCGGCGGCGGCATCGGGCTCGCCGCCGCCGGGCTGCCGGCTCTTCTCGGGCAGCTCCGACATCGGTCTCCTCCTCCGGCGCGCCCACGACGCGCCATCGACGGTGAACGCTGACCATGCGGCGGGGGCGATCGCACGCGCGCCGGAACGCGAACGGCGTGCCGGCTCGGGCCGGGGCTGGCGTCACGCCGTCCGGTTGTAGCGGAAATACACCTCGTAGTTGCTGTCCTCGTCGTCGCTCACGTACTCGCGGAACTCGCGATACGTGAGGGCCCCCTTCTCCAGCGGCGTGAGATTGATGCGCAGGCCCTGCGGCGAGTCGAAGTGGCCGAAGCCCGGCGACGGCACGTTGGCGCTGGTCAGCGCGGTGAGCTCGATCACCGAGTAGCCGATGGCATCGTCCATGATCAGGTCGGCCGGCGCCCAATACGCGACCACGGCGATGATGGCGATCGCCAGCACCGCCGCGATGGCGACGGCGAGCGCGCCCTTCAGCAGCCCCAGCGCCTTGATCGCCGCCCCTGCCCCGGCGCCGAGCTCCGTGCGGAACTTGTCCCAGGCCCGCGTCACGTAGTCGACGAAGGCGTCCGAGAAGGTCCGGAGCTGCTGATTGAACGCCCGCTCGCTGTCCACCTCGAAGCCGACGATCCCCATCGCCATGCCCGCGATCTCCCGCGCGTGCGTGAAGACGACGGCGTCCACGGTGCGGTTGTCGCCGGAGTCGACGTCGTCGAAGCGGCGGTCCAACCGCTGGACCGGGCCCGTGGTGAAGTCGGGCAGCAGCTCCGCTGCGAGCACGGTGAACGCCACCTCGTCCGACCCGAACGACTGCGGCGACGTCTCCTGGCGGGCCCGCAGCCGCTCGGCCACGATCTGGAAGCGCGCCGTGGAGGGCGGCAGGATGTTCACGTACTCCGTGTTCGAGAAGATGGTCGGCCCGAAGACCGCGATGCCCGTCGTGTTCGGCAGCAGCAGTTGCAGCTCGTACACGCCCGGCGGGAGATCCGCGGGCACCACGAACGTCAGCCGGTCCTTCACCCGGCAGTCCTGGATGATCCGCGTCGTGCCGTCCACGACCTCGTTGAGCGGCGTCGTCACGTCGCCGAACACGTGCGCATCCACGTCCGCAGTCGCCGTGCCGTTCCGCGCCGTGAGCCGCACCTTCATGTCGGTGCTCATGAAGTTGACGCCGGTGATCACGACGGCATCGTCGTTGGCGACGTCCGGCACGCGCGCGCAGACGTTGTCCGGCAGCACGTTGCCGGGGCAGTCGCCCGTCTGGACGCTGCAGTTCTGCCGGATCACCCCGTCCTCGCCGAGCACCAGCTCGCAATGCTGCTGGATCTCGGACGGCAGGTAGTCACCGATCGCGAGGGCCGGGCGGAAGCTCGCGGTGCGCAGGTCGTTGACCTGGCAGATCAGGAGCTGCGACTGGAAGGTCTCGTTGCTGCCCGGGTCGAAGAAGCGATTCAGCCCGGGGCGCTCCTGCTCGACGGCGAGCGGGTTCCCGAACACGCCCTCCGCCGCCCGCTGCCCGATCTCGCGAACGAGCGCCGTCGCCAGTGTCGCCGTGTCCACCGGCCGGTCCGGATCGGCCGTGATCAGCGGATCGAGGCCGGCGTTGCGCAGGTCGGACGGAGTCGACTCGAAGCTGTCGACGGCACAGGCCAGGAGGCTCCGGATCTCGGGCGTCATCGCCGCGAAGACGGGAAACACGGCCTGCTCGAAGTCGTTCGCCGGCGCCACGCCCTTGAGGAACCGCCGCGAGGTCTGGAAGAACGACGCCGCGAGGACGCTGGGCACCCGGTTCCGTGCCATGAGCCGCTCGAGCTTTCGCCGCTTGCTCTGCTTCGGCTTGCAACCGAGGCCGAGCGGGACGCAGGCCCCTTCGGCGCGAGGTGGCTTGCACTCCTCCTGGCTCGGCGGCGGAGCCGGCGGCTCGCCACCCGCCGGCTCCGTGCAGTTGTAGATGTTCACATCGCCGTGGCTCTCGATGTGAATGTCGATCTCGCAGCCCCGGCAGCGGCCCGCTTTCCCTGTGCGCGTCTCCTCTCCGTGCATGATCCCTCCTTGGGCGACGTGCACCGGATCCGACGGCGCTCCGCGGAGCGGCCCGGTGCAGGCGGCGAGGGTGAGGACAGCGGTGGGCCCGGGGAGCGGGCGGCACGGACGTCGGCCCGCAGGCGAAGCGACACGGACCCGGCCGGCGCTGACGCCGGCATCCCCTCCCCACGGCGCGGCCCACGGCCCCGGTGCGCGATGGAGAGCGAAGCCCCGACTATGGGTGGGAATCGCCAGGGCCGCAATAGCGATCCCCTGCCGCCGCGCCTCGGGAGCGTACGCGGGCCCGCGACCTGCGAGCATGGTGGGTCCTCTCGCGGCGGACGGCGCGGGCGTGGCATCACCGAAACCGGGGTGAGCAGCATGCGGCATCAGGATCACGCAGGACCGGCCGAGGCATCGCCGTCGGGCACCGGTGCACGGGCTCCGGACGTCGCAGGACGGGCGACCCACGGGGGCGTCGAGGAACCCGCGCCCCACCGGGCACTCGACGTCGGGCACCATCATGCGCACGCCGGCGCGCCCGGCCGTGCCGCGGACGCGCACGCCCCCTCGGCGCCCCACGCGCCGGACGCCGCCCACGCCGCGCACGCGGCCGGCGGGATGGCCGCGCACGAGCACGCGGCGCACGACAAGCACGCCGGGCACTCGGTGGCGATGTTCCGCGACCGGTTCTGGCTATCGCTCGCGCTCACCGTCCCGATCCTGATCTGGGGACACATGCTGCCCCGCGCGCTCGGCTACAGACCGCCGGCCGTTCCCGGAGCGCGCTGGATCCCGCCGCTCCTCGGCACGGCCGTGTTCGTGTACGGCGGCTGGCCGTTCGTGCAGGGCGCCGTGCACGAGATCCGCGCGCGCCTGCCGGGCATGATGACGCTCATCGCGCTCGCCATCACCGTGGCGTTCGTCTTCAGCGCGGCCGTCACGCTCGGCTTTCCCGGCATGCCGCTCTGGGAGGAGCTGGCGACGCTCGTCACGATCATGGTCCTCGGCCACTGGCTCGAGATGCGCTCCATCGCGCAGGCGCAGGGCGCGCTCGGCGAGCTGGCGAAGCTCCTGCCGGGCACCGCCGCGCGGGTGACGGGCGTGGGCGCGGACGAGCGTGTCGAGGAGGTGCCGGTGTCCGCGCTCCATGATGGGGACATCGTGCTGGTCCGGCCCGGGGCGAGCGTGCCGGCCGACGGCGTGGTGCGCTCGGGACACAGCGACGTGAACGAGGCGATGATCACCGGCGAGTCCGCGCCCGTGGACAAGGGCGAGGGCGCCAAGGTGATCGCCGGGACGGTGAACGGCGCCGGGTCGCTCCGCGTCGAGGTCACCGGCACGGGGGAGCGCACCGCGCTCGCCGGGATCATGCGCCTCGTCGAGCAGGCGCAGACGTCTCGCTCGCGCGCGCAGGCACTCGCCGACCGCGCGGCGCGATGGCTCACCTGGGTCGCGCTCGGTGCGGGCGCGGTCACGCTCGTCGCCTGGCTGCTCGCCGACGCGACGGCCGCCACCGCGATCGAGCGGCTGGTGACGGTACTCGTCATCGCCTGTCCGCACGCGCTCGGCCTGGCCGTGCCCCTCGTGCTCGCCATCTCGACCACGCTCGGCGCGCAGGGCGGACTGCTCGTCCGCGACCGGCGCGGCCTCGAGGAGGCGCGGCGCCTCACGGCGGTGGTCTTCGACAAGACGGGCACGCTCACGCTCGGCGAGCATCGCGTCGTCGGCATGCGCACGGCAGACGGCCTGGCGGACGACGAGGCGCTGCGCCTCGCCGCGGCGGTGGAGCGCGACGCCGAGCATCCGGTCGCGCGAGCCATCGTGAGGAGCGCGGAGGAGCACGGGCTCTCGGTGCCGGCCGCCACGGCGTTCCAGGCCGTCCCCGGCCGCGGCGTGCGGGCGGTGGTGGACGGACGCGAGCTGCTGGCCGGCGGCCCGAACCTCCTGGCGGCCGACGGGACGACGCCGACGCCGGAGCTCCGACGCCTCACCGAGGAGGCAGCGGCGCGCGGACAGGGCGTCGTCTACCTCGTCGAGGGTGGCCGGACACTCGCCGCCTTCGCCGTGGCCGACGCGGTCAGACCGGAGTCCGCCGAGGCGGTGCGCCGGCTGCACGACGCCGGTCTCGAAGTGGTGATGATGACCGGCGACGCGAAGCCCGTGGCCGAGGCCGTCGCCCGTGACCTCGGCATCGACACCGTGCTCGCGCAGGTGCTGCCCGAGGAGAAGGCCGCGAACATCGAGGCGCTGCAGCGGCAGGGGAAGCGTGTCGCCATGGTGGGCGACGGCGTGAACGACGCACCGGCGCTCGTCACCGCCGATGTCGGCGTGGCGATCGGCGCCGGCACCGACGTCGCGGTGGAGGCGGGAGACGTGGTGCTCGTGCGCAGCGATCCGCGCGATGTGCCGCGGATCATCAACCTCTCGCGCGCGAGCTACCGCAAGATGGTCCAGAACCTCTGGTGGGCCGCGGGCTACAACATCGTCGCGATCCCGCTCGCCGCCGGCGTGCTCGCGCCCTGGGGCGTGGTGCTCACGCCGGCCGTCGGTGCGGTGCTGATGTCGCTCAGCACGATCATCGTCGCCGTCAACGCGCAGCTGTTGCGACGGGCGCGCCTCTAGCGCGTGCCCGCGCGCGTGCGGACGGCCGTTCGGGCGCGCGCCGATGCGCGTCGCAGGCTCACCGGCGCGCGCCCATCGCACGTCACCGCACGACCTCGAAGTGGCCCATCATGCCCGACTCGTGGTGCTCCAGGATGTGGCAGTGATACATCCACTCCCCGGGCCGGTCGTCGGGCATCCACGCGATCCGCACGCGGGCCTTGGGCGGCACGTTCACCGTGTCCTCCCAGGAGAGGAACTCCGGCGGGCGCCCGTCCACCGCCAGCACCTGGAAGAAGAAGCCGTGCAGGTGGAAGGGGTGGTCCATCATCGTGTCGTTCACGATGTCCCACACCTGCAGCTCGCCCACCTTCACCGGCAGGTCGCGGTGGTGCGGCTCCTTGTTGACCACGAAGTCCACCCCGCGCCTGGCGCTCAGCTTGAAGCCGAGGTGCACCTCGCGAGTGGGCGACACCGGGCCGGTCACCAGCGGCTCGATGTGGCGCAGCCGCTCGGGGATGACGGCCCGCGAGGGCATCGCCGAACCCACCCGCACCGTCGCGAATCGCGCCACCTTCGATCGTGCGACCGTGCGGCGGTCGTAGCGGAGCGACTCGATCTGCACGGTCTCCCCTTCGGCGAACGGCCCAACGGCGAGATCCACCCGGTCCGCCGGCGCGAGGAGCACCTCGGTCACGGTCACCGGGGCGGTGAGCAGCCCGCCGTCGGTGCCGAGGATGGTGAACGGGCGCCCGCCGATGGACAGCCGCACGTAGCGCGCGCTGGCGGCGTTGACGAAGCGCCAGCGCTCCACCTGGCCCGCGGCCATGGTGAGCTCGGGATCCGCGCGCCCGTTGAGGAGCGTGGTGCCGCCCTGGCGGCCATCGTGGTGCTCGATCCACTTCCCGGGCGGCTTGATCTGGCCATGGCGGTCGAGCGCCACGTCGTCGAGCACCAGGACGCGCTCGGCGTCGAGCCGGGGCTCGTCCGGGCCGCGCACGACGAGCGCGCCGTAGAG